>NZ_JAXGFR010000046.1:0-7751 GCF_041008775.1 Pseudophaeobacter sp. C1-32P7 | reverse complement strand
CTGGCGGACTAATCCGCCGGCCGTTTTCTTCCCACTTTAAAACAGAGGACTAACCCATGAACTGGAATGACATTCTGCAACAGCTTCAGCCCGCGCTGATCAGTGGCCTGAGCTTGCTCCTTACCGTTCTGATCGGCGGCGCTGCGCAGGTGGCCAAGCAGCGCTTCGGCCTTGAGATCGAGGCCCGCCACCGCGAGGCCCTGCACAGCGCGTTGATGAGCGGTATCCGCGCCGCCATCGAGGACGGAGCCGACGCCGGAAAGGATGTGCTGGTCGAGCAGGCCGTCACCTATGCCCGCGAGTCGGTGCCTGATGCCATCGCGCAGCTGCGGCCCAGTGAGGCGGTGCTGCGCCGTCTGGTGGTTGGTAAGCTGGCGGAACTCGGCGTAAAGTAGGGCGATCACGAAAAGACAAGGCCCGCCATCTGGCGGGGCCTTATTCTATTTATGGAACGGCGTTTACCAGACCTCCGGTGTCTGTCGCAGACGCGCGCCGCAGTTAGGTGTTTTGGAAGATGAAGTAGTTGGCCGACAGGTCGGCGATTTGTGGTTGCGTAAAATGCTATTTGATTGTGTGCGTTACTGATGCATCCTGCGCAGGGAAACTTACCCTACCACTTTCCCAACGTTCAGCGCAGCGCATCAAGTTTATTGCCATGTTCGAGGAGCGCTCGGATGATTTGATCGTCATGAAACTGGATGTCGCGTTGGCAGGACGGGCACGAGCACTCAAAAGTCCCGTCTTGTTCCCGTCGCAATGGTTGCTTGATGCCATCGCTGCAGTGCGGGCATGAAAGCTCGACTGGGATATCGTATAGTCCCTTAGGGGCGTTCGCCATGCTTTCAACCAATCAACAACATAGGGTTGTACATATCAGCGCAAAACAGGCCACTTGAGTCAAGCTTGATTAAAACGGCAAGGGCATGTTTGAGCGCGATCGCTTCCAGGCGATGGCCGACCAGCTGGCCGGGATCCGCGGCAAGATCATCCTGTCGATCAATGACGGCCCAGAGGTCCGCGAGATCTTCCCAGCCTTCCGATTTGATGAGGTGGCGCTGAAATACATCGTCTCCTCGGGCGGAGCGACGGATGCGGCCGAGCTGATCACCTCGAACTTCGAGCTCCGGTTTGGGCTGCTTTGAGGCGGTGGTGTGGTGCTTTGTCCCTAGTTGGGCAGGGCCTTCAACATTGCCAGATTTGCGCTGTTGCCCGTCTTTGCAAAGTAGTGGTCGCAACGCGGTGCGGACGGACGCGGTCGTTTCCAGAGCCGACATTCGCTCCAAGGACCGGGAGTAGCCGCTTCCAGCCCATCGCGGTCATTGCAGTGAGCCGAGTGACGCGTGGGAAGCCAAACAGGTGCGAGATCTCGGTCCTCATGCTTGAAGTTGCACAGGTACAACAAAGAAGCTCTGCGCTGCCTATGCCGCGGTCATGTTCGCCGTCAGCTCGGTGTCTATGGAAGTTTGAGCCTTCTTACAGTCAAAAAGCGTTTGGCTAGACAGCTTAATGCCCGTATCTTCGGATTGCGACGAATTCTTTTTCTGAGTGTTTACGGTAACCTAGTTTGACAGGATTTTATACGCATGACAGTTGAGGTCACGCTTCAGGACCTGAATGGCCTGATTGAATACACATTTGCCGATGTAGATCTGAAATTCTTTGCCGGTGGCGGCGCCAGGTTTGATTTTGGTTTATCAGACACAAACTACCTGACTGGACAGGCCGAAACCACTCCGGCAACATTTCTGCCCGAGGGGGTCTTTCGCCTAACATATTACAGTGATGCCACGGGATCGGTCACAGCTGATTTCATTGGCGACTGGCCTGACCCTCTGACCTTGTCGCAAGCCGACGAAAACGTCGCCTGGGTTGAGAGCACAGCGAATATCGAGATCGAAGAAGTGACGGTCATTGTGCCGCACGCCTATCGCATAACCATCGATTTCAACGGCGAGGGACCGACGGTAAAAGATTTTGTCGAGAACTGGACCGAGCAGGATCTCACTGCCCTGAACCCTTTGGTGAATGGTGAGTTCGCAATCGAAGACGGCTGGTCCGGCACCAGCGGGCGCGACCGTTATAACGGCACGTCTCAGGCTGACATCATCGAAGGTCTGGGTGGCCGGGATATTCTGAAAGGCGGGCGCGGGAACGACGAAATTCTTGGTGGCAGTGGCAATGACAGGCTGTTCGGTCAGGCTGGCAAGGACACGTTGGAAGGAGGGGCTGGTAAGGATAAGCTATCTGGAGGCGGCGGCCGTGACGTGCTGAGCGGTGATGACGGGAATGACCGGCTGATTGGTGGTGGCGGCAACGACAGGCTTCAGGGCGGCGGCGACAGGGATGTCTTGTCCGGCGGCCGTGGATCGGATGTCTTGCAAGGCGGTGAGGGCAACGACCGCTTGATTGGCGGGAGTGGCAATGACACGCTCTCTGGAAGCTTTGGCAATGACACACTGATAGACGGGCGTGGGGATGACTTCCTGCAGGGCGGCGGCGGCGCTGACCTGTTCATTTTCGAGAAGAACGTAGCGGGTGGCACCGATCTCATCACTATGCAGCGTTTCGGCGGCGATATCCTACGCCTGCAGGGATTTGGTGTCGATGTTGACACCTCAACGGCAAGCGCCGTTGAAATAGAAGCTGCAATGGCCACGCAAGGCATTCATGTCACCCGGGATTCCAGTAGTGGCAATTTCGAAATCGGCTTTGGCACAAGCGGTGATGCCATCACCATCAGTTTCGACCAAACTGTGCTGCAGGGGCAGATCTGGGATTATTTCGAGTTCGTTTAAATCCACCAACTGGACACTCCAGATGTCCGGGTAGATCGGCCCCTAGGCAGAACACGGCCTGCGCTTTTCCCCGCAAGGGCTTTGGGCGCGCTTCTGATTGCTCTGAGCGCTCAGTATTTGCCGTCGGGTCCAATTGGTGCAATATACGTCCGCTCACAGCCCGAAGCTGCCAGTCGCGCCAGACGCGGCGCAGGGGCCGCCGCAGGTGCAAAGGTTTGGGCCAACTTCCCAATAGCGGACGCTCAAACACTCCGGCGCACTGGTCCGAAAGCTGTAGCCAGCACAAAGAGTACCGAAGCGCAGAAAGTGACCTTTACAAACTCGGCGGATCTGGCGACATGGCAGGCGATCCGTGCCGCAGGCGCACTGCCAAGAGCGGACCTTCGCCGCAGTTGCAGCCGCCGACCACCTTCGAACGGCGGGGATGCGGACTTTGCGGCTGTTCAAGTCGTGATCAGATGACCCTCGAGCGCCATATATTCTGCCGTTGGCAAAACAGCTGTACCTATCTGGAAACTTAAACCGATTTTTCTTTGAAATTTTGCGGCTGTCCAAATCAATTTGTCATCGGATACGCCGACGCGGAGCGTTGAAGGTCGTTATCAACTGATCAGAGAACAAAATGCGATATCAACGTTTGGCCAAAATGCTGCGCGGAGCATTCATGAATGCTCCATTTTCAGATTGTTCAAGCCTGAATAGAACGTCGCCGAAGCGCCAGCCATTTTGATCCACTCCGCCCGTGTATACTGAGACCAATCGCAAGCCTTGCTGGGTAAGGTGAGAAAATATTTCAAAGAAGTCACCGTGCGGTTCGCCGGGTCGGTCCTGAAATTCGCATTCACACAGGATGAAATCAATGCTGCGGCTGGCAATAGCACGCTGCGCGCCGCGCAGAACGTTCATCTCATAACCCTCTACGTCAATCTTTAGCAAACCGATCCTGGACAACTGCCGCTCCGCCAAGAACTGATCTACGGTGGTGGCATGCACCGTTTCGATTCGCTGTTGGGAGCCGCCAGGTACATCCGCCTCCAAGACCCTGTTCAGCCCGCTTGTTCCCTCGGCCAGCATTTCAATAGTGCCGACCTTATCACTCATTGCCGTGTGAAAGACCTCGACGCCCTCATAACCTGCCGCTTTGGTCTGCAATGCGGCAAAGGTATTCTTTACAGGCTCGAAGCAAAATATCTGTCTGTTGTGAAACCGGTTGGCTAAGGCTTGAAGTGTCTGACCAGTATTAGCCCCTACATCAAGGGCGACAAATCGCGTCCTTTCAGTCTCCCTTAAAGCCGCGATGTCTAGCGTCCAATCTACACCGAACGGGACATCGTTGTCGTGAACCAGATTCAGGCCTTTTTTGTTCAAAGCCTTCTCGAAGAACGAACGGATAAGGTGCATGGGAAGCCAGTTTTGTCAGAAAAGAAGTTCGATGATGTATTCAAGCACAAAAAGCTAAACAATTTATTTCTTGATGAAACGCCGGATCAAGTAACCCCGAAGAGGTGTCGAATCAGGTTAGGCCGGTTCGGGCTCCAACCAGGCCTGCGGCGATGCGGCAAGGGGCGCATAGCGAAACGGCAGTCAAAGAGCTGCCGAGTCTCCACTCCGTTGACCGACGCTCTGCTATACTAATCCGCTCGTTTTTTGCTTCGCACGGTGATCTGGCGGCTCTACTAGTTTTCTAGCAATCCGCTGGCACAGCATTTACCCGATCTGAAGCATGCTGGAGGTTTGTGACTGGGATAAGAACTCTTCCGCCTCGCGAGGTGAGAGTGGCCGAGCGTGGAAGAAACCCTGTGCAAAATCGACGCCAAGGTCGCGGACATACTCGAATTGCGCCAGCGTCTCCACGCCTTCAGCCACTACGCTTAGATCCAGGCAATGCGCAAGTTCTACCAAGCCCTTGATAAGTGCGCGGTCTCCGGCCGAAGCTTCCAAATCCTGAACGAAGCTTTTGTCGACCTTAATTTCATCAACGGAAAAGTCGCGCAAATGAGAAAGAGACGAAAACCCCGTTCCAAAATCATCCAGAGATATGCTGATGCCCATTGCGCGCAATCGGCACAGAGTTTTCTCCACGAGTTCTTTGGAGCGTCCGATTAGTGCAGTCTCTGTGATCTCCAGAACAAGGTCCGTCGGAGCAATGCAATACCGAAACAACAGGTCCTGAACTTCTTCTGCGAATCCCGGTTCGCGGAACTGCGCAGGTGATACGTTGACAGCCAGCCTTCCGGGGTGCAGGCCATGATTTTTCATTTCACCAAAGAAGGCAAATGACTTCTCAAGAACCAGCCTACCGATTGCAGGGATGTGACCCTGTTCCTCGGCGACCGGAATGAACTGATCCGGCGGCACGAATATCCCATCATGGAACAATCTGGCCAGCACCTCAAAACCCACATGTTCCTGTTTCGTGACACTACAGATCGGCTGCAATGCAATAGTGAAGCCCTCGTTCGCCAATGCATCCACCACAATGGCCTCAAGGCGCTCTCTATGATCAATGCGCTTTTGTGCCGAAGAGTCGAAAAACCGCCACGCACCGCGTCCGTTTCGCTTCGCGTCGTAAAGCGCGATGTCGGCATTGGTCAAAAGCATTTCCGCGGACGCCCCGTCCTGCGGGTACTGAGCTACCCCTAGTGAAAACGAAGGGACATATGGAGCCCCTTCAAGCGATGTAGGTTCGCTCAGCTTCTTATGCATGGTATCAATAAAGGCTTTCGGCGCGCATGCTACGGCATCGCAATGTATTATTGCGCCGAACTCGTCACCGCCTAGCCGTGCGACAGTCCCATACTTGCCGACGAATTCTTTCATGCGCGAGGCTGTCTCTTTTAGAAGCAGATCGCCGATGAAATGACCTTTGCTGTCATTGAGCACCTTGAAGTGATCAAGGTCGATCAGTGCAATCAGGCCGCAACCGTCCTCTGTAGCGAGCAGTTCCTTCAGCATGGACAAGAACCGGGTGCGGTTGGCTAGTCCGGTCAAGCCGTCAGTAAGGGCGAGGCGCTCAAGCTCAAGTTCTGACCGTTTCCGGTCGGTTATGTCATACCGGGTCGACACATAGCGTAGAATTTTACCGTCTGGGCCTTGAACTGGTACAACGGTGGTGTCGACCCAATAGATATCTCCTGCCTTGTTACGGTTACACACCTCACCATGCCAGGTTTCTCCTCTTCGGATCGTCCGCCACATTTCCACAAAGAGTGATCTGTCATGGTACCCGGAGTTCACGATACGGTGGGTCTTACCGATGAGCTCTTCCGCGCTGTAGCCACTGATTTCAGTAAATTTGGGATTTACGAAGGTAATTTTTCCCCGTGCATCCGTAACCGAAACAATCGCCTGCAGATCTAGCGCACGCTGATAGGCTTTGAAGTCAATGCTATCCTGTTTGAGCGCTCGCTCTTCGCTAACATCTCGCTGAATATCAACAAGATGAATCAGCTCTCCATCGTGATCAACAATTGGAATGCGTTTGGTTTCAGCTACGTAGGTCTGCCCACTCTGTTTATAGGTGACAACGTCAACCTGGATGACACTCCGTTCCGAGGTAGCCTTGGCAAGTGCCTTACTGCTCTCCAGCGTGGTCGCGGAGCCGAACAGCAACTCCGAAGGTTTTTTACCCAGCGCATCTTCCAAGGCGTAACCATTGAGTTCGGTAAAGGCTGGGTTAACCCAAACAACCCGACCTAGGGCATCCATCAGGATAATACTGTCACGCACGTGCTCGGCGATGAGCCGTGATAGCGCATCTGACTTAACCTCTTGACTTGTTGACATCGCAAACACCCCAAGTACCAGATTACTGCTGAAGCAGTGTGTTGCACCTGCAACGCAACACTCCGCCCGGCTCAGTCCCAACGCATAGGGCCAGAGCGGTCAGATATCGTTTTCCCAGAGGTGAGCCTAGCCAGGGAGGATTAAGAAATTCTGTCTGAGAACCTGCGAGTTAAAGGGCAGTTGTCAGCCCGAAGCGGACATGGCCTTTTCTACTGCAGCATCAGAACCTCCAGGCAAGCGGGGGGTTCCCCAACTTTCGCCCCATTTGCACGCACGCCATCGCCAGGCTGCGACAGCAGACATTCATCTGATTACTTTGGCTGGCTCTTTACATGATTGATACGACCGGCGGTTTCCGGTTGCTCAATGGCGATGTCAGGTGCTACGGACGAGATTACCACTCGCATTTTGATTGTGCAGAATGTAGGTACCACAACTCTACAGAGGTTAGGAGTTCTGGATGGTTGAAGTTGACGAGGAGCGTGAAGCCACCGCTTCAATAAGGGGTTATTTCTATCAACTTGACGCCGCGTTACTTGGTATCTTGAGTGCGGGCCTTGATGACAAAGTCGTTGTTGAAGGAGTGGAAGATTTCGATCTCTACTCTCATACCGAGACTGCTTACCATCAGGTCAAGTACTGCGAAGCGCAAAAACTCACGGCGTCGACCTTGCGCGCCCCACTATTCAAGCTGTTTGATCATTTCAATAAACTGAAAGAGGAAGATAGGAGCGGCCGCAAATACATCCTCTATGGCCACTATAAAGAAATTGGCTTATCATTAAGTCCTTTAAATTGCATCGATTTCAAGAGATTTATGAGTTATGAAAAGGCCCCCAAAGGCAAGCCGCGAACAGCGCACTCATTACTCGATGACTTGACGTACGAGGATTCCACGATCGAGGCATTTTGTAAACTCTTTGAGTTTCGTCCTGCAAGAAAGTACTTGGATCAGAAGAATGAAGTAATAGGGGCGATCCGTGAAAGTCAGGGCGTTTCCGATGTCGAGGCGAGTGGGTTTCACTACCCTTTGGCTTTGGAATATGTTGGGCCTTGTTGCGCAAATCGGGTGAGGGATTCACTGCGTGAATCCAGCGTGATAGCTGGAAGGTATGAGCAGTTGGGCCCCTACGAAGTATAAGACCACGAACTGGTCGGCTTACAATGAAG
>NZ_JAXGFR010000045.1:0-7905 GCF_041008775.1 Pseudophaeobacter sp. C1-32P7 | reverse complement strand
CCGTAGTACAAATCGTGCCTGTTGACCGGGACTCCACGGGGCTGATATCCCTTATTTTGCTGATGCTTGCCGTGCCAACGGTGCCTGTAACGGGAATAGAACAACCGTCTTGGGGCACCACTTTCCAGCCAGTTCGAATTTTCCGACCAGCCTCAGTTTTGCATGTTCAGAGCCTCTTGGGGCTCTTTCAGGCGAAAGGTCTCTGCCGTCTCACCCAATTGAACACGAGAGACGGCAGATCATGGGTCAGATCCGGCTGTGCGGCGCCGCGCAGTCTGGCGGTTACTTGGCGTCTTTTTCGGCCACGTCTTCAGCGCGCTCCGTGTCGCCGTTTTCCGGCTCAGCGTTCTGATCGTCCTCGGCCCGGTCATCCGCTGCGCTGACATCGTCGGAATTGTCAGGCGCATCCGCATCGATCAATTCCGCTTCGGGGATATCCCCGGCCTCCGGGGCTACGGCAGGTTTCGCCGCGCCGGTGATCAGCGGCAGCATGTGGGCGCCCGTTGCGCTGGCGAATTCAGCGGTTTCGGGGCGCTTCCAGCTGAGCGTGTCAAAGCTGGTGCAATGTTCGCAGACCGGCGCCCATTCCGCGTGAATGTGGTTGCAGTTCTCGCAGACCCATTGTGGACCCCGCGGCGCGGTCAGCGCGCGGGTCAGCCAGCCCTGAACCACCGCATCCGGGGCACCTTCGCCCCGTTCGATCGCAGCCATCAGAGTGAGGGCGCGGGCATCCGGCGCCCGTTCGGCCAGATCGCCCAGGGCCCGGCGCGCCTCGGGATAATCTTCGGCCACGATGTTCAACTCGGCCATCACCAGACGGGTTTCGTCGTCATGCGGTTTCAGGCGCGCCAGCTGGCCAAAGCGCTTGACCCGCTCGGCGGCGGTTTCTGTCGGTTCGATTTCGGAAAAGGCATGCGCCAGGTCGGGGTGCGGCTGTGCCTCCCAAGCCTTTTTCAGAACCCGGACAGCATTACGGGTCTTGCCCTTGGCGATATAGGCGCGCGCGGCCATGGCTGCGGCAGGCACCAGATCGGGCGACAGGCGGTTGGCCTCGATGGCCTGTTCGCGCTGCTCCACGGTTGCGCCTTCCTCGATCACCCCTTGGGAGGCCGAAAGCGCCAGCACCGCGTCGCGCCGTTTGAACACATCGCGGGGCAGGGTGCCGGTCTTCAGCTTGGTCGCAAGCGTCTTGCGCGCCCCCGCCCAATCCTCGGCGCGGGCCTGCAGTTGCAGCAGCGTATCCTGTACCTCTTCGTGTTTCGGGCGCAGCGCCAATGCCTTTTCGGCCAGTTGCCGGGCGGTGTCGGTATCGCCGTCGGACAGCTTCTGCTTCATGATGCCGCGAATGCCGACGAACCGGGTGTTCTGATTGCCCAGCAGCCGTTTGTAAGCGGCAGCAGCCTTTTTGGTGTCGCCCGCCATTTCGGCCGCCTGCGCGGTTAGAAGATCGGTGAGTTCAGGTTTTTCCAGATAGCGCTCGGCGCGCGATGCCTTGGCCAGCGCCAGACGTCCCTCGCCCGAGGCCAGCGCCATCAGCCCGTCAGACAGCGCCTGATAACCCTTCGCCTCACGCCCCTTGTCGAAATAGCGCGACAGGGCGGTTTCATCGCCATTCAGGAATTTCAGCGTGGCGATCAGCAGCGACAGCAGTTTGAAGAACAGCCAGACGATCAGGACCAGCGCCACCAGCGCCATCACGGATTGCAGCGCGCCAAGGGTGTATTCAGTGCCTGCAACGGTGATCTGCACGCCCCCGGCGGTTTCCATCAGGATCCCCGCACCCAGAGCCAGCAGCGCGACGATTGCAACAAAGACGAGGATTTTCAGCAATGACCAGAGCATGGCAGGGTCCTTATTTCGCGTTCAGGCTTTGTGCCAGTTCATCCGCTGCGGCAACCGCAGCGACCCGGCTGCGGGCAGCCGATTCCCAGTCCGCCAGGGCGGTCCGGGCGGTTTCAGGCAGTGCGTCTAGTTCGGCCAGCGCATCGGCAATCTTGCCGTGATCCACCAACGCCCCGACGCGGGACAGGACCGCATCCGGATCGTCGCCTTCGCGCGGCGCAACCGAGCGCGCGCCGAGGTGACGTTTGAGATAATCCATCACGCCGCCGGTGCCCTTGGTCTCTTCCCGCGCAGCAGCAAGGGCGCTGCGGGCGGCCGGGGTGAAGCTATCGGCCAAGCCGGTGAGCGTTGCCACACCGCTGTCGGCAGGGGAGGTCAGCGCCTCTGGCACGGTAACATCAAGGGCTGCCAACTCGTCGGCAAGCCCCGCGTAGCTGGCGCCGCTATCGAGGCTGGAGCGCAGACGGGCCAGCACGGTCTGGGCGCTGGCGATACGGGCGGCCTCGGCGCTGGCCTCATCCATCTGGCGGGCCTCGGCGAGCATCTGTTCAACCTCGGCGCGTTGCGCGGCCAGGCTGTCCTGCAATTTGGCAAGCTGGGCATCCACTGCGGCAATGGCCTCGGGCGATCCGGCATCGGCCACCGGGCGTTGCTCTAGCGCAGTCAAACGCTCCACAAGCGCGGCAATCTCGGCCTCAAGCGCGTCACTTTGCGGTGCGGATAGATCACCAACGGTGCCTTCAACAGCGTCGATACGCTGCGAAAGCGGCGCGAGATCGGGAATGGAGATCCCCTCGACCTGCGTTTTCAGCGCCGATAGATCCGACCGCAAAGCGGCCTGCTCTGCTTCGATCGCGGTGACATCGACACTGGCCGGGCGCAGGCTGGGCGGCAGGATGCTGTTCAAAACGCCGCCTTGTCCCAGGGCAAATCCGATGACAGCAGCAACAGCTCCGCCAAGGACGGCTGAGCCAAAGCCACCGCGTTTTTCGACAACGCGTTCGATCACCTGTTGCGGTTCGGCGGGCGCCGGTTCAGGGGTTTCTGCGTCTGCGTCTGAGTCCGTCTCGCTCGATGCTTCGGCTTCGGCTTCGGCTTCGGCTTCGGCTTCGGCTTCGGCTTCGGCTTCGGCTTCGGCTTCGGCTTCGGCTTCGGCTTCGGAAGTGTCCCCTGGGCTTTCCTCTTGCGAGTCAACCGGTTCCGGGGTTTCGCCCTCAGTCACCTCTGATGCCGTCACATCATTGGCGTCCGACCCGGTCACATCATCCGAAGTTTTCTTGTCAGCCACGTCGGCATCTCCCTCAATTCTCACCGCTGCGACTCATGCTTGAATCCTGCGGTGCTGGCGCTCAACCCCAAGCGCGACATTACTTCCCGTGCGCGGGACCCTCAACCCGCGCCAAAGCATCTGCGGCATCACGGACCAGTGTACTCATCGCACCTGCATCGGGCGTGTTACATACCTGCAAGTCCCTGCAATTCAAGACTTTCAGTGGTTTCGCAACGGCTTCGCTCAGCGCAATCAGATGCAAATTCGACGCATCAGGACAAATCTGGGCGAAATGCCGCGCAGTTCGTGGCGAAAAAACCGGCACGATCAGCGACTGTTGCGACGTTATTGCCCGCAGCGCGTCTTCATTCAGTGGCAGCAGCTCCTGATCATAGATCACCTTCTCGCGGCAGGACAGCCCCGCAGCCGTCAGCCGCTGCGCCACATCACCCCGCGTATGACGCCCGTGCAGATGCAGTAAGGGCACGGGTGGGCGCATATCCACAAGGCGGGATACCAGTTCATCGGCGGTCTGGCCCAAACATTGCGCGGACCAGCCCGCGCGGATCGCCTCCGCCGTGGTGCGCTGCCCGACACAATAGGCAGGCAGATCCGTGGAAACCTGTCCGGTCGCCGTGGCAACCGCATTGGCAGAGGTAAAGATCAACCCGCGGACGCCCTGCGTATCCGTTGCCTCCAAGGCGCCAGATAATGGCTGAACCCGCATCAGCGGCGCATAGATCACGGTAAGCCCTGCGCGTGTCTCAGCAGGCAGGTCCTCCACGAACCGGCGGGCCGAGGGCAGCGGCCGCGTCATCAGCAAACCCACGGCAGGGCCGGTCTTCGGATCCGTCACATCGCGCTCCCGGGATTGTTTGCATCTGTCATAGGTGGTAGCCCCGGCGCCAACCTGATGCAATGGTAGCACGATGACACAAACCCTGACGATCCTTGGGCTGGAAAGCAGCTGCGACGATACAGCAGCGGCGGTGGTGCGCCAGACCGGAGATGCCCCGGCCGAGGTCCTGTCGTCGGTGGTTTTTGGCCAGACCGAACTGCACAGCGCCTATGGCGGGGTGGTGCCGGAAATCGCGGCGCGGGCGCATGCGGAAAAGCTGGATATCTGCGTGATCGAGGCGCTGAAAGAGGCCGGTGTCACGCTGAAAGACCTAGACGCGGTGGCCGTCACTGCCGGGCCTGGGCTGATTGGTGGGGTGATGTCCGGTGTGATGTGCGCCAAGGGGATTGCCGCCGCCACCGGCCTGCCGCTGATCGGGGTGAACCATCTGGCGGGCCATGCGCTGACGCCGCGGCTGACCGATGAGATTGCCTTTCCCTATTTGATGCTCTTGGTGTCCGGCGGGCATTGTCAGTATCTGATCGTGCGCGGACCAGAGGATTTCACCCGTCTGGGCGGCACCATCGACGATGCTCCGGGCGAAGCCTTTGACAAGACCGCGCGCCTTTTGGGCCTGCCGCAGCCCGGCGGCCCCTCGGTGCAGGCCGAGGCGGAAAATGGCGACCCCAAACGGTTCCGCTTTCCGCGCCCGCTGCTGGACCGGCCCGATTGCAACCTGTCCTTTTCGGGGCTGAAAACCGCGCTGATGCGGATGCGCGATCAGATCGTTGCGGAAAAAGGCGGGCTGACCCGGCAGGACCGCGCCGACCTTTGCGCCGGGTTTCAGGCCGCCGTGGTCGATACCCTCGCCGAGAAGACCCGCCGCGCCTTGCGCCTTTATCTGGATGAAAACCCGGCGTGCCCGACCGTTGCCGTGGCCGGCGGGGTCGCCGCCAATACCGCCATTCGCGCCGCACTGCAGGATGTCTGCGCCGAAGCATGCGCCACCTTCACCGCGCCGCCCCTGCGCCTGTGCACCGACAATGCCGCGATGATCGCCTATGCCGGGCTGGAACGGTTCCGATCTGGTGCGCGCGACGGGCTGGACCTGACCGCCCGGCCGCGCTGGCCGCTGGATCAGAGCAGCCCCGCGCTGCTTGGCTCGGGTAAAAAGGGGGCCAAGGCATGAGTGTTTCGGTTCTGGGCGCGGGCGCCTTTGGCACGGCGCTGGCGATTTCTCTGGCGGGCAATGGGCCCGTCACGCTTTGGGCGCGCAATAACGCCCATGCCGAGAAAATGCAGGCCAGCCGCCGCAATGTGGCCCGCCTGCCCGGCGTGGATCTGCCGCCAGAGCTGACCGTCACCTCGGATTTGGCCGAAGCGGCGGAAAGTGACACCATCCTGCTGTCCGTTCCGATGCAGCAATTGCGCGGGCTGCTGATGGCCGAAGGCGATGCGCTGGCGGGCAAGGCCCTGGTGGCCTGCTGCAAGGGGATCGAGCTCAGCACCGGGATGGGACCGGTTTCGGTGATCCGGGATTGCCAGCCACAGGCACAAGCCGCCCTGCTGACCGGCCCCAGCTTTGCCGCCGATATCGCGCGCGGCCTGCCCACGGCACTGACGCTGGCCTGCGAAGACCCTGCGCTTGGGTTGTCCCTGCAGGAGCAGCTGACCACGGCCAACCTGCGGCTTTATCGCACCACGGATACGGTGGGCGCCGAGTTGGGCGGTGCCTTGAAGAACGTGATCGCCATCGCCTGCGGTGCGGTGATCGGTGCAGGCCTTGGCGAAAGCGCCCGCGCGGCGCTGATGACCCGCGGTTATGCCGAGATGCAGCGCATGGCCCTGGCCTGCGGTGCCCGCGCCGAAACGCTGGCCGGATTGTCGGGCTTTGGCGATCTGACGCTTACCTGCAGTTCGGACCTGTCGCGCAACTACCGGCTGGGATTTGCCATTGGCCGGGGAGAGAGTTTCGATCCCTCCATCACCGTCGAAGGCGCCGCCACCGCCCGGGCCACCGCCGCCAAGGCCGAGGACATGCGGCTGGACATGCCGATCACACAAACCGTGGTCGCTTTGCTGGATGGCCGCTTGACGATTCATGACGCAACCGCTCAACTTCTGTCACGACCATTAAAAGAGGAATAAAATGCTTATAGCATTGATTGCACGCGATAAACCCGGGCATTTGGAAACCCGGATGGCGAATCGCACCGCGCATCTGGCCTATATCGAAGAGACTGGCGCCGTGGCGCAGGCAGGGCCGTTGCTGGATCAAAACGGCGAAATGGTCGGATCGCTGATCATTCTGGATGTCGAGGATATGGCCGCGGGCGAGGCCTGGGCGGCAAATGACCCCTACAACAAGGCAGGCCTGTTTGAGGCGGTCGAACTGATTACCTGGAAAAAGGTCGTCGGCTGATGGCCTATTGGCTGTTCAAATCCGAACCTTCGACCTGGGGCTGGCAGGACCAGCAGGCCAAGGGCGACGCGGGAGAGGAATGGGACGGCGTGCGAAACTATCAGGCGCGTAATTTCATGCGCCAGATGAAACTGGGCGACCGCGGGTTCTTCTATCACTCACAGAAAGAAAAATCCGTGGTTGGCATTGTCGAGGTCTGCGCCGAGGCGCACCCCGACAGCACCACGGATGATCCGCGCTGGGAGTGCGTGGATATCAAGGCGGTGCGCGGCTTCACCACGCCGGTATCCCTGGAGCAGATCAAATCCGATCCCCGGCTGGAAGAGATGGTGCTGGTGAAAAGCTCACGCCTGTCGGTGCAGCCTGTGAGCGAGGAAGAGTGGCGCATCATCTGCGATCTGGGCGGAACCGATCCGAACTGAGCCTTGGCTGGGTCGCAGGACCACATCCATGGACGCTTGGTCCAAATGCCTGTTCTGAAACGAAAAAGGGAAGGCCCAGCGAATGCAGGACCTTCCCTTCACCCCGCGTGCTCCGTAGCCACCACACGCGTATGAGAAATTCGGTTCCTGCCTTCCTGGCGGGTTGAACTATTGATAGCCCAGAGAAGTTGGATTCCGCAATTCATTAGCTTCGACAATACCGTTAAAATGCGAAACGCCCCGGGTGGGGGCGTTTGCAAACTGTGTATTTTAAAGGTGTTAACTGGCTTTGGCGGGGTTAGCCGTAAACCGCTTCCTTGCCGAAATGCTTGGTCAGCATGTAGTAGAAAACCGCCCGGTATTTGTTGCGCTCAGATTTGCCATAGATCTCGACGACCTTGTTGATCGCCTCCATCAGTTCAGGCCCGTCAGCAAGACCCAGTTTCTTGATCAGGAAGTTCTGTTTGACGGTTTCCAGCTCGCTCTCCTGGCTGGAGGCAACGGTGGAGGCATCCGCATCGTAGATCGCGGGGCCGCAGCCGATGGTCACCTTGGTCAGCAGGTCCATATCCGGATCCATGCCGCATTTGTTTTTCAGATCATCTGCATATTGTGCAATCAGGTCGTCACGTTTTCCCAAAGTCTTTTCTCCCTTCTGGGGCGGACCCGGCTCCGGATCCTTCCGGTCACATAATGGCCAGGATCAGCTTAAGGGCAGAACCCGACAGGGCAACGGGAATTTTTGCAATCCTGCCTCAAAGCCAGGCCTTTGCTGTCCGGGGGCAGGGAACCGGCACCGATCCGGTCTCTGCCTTGTAACAAAAAAGCCCCCGCATGATTTGCGGGGGCTTTGTGGTGTTCTGCTGTGAGGCCGGTCAGTAGCGGTAGTGTTCCGGCTTGAAGGGACCTTCGGGGGTGACGCCGATATAGGCGGCCTGCTCGGGGCTGAGCGTGGTCAGCTTGACGCCGATACGCTCCAGATGCAGGCGAGCGACCTTCTCGTCCAGATGCTTGGGCAGGATGTAGACCTCGTTTTTATACTCCTCACCGCGGGTCCAGAGCTCGATCTGCGCCAGAACCTGGTTGGTGAAGGAAGCCGACATCACAAACG
>NZ_JAXGFR010000044.1:0-9025 GCF_041008775.1 Pseudophaeobacter sp. C1-32P7 | reverse complement strand
CCGGGCTGGCCGATCTGCGCCGCGTGATCGCCGCGGGCGCGTTTCGCGCTGACAGCGGGGAGTTTAACGCCCCCGCTCTTGAGGTGCGCGTGGAATACACTTGCCCGATGCACCCCGAAATCGTCCGCGACGCCCCCGGAGACTGCCCCAAATGCGGCATGACGCTGGTGCCGCGCGAAACAGCGTCCGATGGACATGGTGGGCACGGTGGCCACGACATGCCCCGGGAGGACAGGCCAAACCCCGCCGATCACGCACATGCGGGCCACGCTCACGACGCGGGCGGATCGGGGGCATACACTTGCCCGATGCACCCCGAGGTGATCAGCGACGCACCGGGCAAGTGCCCCAAATGCGGCATGAACCTGGTGAAGGCGGAGGAGGTGGAAAGCCACGGTCCCGGTCCCGGTCACGGTCACGGGCATGGCGGTCACGGCGATCATGGCAAACAGCAGGACCATTCCGGCCACTCCAAGGCCGCTATCGACGGGATCGAGCCGCATTTCATGTCGATGGTCGAGATGACCAAGGACCAGCCGCGCAGCAGCGACGGGTTACAGATGGACTGGATCAAGGTGCCGTTCGGGCCGTTCTTTCCCGGCCTGCCGGCTGGGCTGCGGCTGACGTTGACGCTGGATGGCGATACCGTTGCGGCCAGCGACGCCACGAGCCTTGTCGGCGCGACGGATTTGATGGATGGGCCGCAGATGAGGGTGGCCGATTTCGTCGAGCGTCTGGCCACCATGATGCCGCTCAGCCCCGTGTCCTATCGCGCGCTGGCTTGCGCTGCGATTGAGGTGGCCGCCGGCGTCGAGCCCGACCATGACGCGCGCCGTGGCCGCGCCGCCGCCGTGGAACGCGAGCGGATCGCCAGCCACCTGAACTGGCTGGCCGAGTTCGGCCTTCAGTCGGGTTTTTTGTGGCTCGCCGCGCGCGCTGGGGCGTTGCAACTGGCCGTTCAAGGTGCCGACGTTGCCGGGATCGCCACGCAGGCTGGGGCGATCCGGCGGCTGTCGCGCCGGGTGCAGGCGGCCCCGCTGATGCGGATGCGGCTTAGACGCATCGCGCGCATCGGCAAGGACGCCCCGGCCAGCGGCCCGGTGGACCGGGCGCGAGGTGGCGGATCGGATGCCCGAACGGGTGATCCAACGCTGAAGGATCTCGGGTTCGAAATGCGCGTCCGCAACGGCGGCGATGCGCTGGCCCGGCTGCGGCTGCGCTGCGACGAGATCGCCCAAAGTCTCGACGTGATCGCGGCCGCCGGGAGGATTGCTGTGCCGCAGGTGCCGGATGTGGACAGGGTGTCGGGCGAGGGCGAGGCTCGCATCGAAACACCGCGCGGCACGGCGTCGCTGCGCGTGAAGCTGGCCAATGGCAAGGTGGTCGAAGCCGATCTCGACACGCCGACAGACGTGAACATCGCCCTTGTCGAAACGGTGACGGCGCAGCGGGAACTGGGCGATGCCCTGAGCGCCGTCGCCTCGCTCGACCTGTCGCCCTGGGAGGTGCGTGGATGAGCATTCTTGTCGTTCTCCTGTCGCTCGCCGCCGGGGCCTATGCGCTGGCCGTCATCGAACGATGGGCCGTGCATGGACACCTGAGCCTGACGGGTCCGGCCTGGGCCGCCCTGGCGCTTATGGGGCAGGAATCGCTGCTGGCGCGCAAATCTGACTGGTTGTTCTTTGAGCTTGGGCCGGTGCTGCTGTTGGTGGCGGGGCTGATGGCGGTGGCGGTGATCCCGCTGGCACCGGAGCTTATCATTACCGATCTGGCCACCGGGGCGCTGTTTTTGAACGCTGCGCTGGCCTATGTGCTGGTGGCGCTGATCATGGCGGGCTGGGGGCCGAACGGGGCCTACGCAATGATTGCGGGCTGGCGGTTCCTGGGCCAGTTCATTGCCTATGCCATGCTGATCGTGATGCCGATCACCGCCGTCGCCATGCGGGCGGAGTCGCTCTCGACGGTTGAGATCGTCGCCTCGCAGGCGCAGCTCTGGAACGTGCTGTACCAGCCGATGGGGTTTGTCCTGTTCGTCGTGGCGGCGATGGGGCTGGCCTGGCTGCCGCCGCTGGACCTGCCCGATGCTACCGGCGAATTGGCCGGCGGGGTCGAGGCAGAATATACCGGCGTGCGGCTGGCGGTGCTGCGGCTGGCGCGGATGGTCATTATCCTGGCGCTGGCGGGGGCGACGGTGACCTTCTATTTGGGCGGCTGGCTGGGCCCGTGGCTGCCCGCCTGGGCCTGGAGCGCGATCAAGATCCTGGCCGTGGCTGCGGCTATGCTGAGTGTCGGACGCTACATGCCGCGCATCCGCGAGGCGCGCTATCTGGCGCTGAGCTGGAAGCTAGGGATCTCGCTGGCGCTGGCCAATGTCTTTGTCGTGGGCGTGATCGCCCTGGTGGTGCCGATATGACGGTTCAGATGATCTTTCTGGCGTTCTTCGGCGGCGCGGCGATGTGGTTCGGCGTCGTGGTCTTTCGCACCCATTCGATGGTGCGCTCGGCGTTGGCTCTGCTGTTCTCGCAAACCGCGATCGGGGCGATGTTCCTGGTCATGCAGGCTGAGTTTCTGGGCGTGTTGCAGATCATGATGATGGCCACGGAAATGAGCGTGATGGCGATCTTCATGGTGATGTTCATGATGGATCCGGGCGGCATGGGTAAAATGGACATGACCCACCAGAAACGCCTGTCGCTCTGGGCCGGGGGCATCGGGCTGCTGGCCGCGCTGTTGCTGGTCTGGCTGCCCGATTGGGGTCCGGTCGCCCTGTCCGTGCCGGGCGCGCATGAACAGGCCGCTGATTTGGGGCGCGAATTACTGGGCCGGTCAATGTTGATCTTCCAGTCGGCGGGTCTGACGATTCTGACCGCCATGGTTGCGGCCACGATGGTGGCCATCGTCCCCAACGCGGAGCAGCGCAAATGATTCTGGAACTCATGATCGCCCTCAGCGTCGGCGCGGGGCTGTTCGGTATCGGACTTTATGGCGCGCTCAGCCAGACCAACCTGGTGATGATCATCATGGGGGTCGAGCTGATTTTGGCCGCAGCACTGGTCAATCTGGTGGCCTTCTGGCGCTATCTGCATCCCGATGAACCGGCCGGTCAGATGTTCGTTCTGATCGTGATGGCGGTGATGGCGGTCGAAATGGCGGTCGGCTTTGCCATCGCCATCGCGCGGTTCCGGGTGCGCGGATCGGTCGAGATGGAAGAAGCGCGGGAGTTGAAGGGATGACGATGCTGGCACTCACCCTCCTCGCGCCGCTTCTGGCGGGGCTTGTGGCGCTGGCGCGGCGCCGCGCACCCGAAGCGATTGCGCTTGCGGGCGTCGGCCTCGGGTTCCTCGCGGCGATGGCGGTTCTAGCGGGTGCGATTGCGGGCAATGCGGTGCAGATGGTCCTGCTGGGCCTGCCGCAAATGCCGCTGCGGCTGGTCGCGACGCCGCTGACGGCGGTCCTTTCGGCCATGGTGGCGACGGTGGCGGCTTTTGTGGTGGTCTATGCCGTGGGTTACATGCGCAGCGACCCCGAAAGGCCGCGCTTTTTCGGCATCCTGCTGCTGTTTGTCGCGGCGATGCAGGCGCTGGTGCTGGCGGGCGACTGGATCACCGTGCTGGCCGCGTGGGAACTGATCGGCTTTTCCAGCTATCTGCTGATCGGCTTCTGGCATGGCCGCGACGGCGTGCCCAGTGCCGCGACACGGGCGTTTCTGTACACCCGCAGCGCCGATCTGGGCCTTTATCTGGGGATTTTTGTGCTGATCGGCTGGGCCGGCACCTCGGAAATCTCGGCTACATTGGCGATTAGCGGCACGCCCGCACTGGTCGCCGGGTTGCTGTTGCTGATCGGCGCGATGGGCAAGTCGGCGCAGGTGCCGTTGCAGGACTGGTTGCAGCGCGCCATGGCGGGCCCGACGCCGGTCTCCGCTTTGCTGCATTCCGCGACTCTGGTGGCGGCGGGGGCGATCCTGCTGATCCGCGTGACCCCGATGCTGCCCACAGGCGCGCTGATTGCGGTCGGGCTGGTGGGCGGCGTCACCGCCGTCGTTGCCGGCCTGATCGCGCTGGCCGAGCGGGACCTGAAGCGGCTGCTGGCCGCCTCGACCTCCAGCCAGTACGGGCTGATGCTGCTGGCCATTGGCGCGGGGGTGCCGGTGGCGGCGCTGCTGCACCTTATCGCCCACGCGGCGATCAAGAGCACGCTTTTTCTGGGGGCGGGTGTGTTCCAGCATGATCGCGACAGCACCGACATGGATGCGGTCGCGGGCGCGGGCCGGGCACGACCGCTGGTGCTGGCCGCTTTCGGCATTGCTGCTTTGGCGCTGGCGGGGATCCCGCCGCTGGCGGGGTTCTTTTCCAAGGACGCGATCCTTGCCGCCGCGCTGGCGGCCCCCGGGGTCGTATGGCTCGCGCCGCTGGCGCTGGCAGGCACGGTGCTGACCGGGGCCTATATGGCGCGGGCGCTGCGGGTGCTGTGGCAGGGCGAGGCCCAGCCCGTTCTGGGCAAGGGGATGGGCTGGATGGGTGCGGGCATGGCGGTGCTGACGGCGCTGGCGGCGGGGCTTGGGTTCGCCTTCACGCCGCTGGAACATCTGCTTGAGGCCGAACTGCCGCCGGAAGGAACCGCGATGATCCTCGGGCTTTTGGCGGCGCTGAGCGGCCTGGTGCTGGGCTGGTTCATCCAACCTGCCCGCCTGATGGGGCCGGTTCTGCCGATGGCGCAGCGCGGCTTTGCCGTCGCGGGCGGTATGGACGGGCTGGTGCTGCGCCCGTCGCTGGCTTTTGCCGCCGCCTGTGAAGGTTTCGAACGGCGTCTGCTGGCGTCGCAACTTGGCCTTGTGCGGATCTTGAGCCTTGGCACCGCATCCAGTGCCGAGCGTTCAGACAACCGGCTTTATGCCGCGACCCTTCAGGTGGGCCGGATGAACCTGCGCCTTGGCGACGGAGCGGAAAACACCGACACCCATGGCATCGACGGGCTGATCTTCGGCCTTGTCGCCCGGACAATCGCCGCCGGCCGCCGCCTGCGCCTGCTGCAAAGCGGGCTGATCCACCGCGAACTCGCCCTGACAGTCATGGGCATTGCCGTCATCGCGGCGGTGCTGCTGATCTTACCGATGTCCTCCTGAAGAAAGACGACCCCGCCATGCCCCTTCTCTCGATCTCCGTCTTTCTGCCGCTTCTTGGTGGCGTGCTGCTGATGGCCCTGCCAAACAAGTCGGCGCGCATCGCCCATGGCGTTTCCATCGCCACCACCGGGCTGACCTTCGTGGTGACGCTGGCGATCTGGGCGCGGGGCACGCTACCGGGCGGTTTCGCGCAGGTCGAGGAAATCGCCTGGATCCCGGCCATTGGTGCCGCCTACCGGGTTGGCGTCGACGGGCTGAGCCTGCCGCTGATCCTGCTGACCTCGCTGCTGTTTTTCCTGTCGGCGATCTATGCGGCGCGGATCACCGACCGCCCGGCGGTCTTTGTCGCGCTGATGCTGATGCTGGAAACCGCGTCGATCGGCACCTTCGCGGCGCTGGACGCGCTCTTGTTCTACGTCTTCTTCGAAGTGTCGCTGGTGGGCATGTATTTCATGATCGTCGGCTGGGGCTATGAAGAGCGCCAGCGCGCCGGGCTGATGTTCTTCATCTACACGCTGCTGGGGTCGCTGCCGCTGTTGCTGGCGATCATCGGGCTGTATCTGGCCACGGGAAGTTTTGACATGCGGCTGTGGATCGAGGCGCCGCCACTGACTGGGCTGGCGGCGATGCTGGCGCTGATCGCGATGCTGTTCACCTTCGCGGTCAAGATCCCGTCCTTTCCAGTGCATACTTGGCTGCCCGCGGCCCACGTGCAGGCCCCGACCGTGGGCAGCGTGATCCTCGCCGGGGTGATGCTGAAATTCGGCACATACGGCCTTGTGCGTTTCGCCTTACAGATGACGCCCGACGCCTTTGCGCAGGCCGGTCAGGTGGTGCTGGCCTTTGGCGTATTCAGCGCCCTTTACGGTGCCTTCGTGGCGCTGGCGCAGTCAGATCTGAAGAAGATGATCGCCTATACGTCGGTGAACCACATGGGCTATGTGGTGATCGGCGTCGCGGTGGCGGCGCTGACGCTGGACCCTGACTTGCGGGCGGTCGCGCTCAATGGTGCGACCTTGCAGATGGTCAGCCACGGCGTCGTCACCGGGGCGTTGTTCTTTCTCGTCGGCATGTTGCAGTCGCGCGCCCACGAACGCGAGATGACCGCGTTCGGCGGGCTGCTGGGGCAGGTGCCATGGCTGGGCTGGGCCTTCGTGCTGTCGGCCTTTGCCTCGCTCGGGCTGCCGGGGTTGGCGCATTTCCCGGCTGAATTTCAGATCTTCCTGGCCACACTGAATGCCCAGCCCTGGGCCATCGTGGCGATCATCGCCATCGTGGTGACGGCGGGGCTTTATCTGCGCGCGATCGCGGCGGTATTTCTGGGCGAGCGAAACGAGAAATGGGCGGCGATGCCCGATCTGGACCGGGGCGAGATGCTGGCCATCGTGCCGCTGCTTGTCCTCATCATCCTGATCGGGGTGGCGCCGTCTTGGTTGCTGAACATGATCGACGTGACGATGCGGGCGCTGCAACTCTGATGGCGCGCGACCTGTCCTTTCTGTTTCCCGAACTGATGTTGGCCTCGACGGTCGTGCTGATGCTGGTGGCCGAGATGCTGCGTGCGCCGCGTCTGGCACTGACATTCGGGCTGATCGGGCTGGGCCTGTCCACCGCGCTGACGTTGCCGCTGCTGGAGGCCGACACCAGCGTCTTTGGCGGCACCTACCGAGTCGATCTGCTGTCGGGCTGGGCCAAGCTGATCCTGCTGCCAGGCACCGCGCTGGCGCTTCTGATGACGCGGGCCGAGATTGCCGGGAAGGACCGCGAGGGAAGTGTCTATACGCTGCTTTGTCTTGTGACGCTTGGGGCGCTGATGCTGGCGGGCGGTGGCGACATGATGCTGCTGGTGCTGGGCGTGGTGCTGACGGGTCTGGGCTCCTTCGCGATGGTAGCCTGGCCGCGCGACGATGCGGCGACCGAGGCGGCGATGAAATATCTGGTGTTCGGCGCCGTCACCGGATCGGTGATGATCTACGGGCTGACCTTCTGGTTCGGTGGTGCCGGATCGACGCTTTTTTCCGAGCTTGGTGCGCTTCAAAGCAAGCCGCTGATCGCGCTGGCGGGGCTGGTCGCGGTGCTGATCGGACTGGGCTACAAGGCGGCGCTGGTGCCGTTCCAGTTCTGGGCACCCGACGCCTATGACGGCGCGCCGGTATCGGTCGCGGCTTTTCTGTCGGTGATCACCAAGGTGGCGGCGATTTTTGCCTTTGCGCAGGTGCTGCGCGATCTGCCTGTCGCTACCGGCTGGCCCGTCGTCGTCGCGCTGATCGCGGCGGTGACGATGTCATTCGGCTATCTGGCCGCCCTGGTGCAGAGCAATGTCGTGCGGCTGCTGGCCTATTCCTCGGTGGCGCAGGCGGGCTATTTCATGCTGGGGATTGTGGCGCTTGGCACCAGTCCGTTGGCCCTGCCTTCGGTGATCGTGTTCGGCGCGGCCTATGTGGCGATGAACCTTGGAGCCTTTGCAGTCATAGTGATCGCGGGCCGCAATCTGGACGACTTCAAGGGCTTCGGCCGCGCGCGCCCATTGATCGGTGTGGCGATGGTCGTGTTCCTGCTGTCGCTGACCGGTATTCCGCCGCTCTTCGGCTTTGTCGGCAAGGTGCTGCTGTTCGGAGCCGCGATCGAGGCGGGCTATCTTTGGCTGGCGGTGATCGGGATCCTTAACAGCGTGCTGGCGCTGGCGGTCTATCTGCGCATCGTGGTGCCGATGTATCAGGCGCGCGATGGCGAAGCGGTTCGGGCAGAGGTCGCGCTGCCGTTGTTGGTTGTGCTAGGTGCGACCGCGTTGGTCACGGCGCTGATGGGGCTGTTCGCGGGAGTGTTTCCCGGGTGACTTAAGGCGCGGTTTTGTGCCAGTCGGTCAAAGTGGTGATCTTGCTATCCTAGCCTGCCAGCGGCTCGGCCATTCGCTCCGCATTCCCGGAATTAAGCAGCGTCTCGATATCACCATAAGCGCGGCGGGTGGTCACGGCCCCAGCCGCGATACAGTGGCGCTTTAGACCGAATTCAAGTGTGCCGATCGACTGTCCGAATTCAGGCCGGATCACAAGGTCCGCCTGCGCGAACCGCAACCGTGCATGTTCATACTGGCAGACTTCTATGGATCGCAGCATCGCCTGCATGCCGTTTTTCGGGCCAATGGTGTTTTCGCGCTGGCTTGGGTCCACGGCGATCACGACCTTTGCGCCAGTTTCCTTTGCAACATCGACCGGCGCTATGTCGGCATAGGCCCCGTCCATCAGCACATGCGGTCCATCGACCAGGGGTGGCAATATTCCGGCGAGCGCCGCGCTGGCATAAATGTAATCTGTGGCATTCCCCTTGCCGAAAACCACACGTTTCCCGGTCAGCATATCCGTCGCGCAGACAAAGATCGGGATGCGACCATTCTCAAGATTTTTACCTTGCGTCAGACTGGACAGGACGCTGCGGCCCCATGTCTCGGTAGGCGCTCCAACTCCCCAGCCGAAGTACATGTCCCGCGCGGCAAGCAAAGCGGTTCGAAGGCCTTTCATCCGAGCGGTTAGACCTGGCAAGCGAAAGTCCGGGGTTGCCGGAAACCCGCTGGTGTCCATGCCGACCAATGCGTCGAACCAATCGTCGTTCATGGCGTATGTGGTGCCGACGACCGCACCCATGGACACCCCTACGATCGCGCTCGGGGTATAGCCCCTTGCGACGAGGGCGCGTAGGACACCGGCGTGTGACAGGCCTCTCGCCCCGCCACCACTTAACACGAGGGCAAAGGATTTGTGCGTCTTGCCGACTGGTTTCGTGAAATCCGTCAATGTTCAGCCTTCATGTTCGCAAAACGCATACAGCTGCCGCATGTTCGCTTAAACCCTGCATCGAAATAGACGCTGAACGAGGGATATCGTTACGAAATGAATTGTAACT
>NZ_JAXGFR010000043.1:0-9427 GCF_041008775.1 Pseudophaeobacter sp. C1-32P7 | reverse complement strand
CCGTAGTACAAATCGTGCCTGTTGACCGGGACTCCACGGGGCTGATATCCCTTATTTTGCTGATGCTTGCCGTGCCAACGGTGCCTGTAACGGGAATAGAACAACCGTCTTGGGGCACCACCTATCCATCTAAGGCATTGTTTTGCATCAGTTTTTGGGCTGATCAAGACGAGGCGTAGAACAGCTTCTGTTTCAGTGTTTCACGTTGGGGGTGAAGGACGCCATTTTTCTGGTGGGCGGCGGTGGACAACTAGAAGGTTTCTTTCCAAAAACTTCTGGCCGGTAGCAGTCAGCGATAATCTCGGCATTTTCCCCATGACCTCAGGCTGTGTGCCAGTCATCAGATTGACCAAAGGTTCGTTGGCCTCATGATCGAGGTGCAGTGCCAAGGCAAGAGCCATCGTCCGTGTTGCAGGGCCATTTATGTGTTGGTATCTGCCCTTCCTTTGAAATTGCCTTTTGGAGAACGGAATCGCAACGCAGTCGAAGGCCTCCTCTGGGTAATACTTTTGCAGGGACGCAAGGTGTGACAGGCTATTTAGGATCAAAGTCAGTGGCTTGTGGTGGACAGGAAAGTTCGCGACTGTTGGCCAGAGAAATTGCCTGGACCTCGAGTGAAACGCAAAAACCTCTTCTTCGAATGTGGAAACGACATGCGGGTCTTCGACGATCTTATGAAGCAGTTTTGCCGAACTATGGATCAGCTTGTATTGTAGACCTTTTGAATACGGCAACTTTGAGAACATAGGGAAGGAGTTGAAAAAGCATCCAGGGTGAACTCAAGATCTGAGCCGACGACGCCGACAACGTATTCCTCTGAAGCATCCCATTTTAGTCTCTTCGAATCATTGCACATGACAGAACCTCCTCGGGGAGAATGGTCGCTGAAAGGCAAGATTTTGTCAAAAATACAATAGCTTAGGTAATAGCTGGGGGAGCTTCTGTGGTAACTTCCGAGGTGCCATTGTGCGGTGTGAGAGGCTTCGTGTGACTTGAACTGAACTGAAGCATCGAAGTCTTGGCCTTTTGTAGGCCGTTCAGCTGAGGGCAGTTGAATGCAAGTGCGATGCTATAGTGCGACGCGGCCCACCCAGCGGGAAAGTACCTCTATCGGATACCCCTGTCCGTAGCCATGCCCCACGCCATCTGTCTGCCACCCTCCGATCTGATCTGCGATGTCAGAAGGGCATTCCACGGCCCTCAACCGATCACGCATCGAGTGGCGGAAACCGTGCATCGTTGCTCCCTTCGGCACGTAGGCTTTGAGCCACTTGTTCAGACCTGCACTGGCAGAGTTGGCGTTGGTCGTTCCCGTGGTGTTGTATCTCGGGAAGGCGAACCTGCTGTCTGTTTCCTGCGCGTGGATCCTTTTTGCTGCCCATTCTGCTGAGCCGACTAGGGGAACGATCCGTTTGCTGCTGTCGGTCTTGAGGCTTCTCCAGGGGTGAGGGTCAATCCGAGCGACCCAGCCGCCGCTCTCATCCCGGTAGATGTCTTCCCTCAAAAGACCTGCAGCTTCGGCCAAACGCATGCCGGTATCTGCCACCATGGCCACCAACCATCGCATTTCGTCGTCGATCTCTTTGCACTTCTCCTGAACGGTTCGGATGTCCTGCACGGGGATGGAGCTACGACCTGACACCCCGGCGTTGCGATCATAGTAGACGTTGGCGAAGGGCGAGGTGGTGGACAGCCCTTCCTCTGCCACGGCGAAGTTGAAGACCGCCCGGACGGTGCCGAAGATCCGGGTAATGCTGCTGCCAGCCAGCCCCCGCTTGATCAGGGCGTCACGGAACTTGTTCGCGTCTGCCTTGGTGTAGCCTGTTAGGGGTTTGTCTCCGCAGACGTCGATCACGTAGCCGCAAGACCTATGTGCCGCACGCTGGAATGTCTCAGGGCGTCCCTGACCTTTCAGGCGCAGGTACGTCAAGACAGCCTCCGACAGCGTCAGAACATCAGACGTGACAGAGGCGTCTTCCGGCGAGAGAGGAGCCTGCCGGGTCAGACCATGCCGGAGAAGGTGTTTGCCAGGGAGTTCCGCATCCTGTGTGCGAAGATGGTACCAGTACTCGTCCAGCTTGCAGGCAGCCCTGTTTGCCCGCGAGAGAGCGATGGAACGGGATCTGGTCCGCAGCGAGTAGGAGATCTTACCCGACGAGTAATGCTGTCGGAGGTCCACCGGGATACGGCGGGTGAAGTAGTAGATGCCTTCCTTCACGAAGACATAGCTGCGCGAAATGTTCTCCAATTTGTTCTACGCCTCGTCTTGATCAGCCCAAAAACTGATGCAAAACAATGCCTTAGATGGATGGGTGGTGCCCCAAGACGGACTTGAACCGCCGACCTACTATTTACGAAACAGTTGCTCTACCGACTGAGCTATTGGGGCTACGCGGCTGTTCATTTAGCCCCTCACAGCGTACCGTGCAAGGCAAAACTGGCTGTGTTTAACCACCCGGCTGCCGGGGCCAGATGTTGCGCAGATCATTTGTCTGACACGCAGTCTATTCAACACATCGCGAGTAGAAATGATCCCTGCACGGGTATCATATGGCAGATCCGGCGTGCGATATGGATGTGGCGCGGAACCCGAAGGTCCCGCGCCGGAAAATTTTTCGGTTCTGAAATAATGTTCGGCTGCCACCACTCACGGTTTAACAAAAGCGACCGGACGAAAGTTATACTACCGTACAATAATAACGTGTCAACATGATACCATTTGCTGTTTTAGGCTGTTCGTGTATTACACTCTTGTGACACACACTTGGCATTAAAAATTAATACAGGACGCTATGTCTGACATTTCCAAACTGACAGAGTTGCGAAAACTGATGCTCGATATGGAAAGCTCGATGGGGCTTCAGGAGCTGTCTACGGTTGAACGTGATGTGTACTACGCCGCGAGCGACTTTCCGGACACCTCCGACGGCGTGCGCACCAACACCATCCGGGCGCATGCCATCGTGGCCAGCATGTCGCGTCCGACATTTTTCCGGGCCTTGAAGTCGCTGGTCGGCAAAGGATATCTGGAGCAAAGCGGCAGCGCGAGCCGGGGGCGATATCTGGTGAAGGCACCCAAATAGGAACAGGGGGCGTCACACAGATGAAGGCGGGGACGGGATTTGAAAGCTCTGGCGACAGAAACAACAGTGGTTACACTGTGCTACCTGCTGGCTTGCCTGGTCGCCTTCGAACTGCTGATGCCGATCCAATTGAGGGTCTTTCCCGGCGTTGAAAGCGATTCCAGCCTTCTGTTCCTTCCTCATGGGGTGAAGGTGCTTGCCGCCTGGCTGCTGGGATGGCGGGCAAGCATTGCCCTGTTTCCCGGCGTCTTTCTGGTTTTTCTGTACTTCTCAGGGGCCAGTGTTCTTGAACCGCCTCGGATCGCTGCAATGGCGATTGCGGTTCTTGTTCCGTCGGCCGTCTTTCACCTGATCAAACTGGCCGGATGGGATCTGTCGCCTTATTCCGGCCGCAGGCCACGCTGGGCCAGCATCATGTTTGCCGGATTTCTGGTTTCCGTGGTGTCTTCGGTGCTCAGCAATCTGGCCTTCCAAAGCCCGCCCCAGGATTACTTCGTTTACCTGATCGGTGACTTCTTTGGATTGTTCTTCTTGTCACTGATCCTGATGTTCCTGTTCCGCGCCCTGCGCAAACACCAGATGCGTTGAGCCTGTAAATCAGGGCAAAGACTGCGCTTTGCCCTGATGTCATCTCAGATCAGCTTTTAGGCCGACGGGGTTTTGCGGAACCGCCTTTTCCCGCCTTGGCCAGGGCCGCACGGGCCTTGTTCTTCTTGCTGTTCGGCTTGCCCTTTGGCGGCGGCGGTCCCTTGGGGCCGCGGGTTGCGAAATGCGGTTTGCCGCCGTCCTTTTTGCGCAGGCTCTTGCTGGCATCGCCCGCGCCGGGCTTGCCTGCTGGTTTACTGGCAGGCTTGCTGCGCGGGGTCACCACAGCGTTCGGCTCGCGCGGGGCGGCGGCCTCGTGCTTCTTGTGACGGGGACGCTCGTCCCGGTCCGATTTGTTTGCGCGGGGTTTGCGCGGACCATCGGATTTGTCGAAGCCTGGCTTGTCATAGGACCGTTCACCGCGCCGGTCATCCGGGCGGGAATCCTGACCACGATGCGGACGTTTTCCGCCCGGCTTCGGTCCGTCGAACTTTCTGGGGCCACCGGGGCGGCCTGCGGGACGTCCGGCGGGGATGTTCGGCGGGCTGTCCAGTTGCGTCAGCTTGGTGCCATCGTCCAGCACCATCTCGGTGCCAAGCGCCGCCAGAAATCCGGCTGCGCTGCTTTCGCGAATCTCGGCAAAGGTCTCGTCCTGCTGGATGCGGATGGCACCGATATCGGATTTGGTGATGTTGCCGGCCCGGCACAGCATCGGCAGCAACCGGCGCGGATCGGCGCCTTCGTTGCGCCCTGCGGCGATCGAGAACCAGACGCTGGGACCAAAGGGTTCGCGCGGCTCAGGTTTGGCGTTTGCTTCGGAGAGCTCTTCAGGGGCAGAGCGCGCGCTGCGCCACAGCCGCAGATAGGCTGCGGCCAGTTGTTCTGCCGAGAAGGCTTCGCTCAGCTGCGTCACCATGGGCTGTTCGCTGTCACTGACGGCTTCGTGCCAGGCGGGATCTGCCAGCATACGTTCGCCATCGCGTTCCGACACGGCCTCGGCCGAGGGCGCGTTGCCCCATTCGGCCTGCAGCTTGGCCATTTTCAACAGGCGCTCGGCCTTTTTGCGGGCTTTCGGAGGCACGATCAGCGCGCTGACGCCCTTGCGACCGGCGCGACCGGTCCGGCCGGAACGGTGCAGCAGGGTTTCGTGGCTGGAGGGCAATTCGGCGTGCACCACCAGATCAAGGTTCGGCAGGTCGATCCCGCGCGCCGCCACATCAGTGGCCACGCAGACGCGGGCACGCCCGTCGCGCATGGCCTGCAGGGCATGGCTGCGTTCGGACTGTGACAGCTCACCCGACAGGGCCACGACCGAAAAGCCACGGTTCGACAGGCGTGTCACCAGACGGTTCACCATGGCGCGGGTGTTGCAGAACACGATGGCATTGGGTGCCTCGTAGAACCTCAGCACGTTGATGATGGCGTTTTCATCGTCGCGCGGCGCCACTGCCATAGCGTGGTATTCAATATCGCTGTGCTGCGATTTCTCGGCGACGGTGGTGATCCGCATGGCATCGCGCTGATAGCTTTTTGCAAGCTGGGCAATTGCCGGGGGAACCGTGGCAGAGAACAGCAGCGTCTGGCGTTCTTCCGGGGCCTCACCCAGAATGAACTCCAGATCCTCACGGAAACCGAGATCGAGCATTTCATCGGCTTCGTCTAGCACCACTGCGCGCAGCTCGGACAGGTCGATGGACCCGCGCATGATATGGTCGCGCAGACGGCCCGGGGTGGCGACAACGATATGAGCGCCCCGGTCCAGCGCCCGGCGCTCATCCCGCATGTCCATGCCGCCCACACAGGAGGCGACAGTTGCACCGGCCTCACCATAGAGCCAGCTGAGTTCGCGTTTCACCTGCAGGGCCAGTTCGCGGGTCGGTGCAATCACCAGCGCCAGCGGCAAAGCTGCCGAGCCAAAACGGTCTTCATCGCCCAGAATGGCCCCGGCAATGGCGAGGCCAAATCCGACGGTCTTTCCCGAACCGGTCTGCGCCGAAACCAACAGGTCCGCGCTGCCCAGGGCCGGATCGGTCACGGCCTCCTGAACGGGAGTAAGTTTGTCATATCCACGGCGCTCCAGCGCCATAGCGAGTGTCTGTTTCAAAGGAAGGTCTGCTTTTTTCTATAGGAGCGGAGGCGGCTCGGGAGGTGGCGCAAAATGCTGCGCCGGTGCCGACAATTGGCCGCGTATAGGGCATTCAGACCCGAATGTATAGCTATCTTGTGATCTGGCCGGTATGCGGTCAGCGCGGGGCAGCGATAAGCCTCGCTTGGCGTCAACCGCGCTACGCCGATCACCCGCCGTGCCCACATTCTGTTGCGGCTGACGGCAGGGGGCAGATTGTTGACGTTTTTCAGGACGGTGACAGGGACACCGGCTGTTTCAGGCTCACGCCAACCTTGGCCAACTGGGCGCCAAGCTCGTTGATGATTTCGTCCTGTTTGCTGCAATCCGCGATAATCTTGTAAAAGTTTTCGACGTCGTCTTCGTTCAGGACGGGCCGGGAATCGCACAGAGCGGTCGCGCCGTCTTGTTCTGGTGTCTCGGACCCAGTTACCATCAGGTCGCTGCGGGAAATGCCAAAGCACCGGTGCAGAACTTCGATACGAACCAGGCTTTCCAACGAATTCCGGTTTACCCTGATGCAGTCGGGCGCTTCATCCAGGCAAGTTTCAGCGCAGGCTGCCAATTTCTTCCATGAGATCAGCCGGTCGATTTCGGACAGAATTCTTTCTTGCCGCGTTGCCTTTTTCTTCCGTCCGAGCAGGTTCTGTATCATTGCAGACCGTCCTTCCGCTTGAATAAAAACCGGTTAAAAAACCGTTCGATTTCGATATAAACCAATCTTTATTTTGAGCGGGTTTGAGTCAATCTAGGGGACCATGGGCAATCGTTCAGCCAGCACTCCCCTTTTGGCGGCGACATGTACTGAACGGATACAAAGGGCCAGAAAGGGAGCAGCACCTATCCTTTTGTGCATTTGACAGCCCTTTTCTCGAGGTATCCCCAATCAGATTGGCCTGTGGTCCGAGACCGGGGCCCAGCCCCCGAGAAAAGGCCCCGGATACCGCCTGCTCTGTCGCCTATGCGATAGCCTTCACCGCCACCGGAACCCCGTTAAAGGCCGCATTGCCGCTGATGGGATCAATCCGGGTGTCATCCGTCAGATCATTGATCGAGACGGTCTGAACCCGGGTCGCCGTCATCAGTTTCCCCTGTCGCTGTCCCCAGCCCTGCGGGATAGACACCACCCCCGGTGCAATCTCATCCGTCACCTCGGCCGGCATGGTGACCTGCCCGACACGGCTGTGCACCGCAACGTCCATCCCGTCCTCGATGCTCAGCCGGTTCGCATCGGCGGGGTGCATCTGCACCGTGCAGCGGTTGCGGCCCTTCACCAGACGCTGGCTGTTCTGTGTCCAGCTGTTGTGGCTGCGTACCTGCCGACGCCCGATCATCAGCAGCGGGTAATCATCGCTGACCGGCGGCTCAAAGGCCAGCAGTCGCGGCAAGTCAGCAAGGAACACCTCTGGCGCCAGATCCAGCTTGCCATCCGGCGTTTCCAGCCGATCGGCAAGGCTTTCAACGAGCGGCCCCAGATCAATCGCTCCGGTCTCAGCGCCCAGCATCGCGTCTGTCGTCACCCGATCGCCGTGGTATCCGCGCGGCAACAGCGCCGTCAGCGTCTCAACCGGCGAAGGGCCGATGCTGTTGCTGCCACTCAACCTCGCGGCCAGCCGGGCGATGACTTCCCACTCCTGCGGGTTGTCATTGGGCGGCGTAAACACCGGCTCGGCAAAGGCAGCGGTATTGCGCACGGCAAAACTGTGGAACACCATATCATAAACGTACTCTTCAAGCGCCACGGTGGCGGGCAGGATCAGATCGGCATGGCGGGTGGTGTCATTGATGTGCAGATCAATCGACATCATGAAATCCAGCTGCTCCATCGCCGCCCCGATGCGCAGCCCGTTGGGCGCAGTCAGCACAGGATTGCCTGCCACGGTGACCATGGCCCGGATTTGCCCCTCGCCCGGAGTTTCCATCTCCTCGGCCAGGACCGAGACAGGGAATTCACCGTTATACAGCGGCTGTCCGGACACCCGCGAGCGTTTCTCGGGATAGCTGCGCACGCGACCCTTGCGGCTGGTCATACCCACGTAATCCAGCGCTGGGGTGGTGAACATGGCGCCGCCCGGGCTGTCAAAATTGCCGGTGATGATATTGAGCGCATTGCTGGCCCATTGGCACAGGGTACCAAAGCTTTGTGTCGAGGCCCCCATGCGCGCATAGCATACCGCCGAACCGGCGCGGGCAAAATCATGGGCTAGAGAGCGGATAGTATCTGCGTCGATACCGGTCATTTTTGCCGCCAGGTCCGGCGTGAACGGCTGCACCGCCTGTTTCAGCGCATCGCCGCCCCGCACAACCGGGTTAAGCGTGCCGGGACGGTCCAGACCTGCGGCAAACACTTCATGGATCAGCGCCAGCAGCAGGAAGGCATCAGTCTCGGGGCGGATGAACAGATGTGCGCTGGCCTTCTCGGCGGTTTCGGTGCGTCTGGGGTCCACCACCACGCTGCGTCCGCCACGCGCGTGCAGCTCCTCCATCCGCTTGCCAAATCCCGGCGCGGTCATCATCGACCCGTTTGATACCAGGGGATTGCCGCCGATGATCAGCATGAAATCGGTGCGGTCCACATCCGGCACCGGGATCAGCATCGGATGGCCCAGCATGTGGATCGAGGCAACGTGATGCGGGATCTGATCCGCCGTGGCCGAGGAATAGCGGTTCTGCGTCCCCAGCGCCTTGACCAGCCGCGGCAGGGTCAGGAGGTTGCCGAACTTATGCGCGTTGGGGTTGCCCAGATAGGTCCCCACGGCGTCCTTACCGTGGGCCTCCTGCACCTCTTCGATCCGGGTTGCGGCATATTCCAGCGCCTCCTCCCACGACACTGGCACGAACTGACCGTCCACCTTTTTCAACGGCGTGGTCACCCGGTCCGGGTCGGTGCGGAAATCCTGCAGGGCAATCGCCTTGGGGCAGATATGCCCCCGCGACAGGGGGTCATCCGGGTTGGGCTTAATCGACACGACCTCGGTGTCGGTATGCGTGACGATCAACCCGCACATGGCTTCGCATATATTGCAGGTCCGGAATTGTGTCTTTTGGTCGCTCATGGCTGCCTCCCCTGTTCCTCCCGGTCCAGCGGCGTGCAAAGCCACAGGGACCAGGATCAGCCTAGACCAGCCGTCGTCACCTTGTCAGAGCCTTATCCCGCGTCTTTCCGGTTTCGACCAAACGTCATCTCGCAGTTTCTGCGCCCTATTGAAGCCAAAACAAAAAAGCCCCCGCATGATTTGCGGGGGCTTTGTGGTGTTCTGCTGTAGGGCCGGTCAGTAACGGTAGTGTTCCGGCTTGAAGGGGCCTTCGGGGGTAACGCCGATATAGGCGGCCTGTTCCGCGCTGAGCGTGGTCAGCTTGACGCCGATGCGTTCCAGATGCAGACGCGCGACCTTCTCGTCCAGATGCTTGGGCAGGATGTAGACCTCGTTTTTATACTCCTCACCGCGGGTCCAGAGCTCGATCTGCGCCAGAACCTGGTTGGTGAAGGAAGCCGACATCACAAACGACGGGTGGCCGGTGGCATTGCCAAGGTTCAACAGGCGCCCTTCGGACAGAAGGATGATGCGGTTGCCCGAGGGCATCTCGATCATGTCCACCTGTTCCTTGATGTTGGTCCACTTGTGGTTCTTGA
>NZ_JAXGFR010000042.1:0-10326 GCF_041008775.1 Pseudophaeobacter sp. C1-32P7 | reverse complement strand
ACTATGTCGTGGTGATCCCGCAGCAGTACAACAGCTACCTCGCGGCCGTGGGCGGCATCGATGCGCTCGGCACCATCGACCCTGTGCTCCTCGCCAACGCGAGTTTCAGCCTCTCGGCCCATGGCGCCGGGGTCTATGGCGACTATTCGCTGGTTTCGGTCCGGGCCGCAGCCCTGCGGGTTCAGGACATCATCACCCGCATCGGTGAGACCGAGGATCTCCACGAGGCCATCGCGCTCAACACCTATGCCCGGGCCGAACTGGCCCGGCTGGTCGCAATCCGGACCCGGATCAAGGCCGCCCGAACCGAGCCACTCAGTGCGGAACAGATCGCATTGGCGGCGGCCCAGGCTGCCGAGCGGCAATTCATGGATTTCACCCAGGAGACATTGCGATGATCCGGCGCTTGTACCGTTCCCTCACTACCACCGCCGCGACCCTCGCGCTGGCCACCGCCCTCGCGGGGCCCGTCACCGCTCAGGGCGTGCCCACGGTCGACACCCAGAACATCGCCCAGGAAATCCGCCAGCTTCAGCAGATGCTGCAGGATTTCGGGATCCAGACCGATCTGCTGGACAATGCGTTGGAGCAACTGGACATGCTGCAAAGCCAACTCGATCAGCTGAACGAGATGTATGCCTCGCTCACCGGGCCGCGCAGCATCCTCGGACTTGCCATGGGCGGGGACCTCGACACCTTGCTTGAGGCCAACATCAAAAACATCCCCGGCCTGATCCGAGGCATCCAGGCGGGCGATTGGAGCGCCCTCATCGGGCCCAATGCCGGGCCCATGCGCACGCAGATGGAACAGGCGCTGGCAAGCGCCGGGTTCGACGATGATTCACTCCGCGAGATCGCCACCAGCGGCAATCCGGGCGCCGAAGGCGTGGCCACGCGGGCAACCACAGGTGCTGTGATGTCGGCGGCGGCGCAGAACAGCCACGCAGAGGCGGAACAGTCTCTCGAACGGGTGGAACGTCTGGTCGAGATGATCCCCGACATGGAAGATCTCAAAGCCTCGATGGATCATAACACACGCGTCACGGCGGAACTCGCCATCGCCATGACCCGGATGTGGGAGCTGGAAGCGATCCAAACCCTAGGCGCTGGCAATGCAGGCGTGGTTGACGCCGCCACCGTTGCCGAAGAACGCCGCTACATGGACTTCACCTTGCCGGATCTTGAGCCATGAGTGGGGCAGGGGTGATGACTGCGCGCGAGCTCGTTGAAGAGGAACTTGTCTACGGTGCCCTGCGCCGGGAACAGCTTTGGCGGATGATCGGCATTTCCGGGGCAGGCTTTGGCGTATTCGGCTGTTTGACGGCTGCGGCTGTCGCGCTGATGGTCGAGACGCCGCCTCCCGTGGTTGTGCCCTACGATCCCGCGACCGGGCTGGCGCTCCCCAATGCCACGGTTGAAACCGTGTCGCTTGCCGAACGTCCTGCCGTGATCGAAGCGCAAATCTACCGCTACATTCTCGACCGCGAGACCTACAACCAGCTCGACAACGATCTTCGTGTCCGCCGTGTCCTCGCACAGTCTTCCGGATCGGCCGAGGCCAACATGCGCGCGATGTGGACATCGGGGCAGGAGAGCTATCCGCCGACGCGATATGGGGCGGCAGCCGAGATGGCCGTTGAGATCGCATCGATCACCCTTATTGGCGATAACCGCGCCCAGGTGCGGCTCAGAAAGCGCCTGACAAGCCCGCAGGGGGTACAGGATGGATCGTTCACTGCCACGTTGATGTTCGAATTCCGGCCCGAGCGGACCCGCGCGATCGACGATGTCTGGCAAAACCCTTTCGGTTTCACCGTCACCCAATATGCCATCCGATCGGACCGTTCCGAATGACTCGCACTCCAATCTCTGCGCTGCTGGCCGCCAGTATTCTCGCGTTCGCGGGAACGACTGCTTTGGCCGAAACTACGCCCCGCCCAGGCTCTCATGACAATCGCGTGCGCGTCGCGACCTGGACTGAAGGCCAAGTTTACCGTGTCGTCACGACTCTGACCCGCGTCACCACAGTCGAATTCGGTGAGGGTGAAACCATCCGCTCGATCATCGCCGGCGATACGGTCGGGTTTCAATTCGACGGTGTCCCGGGTGGCCGTGCCTTCGCCATCAAGCCGACAGCATCTGGCGTCGCCACCAACATCACCGTCTACACCAACCGCCGCTCCTACTACTTCCATGTCGTCGAAGCCCGGGAGACGCCGCATTATGTCGTGCAGTTCCGCTATCCTGAAAACCGTGTGCAACCCGCCAGGGCGGTTGCGGCCGATGCGCCGAACGCGAACTATGCGGTCAGTGCCCGAGAAGAGTTCACGCCGACGGCCATCTGGGATGATGGTACCTTCACGTATTTCCGGTTTGCACGGAACGCGCCGGTGCCCGCCATCTTCCGATATTCGAACGGCAGGGAACGCGCGGTGAACAGCCAGGCCTTGAGTGACGGCGTCATCCGCGTGTCCGGCGTCGACCGACAATGGGTCCTTCGCCTTGGCGAAGAGGTGGTTTGCGTCCAGGACGCAGGACAGGCCACATCATGACCGAAGGTACGGAAGACCTCGCCGCGCGCCTCGCGGCTCTCGAAGGCTCGACAGGCAAAGCGAAGGCAAGCAAGCGGCCTGCGCCGCTTGCCGCGATCCTTGGGGTCGTCGGCATCGCGGCAGCAGGCGGTCTGGCATGGGCTGCCCTGCAGCCGTCAGCAGAAGCACCAATGGCGACCGCCGCGCCGGAGGAGTTCCAGACCAGCGGCCCCGGATTCGGAGATCTGGCGCCGATTTCTGCCCCGCAGCCCAGCCAAGCCCCGCCTGCGGACACAGGTCCGAGCGAGTCGGAACTCGCGCTGATGGAAAGTCTTGCGACATTGAGAGCGGAACTCGAGGACCTGCGCGCAAGACCGGCCGAGGCCGCGGATAGCGGGGCGGAGCAGGCGATTGCGGACCTGACGGCGCAAATTGCCACCTTACAGGAAGCATCCGCCGAGGCTCAGCGTGCCCTCGAGCGGCAGCTGACAGAGCGGGATCGCGAATTGGATCAGCTCCGAATGGACTTGGAACTTGCACGGCTTGCGCCACCAGAGCCGACCTCATTGGGACCAAGTGAAGAAGAATTGCGGCTGGCCGAACTCGAAAGGCGGCGCGCAGCCGAAGCCGAGGCCCGCGCAGAGCGTATCGCGTCTCCTATGATCGCGTTCTCCGGGATGGGCGCGGGTGCGGATAGGGAGAACACGCTGGAAGCCGCACGTTTGAATGCAGATGAAGCCTTTGTTCGTTCGGGCGCGCAACCTGCACAGGTGACACGTGCCGAAGTGATCGCGAACCCATCGAACACGGTTGTTCAGGGCACCATGATTCAGGCTGTGACTGAGACGGCTCTCGACAGCACACTGCCCGGCGCGATCCGCGCCATCGTCTCGGAAGACGTCCATTCTTTCGATGGAACGCGTATCCTGATCCCGCGAGGGGCGCGGCTGATCGGGCGCTACCGCTCCGATGTCGCACTCGCCCAATCGCGCGTCATGGTGGCATGGGACCGGATCATCTTGCCCGACAATCAGACCGTGCAGATCAGCGCCTTCGGTGGAGACGAACTCGGCCGTACTGGCACCACCGGGTTTGTCGACACCCGTTTCGCGAGGGCGTTCGGCTCCGCCGCGCTGATCTCCTTGATCGGCGCCTTGCCTGCAGCTGCAGCGGGTCAAATCGACAGCGAGGCGGCGGCCGATGTTGCGAGTGATGTCGGCACCGACCTGCGCGATAGCACGCAAAGCGTGATGCAGGACTATCTGTCGATCCGGCCAGTGATACATGTCGATCAGGGTACACGGGTCACGGTTATGGTTGATCGTGACCTCGAGATTTTCTGACATGGCTGCAAGTTATCTGGAAGCGTCGCTCGACCGTTTCGGCCCCGATATCCTGCGCGACGACACGATCGAGATCTGCATCAATCCCGACGGACAAGTCTGGGGCGAATTCCAGGGCGATCACTTCATGCGAGGTCTCGGCAGCCCGCTGAGCCAGACCGAGATCAAGGACCTCGGCAACCAGATCGCCTCGGCCGCCTCGACGACGCTCAGCACGAAGAAGCCCATTGTCTCGGTCTCGATCCTATATCGAGATCGCCCGATCCGCGCGCAGGTGATCCAGCCGCCGGCAGTCGAGGGCGGGTTTTCAATATCGTTGCGGTTCTTCTCCTCCCTGCCGCTGGAGGCAATCCGGCTCGGCTTCCTCTATGGAAAGGAGCGCAGCCTCGAAGGTCTGCGGCGCGAACGAAACGCCGCGCTGCGCAATGTGGTTGCCTCCGGCGACATCGACGCCGCGCTGCGCTTCTGCGTCGAGAACAAGCTCAACATGATCGTTTCGGGCGGTACATCGACCGGCAAAACGGTCGCGGCGCGCAAGATCCTTTCGCTGATCGCGCCCGAAGAGCGGATCATCACTATCGAGGAGGCGGCCGAGCTGCGCCCCGAGCAGCCCAATGCCGTGACGTTGATCGCGGACCGGGACACGGATGCCCGCAGTGCCGATGTGCTCTTGGCCTCAACGCTTCGCATGCGACCTGACCGGATCGTCCTAGGCGAAGTCCGCGGGCGCGAGGCGATGACGTTTCTCGAGGCAATCAATACCGGCCACGGTGGATCGCTGACTACGCTCCATGCCGAGACCCCACAACTTGCTGTTCGTCGCCTCGCCATCGCTGCCCTGAAAACGGATGTGCCGATGACCTATGCCGACATGATCGATTATATTGAGGGCTCGATCGACGTGATCATTCAGGCAGGCCGCCATGAAGGCGCGCGCGGAATCACCGAGTTCTTCCTGCCGGGTCAAACCACAGATTTGAACCTCGACACGGTCGACGGCAGAGGCAACAAGAGCCCCTCCGTTGCCGCTGAGTAAAAAAGGACCCCCCAGATGCGAAAACCAATCCTCGCAGTCATGCTTGCCGCCCTTGCGGGCCCACTTGTGGCGCAGACTTCGCCTCCGATCTCAAACGATCTCACGGTCGATATGTCGCCTCAGAAGTACCGGATTTGCAACGATCGTCCGGCGCGCCCGACCTGGATGGACGAAATCAATCCGCGGGAAGCCTACAAGGCGCTGACGTTGATGCGTCTCTACGAGTTGCGGTCATGGGAGACGATCAACGAAAGTGGCGATTGCGGCTGTGATGTGCGCTTCCCGTCTTGGGATGCCGCTTCGACCGAGTACGAGGAACAGTTCGCGAGCAACACCCAAGCGGAGCACACTCAAGCCCAATTGGCCCTCCGCAACGAACAGAACCAGATCGCCCGCGCCGTCCAGGATATCTGCGAAGCGCAAGGCAACTGGTAATGAGCATCGTCAGCTGGATGGTTGGAACCGCCGACGGCTTCCTCGCCGATGCGGCCGAGTCCCAGTTCGGGACCGTGGCGAGCAATACCGGCACGATCGTCCTGCTGATGGTCACGCTTTCGCTGATCGGCGTCTGCATGAACATGGCATTCCAGTTCCGCAGCATGGATGGGGCAAGTTTCTTCTGGTACCTGATCAAGCTGATGCTGATAGGGGTCTTCGCTTTCAACTGGGCCAACTTCAACGCTGTCGCAAATGCAGTCATTGGTGGGCTCGACTATGTGGCGGGCGCACTGATTTCATCAGTCGGGGGCGGCGGGGCGGGCGCTACCTATTTCGCAGCCGAATTCGACCGACTGATTACAGAGTTCAGCCAATACCTTAACGCTATCGGCAACAACCTCAACTGGATGACCGGAGCGATCCTCGGCGGCATTGGCCTGGTGCTCCTCAGCCTTCTCGGCTTTATGACCGGCATCGTACTCATCTTCGCCAAGATGATGCTGACACTCATGCTTGGCCTCGCTCCGATCATGATCGCACTGTCGCTCTTTGACGCGACCAAGGATTTCTTCCACAGATGGGTCTCGACGACAGTCAGCTATGCCTTCTACCCCATCGTAATCGCAGCAATGTTCTCTACCGTCGTCGGCATGGCGAATTCGCTGCTGGCCCAGCTCGGTGATCCGAACTCCGCGACCAACATCGGCTCGCTGGTGCCGTTCTTCGTCATGGTTTTCTTGGCCAAGGGCTTCGTCGCGGCAACGCCCCTGATTGTGCGGGGGATCTCCGGGAACCTGATGGTGGCGGCCGCTCCCGCCGTTGTCGCTGGATCGACAGGAATTATGCGCGGGCTCTTAAACACGGCCGGCGTCAAAGGGAGGTCGCGGATCGGTGCGTTGACAACTGGCGAGGCTATTGGACGAGGCGTATCGCAGAGCCCCGCAGTCGTGCGGAGTGCTGCGGTCACGGCCAGCGCGCAAGTGGTCCGAATGGCAGAAAGGGCAAAGCGGCTAGGGCAGTGAAGAGGCAAGTGTTTTTGCAAGTCGTGTGGACATCGGCGTCGAGAAGAGCGGGACGCCGACTGGGGGCAGTGCAGCGTGGCGCTCACAGAACAACTGGTGACGTGGTCATCTGAAACTCCTACAGAAACGACTAGGTTCAGCACTGATCATCGAACGATTTCAAAGTCGTCTAGAGTAACTCCATAGACCTTCTTAAATGTTTCATTACCCCACGCCTCCGCTTGCGTCTGATCGTAGTTCTCGAACAACCAACGGAAATCGAAGGCAAAGGGGCCGTCTTTAAGGAGCCACTGTCTGGTCAGATCATAGAGAGGCATCATGCCGTAGAAGCCATGAAAAGTATCCATGACGGCCTTTTCCGTACGGTGTGGCCAACTCCTAGGATAAACCCCATCCTTGTCACCCCGGTCACTGAACAGCGACAGATGGCGCAGCCATATGTCGCGCACGCCCCTCGTGTTCTTGTCGCCCGCCAAATAGGCGCCGGGCCAGCAGAAGAACTCGGGGCGCTCGAACTTATCTTGGCACAGCGCAACAAAGTGCGAGAGGAACACCCTGATTGGAAGATTCATGGGCTCGTACTCAAACGAGCGATACTCCTCCATAAGCTTGGGAAGGCCCGGAGCGTTTTCATGCCACTTCAAGACAGCACTCAGCCCCTCCATGGGGTGATCGTAGCCCACATTGCTTGTCAGCTCCTCGGATACGGCGATGTACTCTTCTTTGGAGTATTCAGTGATGGACCGCTTGAGGTGCGGCAGCTCCTTCACGCTAAGGCAAAGCCTCGTGAAGCGGACGCCAACATCTACGTCAAGAATCAGATCCTCAAAACTCGTCACCTCTAGGGGCAACCCACGCGTAGGATTGATCGACAGGTCGCATACAAGCAAGAACAGACCTATCAACGGATCATCCATATGCTCCGGCCATTCGGCTTCTGCCAGTTCGAGGAAGCGCTCGAATGCTTCGACGTAGATCCCTGAGAAGTATCCCATGTCGCGCAGCTCGGTGCATGAGAGCGGTTCCTGCTGCGTGTTGTGCAGGAATTGTAGCTGGATGAATCTTGCCTGCCCCTCATAAATCGCGCGCAAACCTGTTGCAGGCAGCCGAACCGGAGAGCCCCAGTAAAACCCTTCATGCTGAGCGGCATTCAGACGCTGCTCCTCGGCCTGCCATTTAGAGGTCTTGGGCAGGATTTTGAACTCCGGGTCGATCGTATCAGCGATCATTCCCACGAGCTGATGGTAGACGACAAAATAGCCGTGCCCCACTGACTCGAAGTGGTTCTCCTTGATCATCCAATGGACGTGTTTGCGGGGCTCATAGGCGTAGTACTTGTAGTATTCGACATCGAGAGCGTTGTTCACGGCCGTATTGGCCTGCGCGAGCTTTGCCTGCGCGGAGTGCCCTTCTTTTAGAAGAATCTGATCCGTATAGCCTTTCAGGGGCTTTTTGGCACCGACTGAGGCGAGCACCTCCTTGAGCTCACCCATGCTTGAGTGACATTGAGCAAGGTAGCTGAGGCTGAACAGCAGACCCGATGTCGATCCGACATGCTGCCACCAGTGGGCCTTATGCCGATGTCGGCATAAGACCCATAATGCCGAGTTTTGGATTATGCCGCGCCGATCTCCAAAACCTGATGTTTTGTAGGGATTTTGGCGACCAGACACGGCATAAACGCTGCCCTTGACGAAACTGCAATCAGAGAACCCCTTTAGCAACAGCCCTTCTAGGATTAGGGTCGCAGAATGCCCCTTACGAGGAAGATCACGAAGTACAACAACCGCTGGCCGCTTGAATTTGAGATCGAAGCCAAGCGCCTTCGACCGATCTTCGCCAGCCGACTGGTTTCCATCCATCACGTCGGTAGTACCGCTGTCGAAGGCTTGGCGGCAAAACCTGAGATTGACGTCTTGGTGATTGTTACAGACAGTGAACCTCTAGAAATTTGGCAGGATAAGCTGAGTTACTTGGACTATAGGCGCGGCGGTGATCTGGTCCAAGGCCACCACTTCTTTAAACGCGATGTGGATGGCGTGCGAACCCACAAGTTGCATGTCTGCATACAAGGGCATCCGCAAGTTACGAGGATGCTCAAAATACGCGATCACCTGCGATCGAACGCTGAGGACCGAGCCGCTTATGCAACTTTGAAGCTAAGTCTCGAAAAACAAAATCAAACGGGCATTGCCGAATATCTCGACGGCAAATCGCCCTTTCTGGACGAGCTATATGACAGGTGTTGCTCCAATCAATAACCACCGCCCAACCAAATTCCGCATGGTGACTGTGCTTGCCTGCGTTTTGAACGTCCGGTTCGGAGAGCTGCCATAAGCACGACCTTCAACCAACTGAAGGAAATGCTTATGAAAACGAAGCCATCACGCGCAGACCAATCTCTGCCAGACCTGATCAAATATGCGAAGTTCTTCGGCGAGCGCATCGAAGATGAGGGATACAGCAAAGGTTCGATAGCCAAGTACAAGTCAAATGCTCTGGCGCTCTGTGAAGCCCTGTTGTCGGCCAAGCTCAGTCCTGCTGATCTTACAGATGACATCATGGACGAGCTTGCGGTCCCGATCATCAAAGCTGCATCAGCAAAGGACAAAAAGCACTGTCGATACCGACTCAACCGGTTCAGGGATTATCTGATCGAACACGCGGGCGCACCGCCGCGCTCTGAGCCGCCGCTCGACATGTCGCCCAGGGCAGTCCTAAAACGTGATTACGAGTCCTATCTTCGCGTCCAACGCGGCCTCTCCGAGGAGACCATCTACCATTGCCTGCGGTTCTTTGATCGGTTCCTGACAGCGAAGTTCGGTGCCGGTCTAGGTGATCTCAATAGCATCAAGCCCGACGACATCACGGGCTTCATACTTCGATTGCGCGAGAAGCAAAACGCGCCGCGGGACAAGACAGGCCCATCGCATCTTCGCAATCTCTTCCAGTTCCTGTTCTGGAGCGGCAAGACCGAGCGCAACTTGAGCGCCGCCGTGCCAAAGGCGCGCCAACCCAAACCAACCGGCATTCCGCGATATCTTGAGCCGGAAGAGGTCAATCGTCTCATCGAGGTGGTGCGCGGCCACAAGAAAACGGGCCGACGCAACTATGCGATGCTTATGCTGATCGCCCGGCTTGGCCTTCGAGCGCCGGAAGTTACGGCCATTGAACTGGATGATATCGACTGGCGGGCCGGAGAAATCCTGATCCGTGGCAAGAGGCAATTGCACGACCGAATGCCAATGTCGCCGGAAGTTGGCGAGGCAATTGTTGATTACATCAAGCATGAGCGCCGAGGTCCGGATCGGGCGCTGTTCGTCTCCGTCAAACCGCCGTTCAAGAGGTTCAAGGACGCACAAATCCTGCGCTGGATATTGCGGGATGCTTATGACGCAACCGGTATCAGTCCACCACAAGCCTATGTCGGTAGCCACATTCTCAGGCACAGCCTGGCCACCGACATGCTGCGAAAAGGTGCTTCGTTGGCCGAGATCGGCGACGTTCTGCGCCACAGGTCGGCGATGACCACAACGATCTATGCGCAGCATGATGTTGATGCCCTGCGCTCGATCTCGCGGCCTTGGCCAACTTCGGGAGACGCCCAATGAAGACGCTTTCCCAAAGACTTGATGAATATCTGGCCCTGCGGCGCTCGATGGGGTTTGTTCTCTCCTTTGACGAACGGGTCCTGCGCAAGTTCGCCAACTATGGCGATGAGAATGGGTTCGATCGAATCACGACGCCCTTGTTCCTCGACTGGAAAGCGAACTACGGCAGTGCGGATAACAACACATGGTCTCATCGCCTCGGTATGGTGCGCAGGTTCGCCTCTGGGGTCACTGCATAAAAGTGACATTATTGTCCGGCTCGTGCGAACGAACCGGGAACTCATGCGGCATCGCGAAGATCATTTTTCCGAAGGGGCCTGAGGCGATCTGGGCTGAGCGGCGGGT
>NZ_JAXGFR010000041.1:0-10796 GCF_041008775.1 Pseudophaeobacter sp. C1-32P7 | reverse complement strand
GTTCGCATCGCCGTGCTGAACGGCTACACCGCGCTCGGCATACCCGTCACTGTGGCCGTAGGATAGGTCCGTCCGGGGAAAGGGGAACCACGCTCAGACCCCGATTTGTGCAACAGCGCCCCCTGGGGAGCGGTGTTATTGCGGCCGTTTTTTTCGTTTTATTGATTGTTGCTTATCTGTGGGTCTCTGGTCTTGGTGTGCATAATGACACCCATGGCGATGCTCACGGCGCGGCTCATGAGGCTGCTGATGGAGATACGCATGAAGCCGCTCTTGATGAAGAAGAAAGGGGAATACACTCAAAAAATTAGAGTAAATTTTTTGATTGAGAGTGTAGGAGAGGGGGAGATATCTCTCCCTTTTCAATTTTCTGATATTACCTTTCGGGTGTATGCAACGGGTTTCTCGATTCAACTTTGTAAGGGCGGGAACATAGTTAATAGATGGCGAGTGCGGCGAGAGCGATGGTCGAGAGGAGCACCTTGGGGCAGTGGTCATAGCGGGTAGCGACGCGCCGCCAATCCTTCAGCCTGCAAATATAATCTCGATCCGATTGCGGTGCTTGTCGCACTTCACCGTTTTCTTACGCTATTTTCGGTCAGGGATACGGGAGCGTAGCCTTTTGTCGTTCGGTGTTTCCGGAAACCTGTCGGCATCATAGCGACGGTCTCTGCGATTCATGTGCGCTCTCAACGGTCTTTCATTTCTGATAAGCGACCGATGATTGGTCTCTGCTAAGAAAGGCCGCAAATGTACTGAACGTATTACGGCGAATTAACGAAAACGCGCCCGGTTCGCAAATGTATCAAAATGTATGCTTGAGGTGGAGCCTCGCACTGGCTAGCTAGCCATAGGGAAAGCAAACGGAGCTGTTTGATGCGCTCAAAAACGGGAAAGCTGTGGACATCGTTGACGCTGGCACTGTTGCTAGCGCTGTCCGCACTTTTCGCGGCCTTGACGACAGAAGTGGAAAATCAGGCTGAGGTTGTTCCTGTTGCCCTGCATGAAGCGGCACAGTGGCACAGCCATTCCAGCTCTGGCCTATGCCACAAGGCAGCGGCCTGCGAGGTGTCGGCCGCATTGCAGCCTTGGCAGCAAGTTTCCATAATCGAAAAGGCGGGAAAACTGGCGGTGGCCCTGAGTGATTCTGTCTTGGCTTCGGTGGCACTCGAAGCGCACCTTCCACCTCCCAAAACCTGATCAAAAGCACCTGCCCTCTCCCTGCTTGCCATTACCTTTGCTTGAAGACTGCAGCAGTGCGTAATTGCGCCGCTCTATGAGTGAGCGCTGCATCGGCTGAACCCAGCGCGCAAAGAAACTGCATTTGCGGATGCTTGCAGGGGATTACCAGACCAACATCTCAACAGACCAAAGGACTGACGACGCTATCCATCGCACCTTGGCGCACGGCCTTTGTCGGCGCCGCACTTGCCCTGTCTGCAGCCACCATGGCTCAGGCCGGGACCTATGACATCACCGTGGACAAAATCCGCATCGATGCTGGAGACTTTCGAAAATCTGGTGTCGGCTACAACAAAAGCCAGATCCCGACCATCCTTCGATTTAGCGAAGGCGAAGAGGTCACGCTCAATGTGACCAACAACCTGCGCAATGACACCTCAATTCATTGGCATGGGCTGATCTTACCGTTTGATCAGGACGGGGTGCCGAAGATCAGCTTTGACGGTATCAAGCCAGGCGAGACTTTCAGCTACAGGTTCCCGGTTGTGCAGGCCGGTACCTACTGGTTCCACAGTCATTCCGGCTTCCAGGAACCGGATGGGGCCTATGGTGCCATCGTTATCGAGCCGAAAGGCGGCGAGACAATACATGCAAACCGCGATTATGTGGTGCAGTTTACTGACACCCATCCGCATCGCGGCAAGCGGATCATGCGGAACCTCAAGATGTCGGCGGATTACTACAACCGTTCGCAGCGCACGCTGCAGGACTTAATACAGGATTCCGGCAGCATGGGCCTGAAGGCGGCGTTAGAAGACCGAAAGATGTGGGGCCGGATGCGGATGATGCCGACTGACATCGAGGATGTTCAGGGCTTTACGCCGATGATTAATGGCCAGAGCTCAGCGCAGAACTGGACTGGCTTGTTCCGTCCAGGTGAGAAAATCCGGCTTCGGCTCATCAACTCTTCGGCGATGGCTTATTTCGATGTTCGGCTGCCCGGTCTGAAAATGACCGTGGTTCAGGCCGACGGCAATGACGTGAAGCCGGTGACAGTGGATGAGCTCCGTATCGCCGTGGCTGAGACCTATGACGTTGTTGTCCAACCCAAGGAAAACCGTCCCTACAGCATTGTGGCGGAATCTATGGGGCGCACCGCAATGGTTCGTGGGACGCTGGCGCCACGCGAGGGGCTGGCTGGGCCAGTTCCCCAAATGCGGCCCAAACCGCGGCTGACGATGGCTGATATGGCCGGGATGATGGGTCACATGGGTATGGAAAGCCATGTGATGCGCAATGATACTGGCATGTCCGAAAGCATCATAATGATGCCGGGCATGGATCACAGTCAGCACCAGATGCCTGCATCCTCTGGCGGTTCGTCAATGAGGGAAATGGACCACAGCCAGCAGGAGATGGCCGCCCCTGCCAGGGCAGAGCCGATGGCTGACGTGGACCATAGCCAGCACAACATGAGCGGAGCCAAGGCATCCAAACGGGGCGCGCTGACCGGGTTGAACCACAATGGACATCAGATGGTGAGGGTTGGCGAAAAGGAGGGCTTTTATGCGGCGGGCAGTGGGTTGACACCTAGCGCAGCAAACGGCGGAAAATTCCTGTCCTATGATGACCTAAGCGCCCGCCGACCGCTCTACAGGGACCGTCCCGCGACACGGGAGATCGAGCTGCGCCTCACGGGCAACATGGAGCGCTACATATGGTCGATCAACGGCAAGAAGTTGTCCGAGGCCGAGCCGCTGAGACTGAAGTACGGCGAACGGGTCCGTTTTAAATTCGTCAATGAAACTATGATGGCCCACCCAATGCACCTGCATGGCATGTGGACGATCCTAGATACCGGCAAGGGCCGCAGAGATCCCGTCAAGCACACTGTAAGTATTGCGCCAGGCACTACTGTCTACACCGAAACCGAAGTCGATGCGACAGGCCAGTGGGCCTTCCATTGTCATCTCTCCTATCACGCCGACGCGGGCATGTTTCGCAAAGTAATCGTCGAAGGCGGCCCGGCCTGACCCGGAAAGATCAGAAAGAGACGTAAACATGAGCAAAATACGCAATGCGGCCTGTGCCGCAGTCGGCGCGGCGGCCCTTTGGTCCGGCCCCGCCGAAGCAGAGCAGCTGATCTACGGCTTTCAGGCCGAGCAACTGGAATACCGGCAAAGCGACGGTGAGGATGCCTTTGTCTGGGATTTCGATGCCATGATCGGCACTGATGAGCTGAAACTCGTCTGGCGTAGCGAAGGGGAACGGGTTCAGGGATCGAGCGAGCTCGAAGCTCTGGAGAACCAGCTGCGGCTGCAGTTTCCGGTGTCTACCTTTTTCGATGCGGTGGTTGGGGTGCAAGCCAGCACACCGGACGGTTTGCCGGACCGCTACAACGCTGTGCTAGGCCTCAAGGGGTTGGCGCCGCAATGGTTCGAGATCGACGCCGATCTGTACCTGTCGGAACATTCGTTCTTGCGCTTGGAGGGCGAATACGAGGCGCTGTTGACCAACCGCCTGATCTTGGTGCCGAACCTGGAGTTTACAGTGCCGCTGCAGGATGACCTTGCCTACGATCAAGCGGCTGGTAGCGTTACAATCGAGGCTGGCCTGCGGCTCAGCTATGACCTCATCGACCGGGCGGTCTCTCCCTACATCGGCATCAACTACGAAGAATCCTTTGGCGGCTCAGCGGATCTTCTGCGCGCCAGCGGTGAAGATAACGGTGTGCTCTCGGTCGTCTTCGGGTCCCGTTTGATGTTCTGAACCCTGACACCGGGCCGGGACAACCCGGCCCGGTGCATCCCCTTCCTGCCATGGTTCCGGCGGTGGAAGGGAAATTTTTCCTATCGAAATCAAGGAGACAAAAATGAAGAAACTTTTTCTTTTCGCAGTACTGGCCACTCTGACCGGCGCACCTGTTGTGGCCGGTGTTTCGGGCCACGGCGACGGTCATGGCGCCCATGACAGCCGCGGCGAACAGATGGCGGCTGGCATGCCCGGAAACCGCAACAAGGTTAGCCGCACAGTGAAGGTGAAAATGAAGGAAACCGACGACGGAGAGATGGTATTCACTCCCTCTGCCTTGGAGTTTGAGCAGGGCGAAACTATTCGCTTTATGGTGGTGAATGAGGGTGAGCTCGACCACGAATTCGTCCTTGACACACCGGAACGGAACGCCATGCACAAGCAGGCAATGTCGGCCCAGATGCAAATGCACAACACACCGAATGCCGTCACTTTGGCACCCGGGAAACGCGGCGAAATCATCTGGAACTTCAGCAATGACGGCATATTCGAATTCGCTTGCCTGATCCCGGGGCACTATGAATCTGGCATGTACGGCCAGATTGCGGTTCAATGATCGGCTGAGGGTTGCTGCCTGGTTCCTCAGGTAGCAGCCCTGCAGCGCGGCAGCTCCAATGGGGCTGCCGCATTTCCCTCTATCTCAGCGGACTTACTTCAATGCCGCCCGAGCACAGGTTCCCGCACTATCATTCTTTCGCCCATAGGGCCGCTAACTGGCTGGGCTTCAGTTATGATGAAACTTCTCCGGAATGGGTGCATCCGGTTATGCATCTGGTATTGCTGCTAGCTCCGGCTTTGCTGGCAATCTCCGCGGCTAGGCTGCTCGGCCGGGCCGTCCATCTGCGCCTTGCGCGTTCCACCTCTAGGCCTGTGACCCATACGACCGTGTCCATCATTGGTCTCGACCGGAACCTAATTTCGCACATTCTCCAGACCACGCGCCGACAGCAGTTTTTCCTACTGTTTCTGAGCCTGTCTTTGTTGCCTGTGTTGTATCTATCGTTGGAACTTCCCAAGCAGATAGTGAATAACGTATTGAGCAAATCGCACGCACCGCTGAGCCTGTTAGGATATAATCTAACCGCCACGCAGCATCTGGCAGTTCTAAGTGGTGTTTTTCTGCTGGCAATCACGTTGAATGGTGTCGGGAAGTACCTGCTGAATGTGCTGAAGGGGCGGCTTGCCGAACGCTGTCTCAGACGTCTCCGGCTGCTCATCTATTGTCATTGGCGTAAACAAATCGGCCAACCACGAAAAAGCGAGCTTCCGCAAATTCTGGGGCCGGAGGCAGAGCCGATTGGCGGCTTTGCAGCGGATCTGGTTGCGCTTCCGGTGACCCAGGGCGGAACGTTGCTTACCATCCTGCTGTTCATGTTCATTCAGGATCCGATCCTGGGTGCTGCTGCACTGACTGTTCTGCCGCTGCAACTGTTTCTGCTGCCCTATCTGCAGAGGATCTTGAACCGGCTGAGCCGGGAACGTATTCAGGAGATGCGTAGACTTACCTGCAGTCTGACAGAACAGCTGAATCCGGCGCAGGACGGCCCCGGAGATGTGCTGCTTACAATGGCCTCGTTGCGGCAGTTAGAGGCGATCCGCAGGCGGATCCACCGGGTGAAGTTCTTTGCCAAGGCGTTGAACAATTTTTTGACCGCGTTGACGCCGTTCCTCTTCTATTCGCTAGGTGGATACTTTGTACTTGAGGAGCGCATCACTCTGGGCGCTCTCATCGCGGTACTGGCAGCGCATAAGGATTTCTCAGCTCCACTGAAAGAGCTGTTCCGCTTTTACCAGCAACTCGAAGATACCCGGATACGCTACAAGGAAATTCTGGGGTTTCTGTTGGAACAACAGCAAGCGGGTTTGAGTTCGTCAATGAAAAGCTGACATTCAGCAGCGCTGCTCCCGCAGCAGTGTATGTTTGCATGTGCGAGAGGGGGGATACGGAAGTGGTGCCGTACAGCATTCAACATTTTGTGTGCTAAACTACTTCGTAGTTACCCTTGCAAAATTCATGGTCCTGGCAGGTCACCTGCCATGTTGATGGGGCTGTTGCGATGGCGGGCGCAGCCGCAGAAACAGACCCTCGAACAGAAAAACAACTACCATACCGGCGATGGCAATCAGCACGATCGACGGATCAGATTGCCACTTCATCGCTGCAAAGGCCGCGAGCACGACAGCGTCCAGCCCGATTGCCGTCAGTAGGATCCAGCCTTGGGCGCCGACCTCGTCACGAAGGTTTCGGAACACCCCCCAGTGGATGAGGATATCCATCACCAAATAGAAGAACACGCCGAGCGATGCGATGCGGCTCAAGTCGAAAAAGACAGTGAGCAGTGACGCCACTACCACCGTGTAGACCAGCGTGTGATCGCGCACGACACCCGGCATGCCGAAATGGCTGTGCGGAATCAGTTTCATTTCGGTCAGCATTGCCAGCATTCGCGACACTGCAAAGACACTGGCAATCAGGCCCGAGGCGGTTGCAATCAGCGCCAGCCCCACGGTGAGGTAGAAGCCTGTGCGTCCCAGCGCGGGCTCAGCGGCTTCCGCCAGAGCATAGTCCTTTGCGGCCACGATCCGCTCAAGTGGCAGGCTGCTGCCGACGGCCAAGGCCACCAGCAGGTACAAGATCGTGCAGATCGCAATAGAAATCACGATGGCGCGTCCGACGTTACGGTGCGGATCGGTGATTTCGGCGCCGCTGTTGGTTATGGTGGTGAAGCCCTTGAAGGCAAGAATGGCCAGCGCCATCGCAGCGATTAACCCGGTGGCGCTGGTGGTGCCAGCGGCCTCGGCGCTACTGCCTGTAGCCTCAAAGGTGACACCGCCAACCCAGAGTGCGGTGATGCCGAACAAAAGGATCCCCCCGACCTTGAGCGCAGCCATCAGGATCGAGAGCCAGCCGACCGAGCGATTTCCCGACACATTGACGAGCCAGGCGAAGAGGATCACCGTAACGCCGATCGCGGGGACCAGCCAATTGTCACGAGGTATGTCGAGACCGCGCAAGAGGTAGTTGGCAAAGGTCCGCGCCACGAGGCTTTCGTTGATGACCATCGACAGCGCCATGAGCAGCGCGGCTCCAGCAGCGACCGTGGTTGGCCCGTAGGCCTTTTGAAGGATCATGCCGATGCCCCCCGCCGAGGGGTAGGCGTTAGACATCTTGACGTAGGTATAGGCACTGAAGCCGGTAATGACGGCCCCGGCGACAAAGGCGAAGGGAAAGAGCGGGCCAGCAAGTTCTGCGATTTGGCCCGTCAGCGCGAGAATTCCGGCCCCGATCATGACACCGGTGCCCATGGCGACAGCGTCCAGCAGCGTGATGGTGTTTTCCCGATATTCGGACCTCATCCGGTTTTTCCCTCCTTTTGTGGTCGTCTGTTTGGCTGTCGTTTTGCGGACTTGCCGCCACGCAGGGCCAGCAGCACCAAAGGCGCCGCGGTCAGCAGGCCAAGGGCAAGGAAAAGCCACTCCGCCGTGCCAAAATCTCCCGCCATCGCAGCGCTTCCGAAATGCGCCAGTATGAAGCTTGTTGGCAGGATCCCGGCCAGGGTGGCCAGTGCAAAGCGCCAGAAGTGCAGGCGGCTCAGCCCAGCGGCATAACTCATTACGTCAAAGGACACGAAGGGCAGCAAGCGGCTCACAAAGACAGTCAGAGTCAGTGCGTTCTGGGAGCCTAACAGGCCACGACCAGTCTTACCACCGAGCAGACGCTCAACCCTATCGCGCCCGCCGCCGCGCGCCAGAAGGAACGCCAAGATTGCGCCCATTTCAGAGCCGAGCGCGACGTAGACCGCCCCAAGGTAGTGCCCGTAGGCGGCCCCGGCAGCGAGAGCAATCGGCGCACTCGGCAGCGGGCTGGCCACTACGGCTGCCGTCATCAGGCCGATCACAGCAAGCGGTCCCCAGGCTCCGGCAGAGGCAACCAAATGCGTGACCCTGTCCTGATTGAGCTCTGCTGACCACCATCCCGCACTCCAGGTCACGAACAAAGTCACTAACAGGGCCAATAGACCCAAGGTCGCGGCAACGGTTCCGAGGCTGCGCTGCCTTCGCTGTTCGCGGTGCTTGGTCATGTCTTGTCTTTTCGTCGGGCTTGTCACTCAGACGGCGGTCGTGCAGAGGGCGCATCGAACGGTTTCCGAGCGACAGGGGAGTGGCCCGGCCGATGTGACCGGACCCAAGGTAAAGGGGCCGATGCAGGATTACTCTTGGTCCGACATGCCCTGCATCATCTGATGCCCGCCCATGCCTGTCCCGTGCATGCCGCCGTCGTTCATCCCGTTCCCATGCATGCCTTTCCCGTTCATCCGTTTCATCCGATTGGCGATGGCGCTCATTTCATCAGAGGTGATGGCGCCATCCCCGTCCGCATCCAGATGCTGGAAACGGTCTACCATCAGCATGTCGAACATGGTGCAGGAGGTGCCTTCCGAGTATTCCCCAATGGTGAAACTCTTGCCGTAGCGGTGGCCCACGACGCCCTCGGAAAGCTCGAAATGGTCGCCGTGAAAGGTCACGCGGGTATTGGCGACGTTGAAGGACAGAAAGCCGTAGGTGTTTGCCGGATAGAGCGGCAGTTCCGTTCCCGTGTTGAGCGCCCCCAGAAACCCGATCAACTCGCCGCTTTTGGCGGTTAGCACACGCGGATTCAGCTCCGTCAGGCCTGACAGGAAGACACTCACGGCCTCGCCCAATCGGCGAAGGCGCTTTTCGGTCGCTTCCTTGAGGCGATCCGGCGCGCTGCGGTTCAGGAATGGCAGGACGCTTTTTGGAGGCGGGCGATGGATGATCGTAAGGGTGAGCGTCTTGTCGCGCAGCCCGCTGGTCTCTAGCTTCTTGCGCCAGAGCCGGTCGACTTCTCCCGCGAAACTATCCTCGCGCAGGGGCTCGAGGTCCGACGTGATCGCCTTCGAGACCTTATGGACGTAATAGCTGAACTCCGGACCCAATTGCGCAATGATCCGAGCAAAGAGCGCGGTCACCTTGTCGAGATAGGCGTCATCGGTCGTGTAGCTATTGACCCCGTCGAGCCGGATGCACTGGAAAAGCTCGTTGACCCGGGTCCGCACGGTCTGGTCATCAACTAAGCTTACATAGGGCAGCATGTGCGCGAGGCGGGTCTCGCGCGCATACCAGTCTGGCGTCATTGTGCGGGCATCGAGCGCAGCATCACGGGCGTCATCACGGGGCATAGCTGTCCCCGCCATGAATGGACCTGTTGCGCGTGGGCGGTGTCTCCTGCAGCGCCGTCATCATCACGTCGATGAAGCGCGGGTCCCAATCGGCGGCCTTCCACAGCACCGGATAGAGCAGGGCCGCGACAGCCAGCACCGCGATATGCTGGACCCAGACGAACAGGAGCACCGAGCCAAAGAGCCAGACCATCGCATACATGATGGGCAGGCCCAGAAGCTTCGGCGGGCGCACGAGCCCCAGAAAGAGAGGCGCGCGCTCAGCCACCGGCAAAGACCGCGGCAACGATGGTGGGGGCAGCCGCGACACCAGCGATGCCCACGAGGACCCAAAGCGCTTGGCGCAGGTCGATGATGTTGAAGAACCAGCTCAAAAAAACGCCGAGGACCGCGAGTGTGGCGATGACCACACCAAGAGGTCCGGTCAGCGCATCGACAATACCCTGCAACAAGCTCTGGATCGGGGAGAGATCGATGCTCTGTGCAAGGGCGGGCTCGGCAATGAACAGGAATAGCGCCAGCGAAGCGACAAAGAGGTTTGAAATCTGTTTCATGAATTTGATCCTTCCAATCGGGCCACGACGGCCATGACGTGGGCCACGTGGTTCTGGGTTTCTCGGTAGGGGGGAACGCTGCCATACTGGCGGACCGCATGGGGTCCGGCGTTGTAGGCAGCCAGCGCCAGGTGCGGATCGCCGAACGTCTCCAGCATCATCGCGAGGTAGCGGGCGGAGCCGTCGAGGTTCTGCAGCGGATCACGCGGGTCGACGCCCAGATCACGCGCCGTCGCTGGCATCAATTGACCAAGGCCAATGGCACCTGCACTTGAAATCGCATCCTGCCGATAAGCGCTCTCAACCTCGATATTGGCCCGATAGAGAGCCAGCCAATCCGTCACGGAAAGCCCCGCGCGACGCAGGCCGGGATGGCCGGCATAGCGCAAGGCCGTGGTCTGAATCCCGGAGAGGACATCGGCGCGGGGCAGGGGTGCCGGACCGACACGGGCTGCAAAGCGCATCGCTTCTCGCTCTGGCACAGTTTCATCGCTGCCGAAAATCGCAAGTTCATCGGCAGCCGATCCCTGACCGATGCCATCATTGTAGTTCCGAGCAAAACTGCTCTGAGACCGGGATGGGGTCAGAGAGCCGTCGCTCTCCATGACCAGGACCATTTGCGCTGAGGCAGGTGCTGCGACCAGCCAGAGACAGACGAGGTTAGTTGTCAGCGCCCTTGTCTGATGGGGCTTTGTTTGGCGGGGCGAGTTTGTGTGTACGGCTTGTACCCGCCTCAAGCGGCAGGTCGACATGCGCAAAGCCAAGGCCAATGAAGAAAGACACCACGCCGGAGATCGTCTTGAATTCGCGAATCTTGATATCGTTGTAGGTCGTCCGCGTGCGGGCGGTGACGAGGAGCTTTTCCACCCCGTCATCAGAGACAACGCGCATGATCCAGACCCCGTAATAGCTAGGGCCTTTCTTATGTGCCGACTCCTGGCACAGGATTTCTGCGCTATAGCCGCTTTCCACGAGTTCGCGGAACCTGGCTTCCGTAACCACATTTGGTGCTTCGATGTCCCAGTTCATGGCCCGGCTCACGCTTTCT
>NZ_JAXGFR010000040.1:0-10954 GCF_041008775.1 Pseudophaeobacter sp. C1-32P7 | reverse complement strand
GGTGGTCGCCCAAAGGGGCTCACCGAGTAGCCGTCACAAGGGCCGCAGTTCTCGATGGTCGGCTGACCGTCGCAAACAGAAAACGCGCCGCATGACCCCCATGTTCTGTCCACTCCCCGCGCGGGCAGCCTGCAACCCTGCCATGGTGCGTTCCCGGATCAACTCGCTTTCAAATTCGGCGAGCGCGGCAAAGATCCCAAATGACAGCCGACCGGCTGCGGTGGTCGTGTCGATCTGTGCTCCCTGGCCTGTGAGCACCTCCAGCCCGTTCGGGTCAGCCACGAAACGATTTATGCCTATGTCTACAGTCGCGAAGGTCAATCTGAACAGCTGGCCCACCACCTACCCAACCGTCGCAAGAAGCGGCAGCCACGCTACGCCAGACGGCCCAGAGGCCAGGTTTTCCCACCAGATAGGTCCATCCATCAACGCCCGGAGCATGTGAAGACCCGTGAGACCTTCGGTGAATGGGAAGGCGATCTGATGATCTTTGAACGCGCCCAAGGAAAACGGACCTGATCACCGCAGAGGGTTTTGACAGTGACACCGTCCTGCGTCTCGTTGCGGCGCTCGAGGCGCAATCCGAACACCCCATTGCCGAAGCCATCACACGTGCGGCCGCTCAAAAAGGGTTGAAATCTTCTGAGGTTACGGCCTTCTCCTCCCTCACGGGTTACGGCGTAGAAGCAAACGTCGACGGCCGACGGGTTCTTGTCGGCGCGGACCGGTTGATGGCACGCGAAGGGATCGACATGGGCGGGCTTGCCGAAACCGGTGATGCATTGGGCCGCAAAGGGCGCACGCCGCTGTATGCTGCCATTGACGGGAAAATTGCGGCGGCAATTGCTGTTTCAGACCCGATCAAACCCGCAACACCCCAAGCCATCGCGGCACTGCATGGGCTGGGGCTGAGCGTGGCTATGATTACCGGAGACAACCAAGGCACGGCCCAAGCAATCGCCTCTGAATTGGGGATTGATATTGTTGTGGCCGAGGTCCTTCCCGAGGGGAAAGTCGCGGCGCTGGAAGAGTTGCGCAAACGGGGCAAACTGGCGTTTGTCGGTGACGGCATCAACGATGCGCCGGCACTGGCCACCGCTGATGTGGGCATCGCGATCGGTACGGGCACGGATGTGGCCATCGAAGCGGCCGATGTTGTCTTGATGTCCGGCGAGTTGACCGGTGTGGTCAACGCGTTCGACATTTCGACACGCACTATGCGCAACATCCGCCAGAATCTTTTCTGGGCCTTTAGCTACAACACCTTGCTGATCCCCGTGGCCGCGGGTGTCTTGTACCCTGCATTCGGATTGCTACTCTCGCCGGTGCTGGCGGCTGGTGCAATGGCGCTTTCCAGTGTGTTTGTGCTTACAAATGCGCTGCGTTTACGATTGGTAAAACCGGTCATGCGTGACAAGACGCCAGCTCCGGCGCGTGACCCTGCGATCCCGATCCCGGCCCAGGCTGTATAAGTGAGGAAACGACATGAACCTGAACATCGGTGAAGTATCAAAACGCACAGGCCTGCGGGCAAAAACAATCCGCTACTACGAGGACATCGGTCTGGTTAAACCTTTGCGAGACACGAACGACTATCGTGTCTTTCGCGAAACCGATCTACACAAGCTGATCTTTCTCAGCCGCGCCCGCGCCTTGGGGTTCACCATCGACGGCTGCCGCAATTTGCTGGCGCTCTACGAGGACGAAACCCGCGCCAGTGCAGAGGTGAAAGAAATAACAAACAAGCATTTGGAAGAGATCGAAGCGAAGATAATTGATCTGCAAGCTATGCATGAGACCCTGACCCACCTGTCTAAGGAATGCGCGGGAGATCACAGGCCCGATTGCCCAATTTTGAATGGGTTAAGTGCATAGCTTGGCTTCCGATTACTCTGGAGCGCAGTGTCAGCATGCCCGACGTCCAGAGAATTTGCTGAGAAAAGAACGATGGGCAGACTGGCTGCGTAAGGCCGTCAAACCAACTCCAAGGACTCTCCGTGTGGTGGAGGAAACTTGGGGCTCAGGTCACCGACATTGACCTTTGGGCAACACATGCGCTGCAGTTTCGAGGGTTCCGTTTCTAAAGTTCAAGTAAACTAGTGGGTGGTCACCAGGTTCAAGATCTTCCTTGAGTCCGGTTAAGCGCGCTCCTATGTGGGAGCTTGATAAGTTAAGTACTTCTTCTCGCGCTACACCAAAACCACTTTTCGTAACGGCGGAGCCCGCAAGGTCTTTGAAAAATAGCTCACCGCTTGACGATGCGTCTGAGCCGATACCATCTAGAAACACCATTTCATTAGAAGTGTTCTCAAATACGACAACGACGTCAGCGCTGCCGCCCCGCAGACCGCTACTTACACAAATTTTGCTTATGTCGATTCCTTGTAGACCTTCTACCGAATACTCTACTCCGTCTGCAAACGAAGGTCGAAGCAGTGTCGCAGTAAAGAAAAATGTTACCATCAGAGTTTGCCGAACAAAGCGTTTCATTTACTTCTCCAATTCTAATTAGGCAGGGATACTGAGCGTTCCAATTGTATTGGATCTTTGATCCGTTTGCCGCAATCCAACAGGAATTGCTCAAATTCCCTAGACCGAAGCTTCACGTCAGAAAGGTTTTGGTAGTAAAGAATCAGTTCTCGAAACGGCCCGGAAAAGTCCTTGAATGCGGCGATTACAGCTACGAGAGCACCAAGAGATAATCGACCTTCAATAACAAGCCATCCGCCAATCGAGTAAAGTAAAAAGGGGGTCAGTGACATAAGGAAATTGCTGATTGCCTTTTGCAGATATTTGGCGCGTTGCAAATCAAGCCTTGTAGTTCTAAGTTCACGTGCTGCTGAGAGCGTTCTGCTGACGATGTACCGGTCATGTATATCTGCGGTCTGCTCACCGAGCACGTCCCCGAATGCGCGAACTGCACGGATGCGGCGTCTCATCCGTTCGTTTACCCACTTCTGTAACCTAGGTATGACGAACAGTTGAACGGGAACAAGTGTCAAAGCAGCGGCACCCAATATCGGATCTTGGATGAACATGAACAACAAGACAGTGGCCAAGGTTCCACCTTGGAATACAGGTGTGCCTAGTACCTCGCCAGCAAACCCTCCGATGGGTTCGATTTCATTTGTCGACAATGGAATGACTTCTGCCTTGCGCTGCCGTTCCGGTGCACCGCGCCAGGCCCGATATAGCAAAAAACGAAGCTTCAAGAGCGTTCGCTCCCCGATCTCTCCCTTTTTTATATTGATGTAGTATTTTATAACTCCATTCAGCAGCAGAGCAATGAGGAACAATACCGAAAGCAAGATAAGCAAATCGAGCTGTGTGTATTGAAAACCGAGCAAATCGACGGGAAAGTTATTGGATTGAATAGCGCCGTTCACGATACGCTTTGGCAGTTCGAGGGTCGCGTACAAAACTGGCTGTGCCAATATTCCAAGAACGATTATTACGACTTGCTCTTGCCAGCGCAGCCCTAATAAACGTCGCACAAGCAAATATTCAGCGCGGTCTTGTTTAGAGAAGAGTTTATTTTGTGCCGCACGCCGGACGACCTGAACCGAAAGTAATAAACATGCGAATAGTGTCGCAAGAGGCGCTATTACCAATACTAGGTGTAGCACCACATGCAGCCAATGCGGTGGATTTTCGACAACCTGAAAACCAATTGAGTCTGCGATACGGTGGGCCCAACCAAAAAGACCGGAAATCGTCAGCGCATCGGTTTCCAGAGCCATGTTCATAGCCGAACCCCATGTGGGGCGAGAGACTTCTGACCCTGGGACACCAACTTGAAGCCTATTGCTTCATTATTTCGGTTACGATGTATTTTCCATCGACAACCTCGACCACGAAATGAACTTTGCTGCCCTTGCGGAGGCCTTTCATCATCGACGGATCAGCAACCGCATATCCCATTTCCATTGCTGGCATTTTGATATTTGCCATTGGCCCATGGTTTAAAGTCAGTACGTTCGATTTGCGATCAAGTTTGGTTACTGTGCCCATCGTCATGTCATGATCGCCGCCCGCAAAGGCGGTCGTTGCGGCAACGACTATTGCGGTGGTTAGTGAAAGAAACTTCATTTTTCTATTGCTCCTTGGGTTGATTTTCTTCGTCATGCTCGATGTTCCTTCTGCGTTTACGGTTTAGGAAAAAGTGTCATTCGGGGAACGGCCACTTTGCGTTCCTACGGAAACTGTTTTTTGGCCTAGTATCGAGTTCGTTCAGGCGTGTTACCCCCAATTTTCAGTTTCCCGCGATGTATTGAAGCAAGCATCGGCTGCCTTTCAAATGAGACAGTAACTTGAGGTAAATCAATGGATTCTGGCCGACTTAAATGTATCAAATTGTATCGTTTACATTGAAAGGGGTCACGCCTAACTGGATTGCTTCGGTATCCGATATCTAGAGCATGAGCTTTCGAGTTTTCATATCATGCTGGTTCAAGACGTTTACGTGCATTGCGTTTGCGTTAGCCTTGGTATTTTCACCACCTTCTGCCGCTCACGCGGCGTCCGGCATGCATGACGGACATCAAGCCAAGTCTATTGTTGTCGTTGGTGCCGCCATGACTCATGACACCGGAAGCGATGCGCATCACGCGCATGAGAAGCTTAGGGTCGCAAGCGACATCGCAGCGTCCGACAAGGATGGCAAAGAGCAACAATCCCAAGAGTGTTGCAACGGTATCTGTATTTCTGTCGTCTTCCTCGAAGACACCAAGATCGAAGCAGAGCCGGTTGGTACAAGTGAATATGTCATTCTCGACGGTCAAACGTATTCGGTGGAAACAGCAGGGTTCCTGCGGCCCCCTCGATTCCTGATCTGAACCGACGCCCAAAACGGGTGTGAGCCTTGCGCAGAGTCTGCGTGAGACAACGTTCATCAATCAGGTTACGTTCATGAAAATTCATCTACTTATGGGGGCTTCGGCCCTCGGGCTTGGCGCATGCGCCTATGAGCCCACCCCGTTGCCGTCCGTCGCGACCCAACAGGCCGTCGCCAACACGGCAGTTTCATCGCTGATCAGCTATCAGGACCCCTTGGCGGGCTACACCTACCGCGGCCCCACAGGTCCCCGCGACTGGCGTTCCGTCAATCAAGAACAGACGGAGGGCAACTGATGCGGGTATCGAAGTTTCCGCTGGTTTTCGGCTTTCCGCTAATCTTGGGTGCCTGTGCTGCAGCTGTACCGGGCATCTACACGGAACCAAAAGCTGGCTTCGCCAACATTTCCAGCCAGGTCACACCAGCCATCGGCAAACGGACAGTCTTCGCCGAAACCCAGGCCGAAAATGAAGCATTGAAAAAGCAAGTGCACGCAATGGTGCACCGCAAGACCATTTCGGCGGACACCGCCGTTCAGGTCGCGCTTCTGAACAACAAGGGTTTGCAGGCGTCATATGCGAATGTCGGCCTATCCGCCGCTGAGGCCTGGCAGCAATCGACCCCGGAAAATCCGATCGTCGCGATCGGTATACTGGGCATCGGTGCGCCCGAACTAGGTGCCTACAGGGCGATCGAGGGACTGATACGGTCGAACGTGCTCGATGCCACCACTCGCAAGCAGCGTACAGCCATTGCAGACGCAAACTTCCGGCAGGCTCAACTGAGCGCCGTGAACGACACACTCGCACTAGCCAATCAGACGCGGAAGGCATGGGTCGATGCCGTAGCTGCCTTCGAGGCCGTGAGCTATCTGCGCCGCGCGAAAGCGACTTCTGACGCCGGATCGGAATTGGCTATGAGGCTGGGTGAGACCGGCGCGCTCAACACAGCCGGGCAGGCCCGTGAACAGGCATTCAATGCCGAACTCGCCGGACAACTTGCCCAGGCACGCTTGAATGCTACCCGGTCCAAAGAGCAGCTGACCAGGCTCATGGGGCTGTGGGGCACCGAAGTCGACTATTATGTGCCCGATGCCCTTCCTGCGCTGCCGCGTTCCGTCGGCCGTGTGACTGACATCGAAGCGAAAGCATTGCGAAATCGGGTTGATCTGCGCGTTGCCAAACTTGGCCTGGAAGCACAGGCCAAGGCGTTTGGTCTGACTGATCAGACTCGCATTCTCAGCGATCTCGAATTCATCGCCGGTTTCGAGGCTGAGCGGGAAATCGAGGACGGAGAAACGGAGACCGTGACCACCCCTCAGGTGGAGGTGGAGTTCGCAATCCCGATCTACGACACCGGGAAGGCACGGATGCGAAAGGCGGAATTGTCGTACCTGCAAGCAGCCAACGTGCTGGCAGAGAGAGCCGTCAACGTCCGGTCCGAAGCGCGTGGTGCTGAAGCCTCCTATCACGCCGCGTATAAGATTGCCCGCCACTATCGCGACGTTCTGGTGCCGCTACGCACGACCGTCGAAGAAGAGGGGCTGCTGTCTTATAACGGCATGATCACCAACACTTTCGAGCTGCTGACAGATGTGCGCGAAAAACTTGGCGCATCGCTGGAAGCGGCAAACGCAAAACGCGAATTCTACATGGCACAGGCTGATCTGACCGCTGCGATCTATGGCGGTGGCGACGGCGGTGGTGCTGGTGGAGAAGGCGCGACACTTGCCGCCGGTGGCGGCGCAGGACACTGAAAGGAACTGACATGTTAAACAGACGTCAATTACTCGGAGCCGGCGCGGCAGGTGCAACGCTGGTCTCTTCCAAAGCCTGGGGTCAGACCCTGAATATGGGTTTGCCCGAAGCGGCGCTGATGGATAGTGCGGCAACGGCGATCACGCCGCGACCGTCCTCCGGTGTAGATTACACACCGGTGGTTACACTCAACGGCTGGACGCTGCCTTACCGGATGAACAACGGGGTCAAGGAATTCCACCTCGTTGCCGAGCCCGTCGAGCGTGAGATGGCCGATGGCATGGTCGCGCATCTATGGGGCTACAACGGTCAATCAACGGGTCCGACAATCGAGGCGGTCGAAGGTGACCGCGTGCGTATCTATGTGACCAACAAGTTGCCGGAAGCGACCTCGGTCCACTGGCACGGCTTGATCCTGCCTTCTGGTATGGACGGTGTCGTGGGTCTCAGCCATCCGGGCATCAAGCCTGGCAAGACATTTGTCTACGAGTTCGATCTCATCAAATCGGGCACCTTCATGTATCATCCGCACGCGGATGAAATGACCCAGATGGCGATGGGCATGATGGGAATGTTCGTGGTCCACCCGAAGGATCCCACGTTCATGCCGGTCGACCGCGATTTCCTGATCATGTTGAACGCCTTCGACATCGACCCCGGAACGTATGTGCCGCGCATCATGACGATGACGGACTTCAATCTCTGGACCTGGAACAGCCGGATCTTCCCCGACATCGACCCGCTGGTCGTAAATAGGGGCGATAAGGTGCGCGTGCGCGTCGGAAACCTGACGATGACGAACCATCCGATCCACATGCACGGCTACGACTTCAAGGTGACGTGCACGGACGGCGGCTGGGTGCCGGAAAGCGCGCAGTGGCCCGAGGTCAGCATCGACATCCCCGTCGGTACGATGCGCGCCTACGAATTCACGGCGGATCATTTGGGCGACTGGGCGATCCATTGTCACAAGTCGCACCACACGATGAATGCGATGGGTCATGACGTGCCTACGTTCATCGGCGTCAACAAGGGACCGCTCACGCAGAAGATCCGCCAGTTCCAGCCGGAATACATGCCGATGGGCACCGCCGGCATGGGCGACATGGGCAAGATGACCATGGAATTGCCAGACAACACCATTCCGATGATGAATGGCTGGGGTCCGCATGGTCCGCTGGAGATGGGTGGCATGTTCTCGGTCGTGAAGGTGCGCGAAGGTATCGGCGCGGACGATTATTCGGATCCCGGCTGGTACGAAAACCCTCCGGGCGAGCAAGCCTACGAATGGACAGGCGAGTTGCCTGAGTTTGCGACCAACAACAGTCCCAAAACCATCCTGACACCGAAAACCACCTCGAAGGGCTGAGGCGGCCCTTCGTTCCTTCAATCAACTGAAACTACAGGAAAAACAGATGAAAAACCTTCTACTGACGACAGCGATGGCCTTTGCCATGATCACTCCAGTCTATGCGGCAGGCACCCACGAGGGCGGTCATGGCCATGAAAAAGCCGAGGCGGGCCACGGCCACGCCGAGATGGCGGCAGGCATGCCGGGTAAGGCGGATGATGTAAGCCGTACAATCGATGTGACCATGCGCGAAACCGACGACGGCACGATGATCTTCGAACCCGCCAGCTTTGACTTCGAGCAGGGCGAGACCATCCGCTTCAACGTCACGAACATGGGCGAGATCGAGCATGAGTTCGTAATCGATGATGTCGCGGGCAACGCCAAGCACAAGGAAATGATGGCGGCCATGGACATGGAGCACGACGATCCCAATTCGGTGCGCCTGGACGAAGGCAAGTCGGGCGAGGTCATCTGGACGTTCTCCAACGCAGGTACTTTCGAATTCGCCTGCCTGATTCCCGGCCACTACGAATCCGGCATGCACGGGCCGATCACTGTCAGTGAAACGCAGGCCTCGGCCGAGACCGTGTTGGCACAGGCGGACGTCGAATACACCAAAGGCACGATCAAGAAGGTCGATGCGGAGGGCGGCAAGGTCACAATTAACCACGGCCCACTCGTAAATCTCGACATGCCCGCGATGACGATGGTGTTCCGCGCCGATGAAGCGATGCTCGCCAAGATGTCCGAAGGTCAGGAGATCGAGTTCGTCGCGGAACCGGTGAAAGGCAAATTGACGGTCACTCAACTGAAATAATGACTACCGGCGGGGCCAGGGCATGCGCTTTGGCCCCTTCAGATCGAGACCAAGCTTGAGCGACAAAAGGGGCCGCTGAAAGCTTTGCGCTGCGGAGTAGTTTATTATGAAGACCTTCACCCTGATTTTTTCGCTCGCCCTAGCGTTGGCGTTTTCAACCCTATCGTTGGAAGCCTCCAGCGGCAAAGGCCAGCAACCTCATGCGCGTGCATTCGAAGTGCCCGGCCATGATCCGATCGGGAAACCCGGTGATGGCTCCTCGATCGACAGGACGATTGAAATATCCGTCAGGGAGACCGCAAGCGGCTACATGCTTTTCGAGCCGGACGCGATCCAGATTGAAAGCGGCTCGGTTGTCCGGTTTTCAATCAGAAATACCGGCGCATTGAATCACGAGTTCTTTCTCGGTTCCTTTGACGAGGTCGCAAAACATCAGCAATGGATGCGCGAACATCCCGATATGCAGCATGACAGCGCCAACTCGGTTTCGATCCCAAGTGGACAAAATGCCGATTTGATCTGGGAGTTCTCCGATGTGACCAGCCTGGAGTTTGCATGCTTGATACCCGGCCACCGGGAGGCGGGCATGTGGGGCGTCATCATCGTCCACGATCACCTCGCGCCGAAATCCAAGGGTTAGACTTTTCCATGTCACTCTTGGACAGGTATCACCTGCTTGTACACGACGTAGCTGCCGCCTTTGGGTACGACTACAACGATGTCACGCCAGACTGGGTGCACCCGTTCATTCATCTCATACTGGTCTTGGCGCCTGCGCTGCTGATCACCGTTGGCTCATATCTTGCTATTCCCGGCATTCTGAAGCTTTGGAAGTACCGCAGCACGCCTGCGATCCACCCAGAGCCCATACGAGGGCTCGAAGGAAGTCTTTTCAGCACCGTCTTGCGCTATTCAAGAAGGCAGCAGGCGTTGATGATCGTGGTTAGCCTCATCGCGATGCCTATTCTCTATCTGACCCTGGAACTGCCAAAACAGATCGTGAACAACGCTCTGGATTCCGACCGTTTCCCGATCGTCGTTCTGGGACGAGACCTCGATCAGGTCGTTTTCCTCATACTTCTTTGCGGTCTCTATCTTCTGGCGATCATCCTGAATGGGTTAAACAAATATGGCCTAAACGTCTTCAAAGGGTATGTCGCGGAGCGTTTTCTGCGGCGCTTCCGCCTGCTGGTCTATCGGCAATGGCGCAGCGATCCAGACTCCGGAAACCAAAGCGAGATCGTCCCTATTCTCGCACAGGAAGTCGAGCCCATCGGTGGCTTCGCGGCAGATGTCCTTACGCTGCCAATCCTGCAAGGCGGTACGCTTCTGACGATCCTGTTTTTCATGTTCGTTCAGGACCCTGTCTTGGGTGCCGCCGCACTGACGGTACTGCCAATTCAGCTCGTGCTGCTGCCCAAGCTGCAACGGCGGGTCAACGCGCTTTCACGCACCAGGATCAAGGAGGTCCGACAGCTTGGCAGGCAGCTCAGCGATCAATTGCGCGAACGGCAGGTCAATCCGGCCGGGCTGCTGCCAGTAAGCGCAAGTTTTAGAGAGCTTGAGCACGTGCGCAGGAAGATTTTCCGTCTGAAGTTCTTCATCAAGGCCCTCAACAATTTTCTGACCGCGCTGACGCCATTCCTGTTCTACTCTCTGGGTGGATATTTCGTCATCGAAGGGCGGATCACACTCGGCGCGCTGGTGGCCGTCCTGGCAGCGCACAAGGACTTCTCGGCACCGCTGAAGGAACTTTTCCGCTACTATCAGACCTTGGAAGACACCCGAATCCGGTATCACGAAATCACGGCTTTTTTTGCCGGGTCAGGCCACTCGTCCGAAGTGGCCCAGGCAGATGACAGTACGCTGGAAAAGGTCAGCCAATTCGAGCAATCGCCGCTCAGAAAAACGACTTTGCCTTTCGAGGGGCATGGAGACCTCGCTTCACAATGAAGGAGTTTGATAGCATGAAATGGGCAGCAATATTTTTTGCTCTGATCGCCGTTTCTGCGGCAGGATGGTACACCCTGCAGCCGACCCACTCCCAGACGAGTACTCAGACGGACGAAAGAATGTAAGCGCTGTCGCCACCCCACGCCTGTTCAGCTTGACGGGGTGAAGTTCCAAGGTAGCAGCTCGTCGATCCTTCTGGCCGGGTGACCGGCGGCGATGGCTTCCAGGGTCGCCTTCAA
>NZ_JAXGFR010000003.1:0-389835 GCF_041008775.1 Pseudophaeobacter sp. C1-32P7 | reverse complement strand
CCAAACCCGGCCAATGCGATGTCTTTGACGATGTAATCCGTGCCCATTGGCAACTCCATTCTGGCTCAGCCTCAACTTGGCCACGCACTTAACACCGCAACGCTTTACAAGCAATGAAACCGCCCAGAGCGCCAGTTTCGGAACCGGCTTCGACGACTGTGAAGCGGGGCCAACACAGATCGTCAGGGCACCCCATAGGGGTCTGGGCGGTCCGTCGAAGAGGGTCCGCGATTCGTCCCTGCGGCAGTGAAAACGTCGCGCGCCGATATTCTCCTCACCGACAGGTGGGCGGGGCTTCTGGGGTGGCTTAAGTTTCGGGTGCAAATATTATTGAGACCGTTACGGCCCTTTCATTCTATTTACGGTGATATGCGCTTATGGCTTTGAGTTGAGCAAAATTGTGCCCACCTCAGACTTGACTATAATTCCTGCACAGGTGTTGTTCTGCGTTCTTGAGGATTACGCTAGGTGATTGATTTATAGTGAAAATCGTTTTGGGATTTGTTGCGTGCCCTGAGGTGTGGCTTTACTTTACTGGGCTGTTTTCCGCATATTTAGAAAATTGGTCGTTAATTCTAGATAACTTGTATGTTTTAACGTCTTGGGGTGTGTTAAGGTTAACAACCTGAGCGGGTGTGATCTGTCGTATTCCGCCAGATGTGAACTTTTGGGCTGAATCTGAATGCGGATTCTCAGCGTGTCTTCCTTGCGTCGTAAATCCGAATTTCCAGATCGCAGCTGATCCCAGACAGGCTCTGGGGGTGTTGGTACATTTGTGGGTAAAAACCCGGCCTTTGGGAGGGTGTTGTTATGTCTGCTTTGAGATCCGAAACCATTGAAACCCGCGCCGTCCCGGCGCTGTCGGTCCTGGCCGTTGACGATGATCCCTGGGTGCGCCTTCGTCTGGAGGAATTCCTGCGCGAAGCGGGCGTGCCTTTTGAGCTGTGCGCGGATCCTCATGAGGCGTTTCGGCGCTGCGCGGCGCGGCGGACGGCGTATGGTCTGGTGCTGATGGATATCCGGTTTCCTGCTGGCAATCTGGTGGGAGAGATTTCCCGGAAGATTGCCGCGCTTGGGGGTGGTTCGGCGGGCCCTGCGATCATTGGGATGTCGGATTGCGCCAACCTGGAGAAATTCCAGCGTGGCACCGAATGGGGGATGATCGATATCCTGCCCAAGCCTCTGTTCAAATGGCTGATTATCAATCTTGCGCATGAATTTTGCGGCGGCGAGGAGGTCCAAGAGGACTAAGGCGCCGAAGGGCATCAGGCTGGTGTGGCGATCTGATCAACGGAGCAGGCCCCATGCCTGCTCCGTTGCGGTGTATGTCAGGGTGTCCGAGGCTTTGGGTCGGAACTTAGCTGTTGCGCGATAGCAGGCTGCCGGGGCGCGCTCGCGCCAGTCCGGCGGTCAGCAACCCGGCAACCACGGCCTTCAGGATGTCGCCCGGAATGAAGATCAGGACCAGGGCTGCAGCGTCGGTAAAGGACTTGTCGAGGGTGATGGCCATTCCGGCCACACCAAACAGATAGAGCACGACGATCCCGCCTAGCATCGCGGCGATGATCGCCGTCGCCACCAGCGGAATACCCCGCATCCGCTCCATGATCAGGCCGGTGACAAAGGCCGCAATCGGGAAGCCAACAAGGAAGCCAGCCGTGGGCGAGGAAAAGACGCTGAGCCCACCGCGCCCGCCGGACAGCAGGGGCAGGCCAAGGGCGACGAGAAGCAGGAACAGCAGAACGGCCAGCAATCCGCGCCGGGCGCCCAGTACCGTGCCGCAGAGCATGATACCGAGGCTCTGGGCCGAAACGGGCACGCCAAAGGCAAGGGTGATTTGCGGAATCAGCCCCAAGGCAGCGATCAGCGCCGCAAAGAGAGCGATGTAAGCGATAGAACGTTCCATGTGATTTCGATCCTTGTGCATGCCCCGCTGCGCAGCCGGGCCTAAGATTATTGAACGCCGCCGCGCGCCTTCAGCGCTTCGGCAACATGATCGGCGTCATCCAGCGCCAGAATGGTCATCGGCAGGGCAATACGCCACGACGGGCGGCGCGGTGATCTTGCGCGCCAGGCCTCGGCCAAATCCGCGCCGCGGTGTGCCAGCAACGGGCCAAAGCGGATCACCAGCGCGATTGCGGTTTCAAGCGCCCGGGTGCTGAGGCCAATCCGGCGAAACGGCGTCAGCAGCCATGCGGCAACCCCGACCATATCAGTGAGCCGGGTGGTCATGGTGACAAAATTCGCCAGTGCTACTGCGGTGGTCAGCCGCAGCGCGATGGTCAGCCCGGTTGCCGGGGTGCCTTCGATCAGATGCCACAGCGCGATGACCACGAAGAAGGGCCAGAGAATGCGCAGGCTCCGCACGCCGCTGCGCGCAAAGACGGGTCCGGCGCTGAGATAGAGACCCAGCGTCAGCGCCAGCGCGCCACCCTGCGCCGCTGGTGTTTTCAGGGAGAACAGAACCACCGTGGTAGCGCAGAGGATGGCCAGCTTTAGCCCCGCAGGCCACCGGTGCGCCCAGGTTTCAACTGGCGAGGTCAGAGAGATCATCGCTTGCCCCCCATTCGGTCATCTGTCTGGTGAATTCCGGCAAGACGTCAGCGGGTGACCCATCGGCCCGCAGCTGGCCTGCCTCGATCCACAGGATACGGTCGTAATGTTCCAGGTGTTGCGGGTCGTGCGAGACGTGGAAAAGCTGTGCTTCGGCCTGATCCAGCGCGCGCTGCAACTGCATGCGGGTTGGGATATCCAGCCCGGAAAAGGGTTCATCCAGCAGGATGATGCGCGGTTTCATGGCGAGAATGGCCATCAGGCAGAGCAGTTGTTTTTGCCCCTGCGACAGCAGATGCGTCGGCGCCTTGGCCCATTGCGATTTGCCGAAACGGGCCAGTGTCTGCGCCACCTCTGTGGCGGTGTCGGATTTGCTCAGACCCATCTGGCGCAGGCCGAAACCGATCTCTTCTTCCACCGTAGGAAAGATGATCTGCCGGTCTGGGTTCTGGAACAGCACGCCCACCAGCTCCAGCGCTGCCTTGCGGTCGCGCGACAGGTCGATACCGTCGACCCGGGCCTCTCCCTGATCTGGCGCGATCAAGCCGGCCAGGACGCGCGACAGAGTGGTTTTTCCTGATCCATTGCGCCCGACGATTCCAACCCGCGCTTCATCGGCGCGAAATGAGATGTCCTGCAACAGCGTCTTTTCGCCTGCGATCACATGCACCGCCTGCAGATCCACCACGGCAGCCCGGGCAGAGTCGGCAGTGGGCGCGCCTGCGCTGTCCAGCCTCTGGTCCGGTGCAGCAGGTTTCAAAACGCGGGGCTCCTTTGTGGCGATGATGGCGTGGCGAAATCGGTTCGGCAGGTGATACCGGTTTTTTTGCTTCAGGCAACGTTTTCCGCAAGAAAATCAGCCAAATCGAGGCCGGGAGGGGTCTGATGGCTGGTCAAAAGCCTGCGCCGTGTCAAAGCAATACCAGAACCGGCGTGCCGGGTTGCGGCAGCGCCAGTGAGATTGAGCCAGAAATAGCCAACCCGTGACCGGGGTTTTGCTGCGGATTTTGGTGCGCGCTTGTCAGTTGGACATTTGCAGGTGCAGACCGGCGCCAGGGAAGAGACGAGCGGTCGCAGCACGTTCGGCCATGGGCGGGCCATCGAAATAGCCTTGCAGATAATCGACCTCGCATTCCCGAAGCAGCTGCCGGTGCACTTCGGTCTCAGCGCCTTCGCCGGTGACATGCATGCCAAGGGCATGCCCCAGTTCCGCGATGGCCACGACGATGGCCCGGGTTTCGGCGGAATCAGGCAGTTTGGAGACAAAGGCCGCGTCGACCTTGATCTTGTTCACCGGGAATTTTTGCAGGTAGCTGAGCGAGGAATAGCCCATGCCAAAATCGTCAAGTGCCACGGTCACGCCCAGCCGCTGCAGGGCTTCGATCTCTTTCAGCGCAGACTGGCCGCTCGACAGGACAACTGTTTCGGTGATTTCGGCCTCGACCGCGCTGGCGGGGCAGCCGGTTTCATACAGGCAGTCATTGACGAATTCATCGACTTGCGAGCCAAACAGCTTGGGTGAGAGATTGACTGCCACCCGGCCTGTCCAGCCCATGTCATGCCAGCGCGCCGCGGCGCGGAAGGCATGGGTCATGATCTGGTAGGTTAGCTCGCGGATCAGCCCGCTGTCTTCGGCGACAGGGATGAATTCCGCCGGAGAGATGCTGCCCAGATGCCGGTGATGCCAGCGTGCAAGGGTTTCAAATCCGATAATCTGACCTGTCTTGAGGTCGGTCTGGACCTGAAAGACGGGGCGGATGCTGCCTTCGTTGAGGGCGCCGCGCAATTCCCGCTCCAGAAGGGTTTTGCGTTTGATGACGGTTTCCAGATCCTTGTGGAAAATCTCGACCCGGCCACGGCCACCCTTTTTCGCCTCATACAGCGCCAGATCAGCGCAGCGGATGCCATCGGTGGAGCCGGCCTCAGAACCAGACAGGGTTGCGATGCCCGCACTCATGCCGGTGTGCAGGACGTTGCCGTCGATGGTCAGCGGTTTCGACAGATCATAGACCAGCGAGTTGGCAATGCTGTTCAGGCGTTCCTCGCTTGCGGCGCCTTTGACGAGGATCGCAAATTCGTCGCCGCCAAGCCGCGCCGCCAAGGCGTTTTTCCCGCAGTTGCCCAGGAATTTTTCACCCACGACCTTTAGCAGGGCGTCACCGGTGGGATGGCCAAGCGTGTCGTTGATCATCTTGAAATGATCCAGATCCGCCAGCAGGATCGATACCTGTTCCCCCTGATTGAGCCAGTTGCCGAGGGTGTGCTCTAGCAGGCGCCGGTTCGGCAGGCCGGTCAGGCTGTCATGCTCCGCCATGAATTTGACGCGCGCGGCCTGACGTGCCTGATCGCTGTGATCGGTGGCCAGCAGCAGTGTGCCTAGGTACAGGCCCGCTTCGTCCCGGATCGGACCGCCCCGCACCAACAGGTTCAGCTCTTCACCGCTGTTGAAATGGGTGACGCTTGCCTCGGCGGCAAAATCCTGATTGGCGGCGACGCGTTCTTCGATCTGTTCGGCCACGTCCTGCGGCAACCAGGAGCGGAAGTTCAGTTTTTCCCCGTCCCGCGCATCGGCAAAGAAGATGCTAGCGTTGGCGTTGGAGAACACCACGTGACCCGTTTCATCCGTCAGGATCACGCCATCGCGGGTGGATTTCAGGGCGCGGTAAATACGTTTTCTTTCCCGCCTGCTTGCTTCGGTCGTGTGGGCGCGCAGGTCTGCCATTTCGACCTCATTGCGGCGCATCTGCTCCAGCGTCTGTGCCAGCATGCCGATCTCATCAGTACGGGACTGATAGGGAACCACCGTGTCAAACCGGCCATTGTAAATATCGTCGATCGCTATGCCGATTTTGGTGAGTGGCTGCGAAATCCGCGTCAGGACAAGAAACACGCTGACGGCCAGCAGGGCAAAGATAAGTACCGAGACCGCAGCATGCTGAACCGTCGTGTCCATCAAGGGGCCAGTAACGTGTTCCACTGGGAGTGTCAGCCGTAACTCTCCCAGCTCTTCGTGTTGGTCACCCAGAACATACTCGATCACATGTGTGGTGATGAAGTCCCCTTCACTCGGGGTGAACCCCGGTGCGGTAGCGGCCGCGATCTGCTCGCCAGCCAGACCAATAATTTCAACACTTGCGACCTGGCCAAGGGCCACGATCTGTTGCAGCGATTGTTCCACCTGGACAATGTCGAAATCCCACAAAGCCTGCGTCACGGTCGTTGCCGTCAATCGGGCGACCATGTCCCCTTGCTGGTGCTGACCCTCTATCAGATGCGCTCTGTGATCATAGGATTCGTAGGTCAGACCTGCCGCCAGGATTAGAAAAACTGGGATCAGGACGCCCAACAGAATGCGGGTGCGAAGGGTTTTGGGGCCGACAACATTCATGGCAGAATTACTCAGTCAGTCCATAGCGTTTCAGGATCTCACCGTAGCGCCCAGATGCCTTGAGTTGCGCTACCCCTTCTGTCAGCTGCTGCGCATAAAGCGCAGATGCCTCCAGCGCCGGGGAGAAACCGATGTGAAGCTCGGTCGCTTCGCCATAGTTCGCGACTTGCAGATCGTCCTGCAATCCCAGCTGATCGATCATGTAGGTCACAACCGAACGTTCATCGATTGCCATGTCGATCCGCCCGGCCTTCAGCTTTTGCAGATTTCGTTTCAGGGCATCATCGCCGCCGATCATCTGAACCCGCTCGGGGTTTCTGGCGTTCTCTGCAACATAGGCGGCGATCACGGTGTTGTACTCATAGTCCAGGATCGCCCCGATTCGGATACCTTCCAGATCTTCAGCGGTCGCGATTGACCGGGCTTCCCCGGCGCGGAACACGACAGCCTCCTGATAGTTGCCCATGGGCGGGCCAAGGATCAGATCAGGCGATTCTTCCTGATCGGTGCCGATGACACCGGTAATGTCGCCGCTGAGAGCCTGCGACAGGCTGCGGCTCCAGGTCATCGATGTATAACGTACCTCGTGCCCAAAAAGCGCCAGCGCCTCTTGCGCCACTTCCACCATATACCCCGGCTGGTCGCTGGCCGGATCACAGTTGAATGGACACCAGGCGTCAGCGCGCAGGTCAATGACATCCGCGCTGACAGGCGTCCCTAGCAACAACAGTGCAGCCAGAACATTCATCGCTGATCTGGCACGGATGGGACGGACACTCCGCATGCGACTGTTACCTCCTAAAAACAAGTAACAGTCAGACTGCGCGAGACGGGTTAAATGAATCTCAGTACCTGCCCGGCAAAACGCAAAACCACCGTGATTTTCGGTCGTTTTATAGAGAGAAATTTAATAAACACCGCGCGCGATCTTGCCCTCAGGCAGGCGGGCAATGCGCCTTAGCGTGCGGGAACTGGTCCAATAGGGTTTGGGCCAGTGATGTTTCGCCTAGTGAGCGTTGGCAAAGGGCGCTGCATCCCCCCACAGCTGCCGCACACGGGCATCGCGGCCGCAGGCCTCACGGTAGCGTTTATAGGCGCTGGACTGTCTCTTGGGGCCAAAGCGGGTAAAGACCAGATTGTCGCCCTTGTAGTAATCCTGATGGTAATCCTCGGCCCGGTAAAAGGGACCGGCTGGCAGGACTGGCGTGACGATGGTCTGCCCCAGCTCTGCCTGCGCCTTGGCCTTTGCCTGGTCTGCGGTTGTTCTTTCCGCGTCGGAGGAAACGAAAACGGCGGTACGGTAGCTTTCGCCGCGATCGCAGAATTGGCCGCCCGGATCGGTGGGATCGACGGAGCGAAAAAACAGTTCCAGCAGATGCGCGCGACTTACCTTGGCCGGGTCAAAGGTGATCTGCACCGCCTCGTAATGACCGGTGCCGCCACGGCCGACCTCCTTGTAGGTGGGGTTCTTGGTGGTGCCGCCGGTGTAGCCAGAAACGGCCTCGGAGACGCCGGGAACCGATTCAAAATCGCTCTCGACGCACCAGAAACAGCCGCCCGCAACGGTCAGCGTTTCCTGCTCGGCCGCATGGGCTTCATATCCGCGCAACAGGCCCGCAGCCAGGATCAGGATGGCCAGGGAAACCTGTTTGATGTGATGCAATGTCTTCATCATCGCCTCCGTTTTTTGAAACCCTGCCGCCGGGCGCGCCTGCGCTCAACCCATGTCATCAAATGTCACGCACTGGTGAGCGCAAGTTATCGCTTGGAAATTGGATCCAATCTGGCTAGCGTGCCGCAAAAGGAGGGTCCTATGACTGAAAAAATGAGTACCCATCAGGCTGAAGAAGATCAGCGCAACGAAGAGATCCTCATCTATCTGAACGGGAAGATCGTGCCCAAGGCCGAAGCCACCGTCAGCGTCTATGACAGCGGTTTCATGCTGGGTGACGGCGTTTGGGAGGGGCTGCGCCTTTACAACGGCACCTGGGCCTTCATCGACGAACACCTGAACCGTCTGTTCGAGGCGGCAAAGGCCATCGATCTGGATATCGGCCTGACCCCGGAGGGGGTGAAACAGGCGGTGCTGGACACGCAGAAGGCCAACGGTATGACCACCGATGCCCATGCCCGGCTGATGGTGACGCGCGGCCCGAAAACGCGGCCTTTCCAACACCCCAGCCTGTCGCAGCAGGGGCCGACCATGGTCATCATCATGGAGCATTCGCGCCCGCATCTGCCGCGCCCGATCCGGCTCGCCACCGTGCCCCATATCCGTGGCCTGCCGATGAGCCAGGACCCCAAGCTGAATTCCCATTCCAAACTCAACTGTATCCTGGCCTGCATTGCCGCCGAAAAGGCGGGCGCGGACGAAGGGCTGATGCTGGATGTGAACGGCTTTGTGAACACCACCAACGCCTGCAACTTCTTCATCGTGCGCGGCGGCGAGGTTTGGACCTCGACCGGGGATTACTGCATGAACGGCATCACCCGGCAAAAGGTGATCGACCTGTGTCGCGCCAATGATATCCCGGTGTTTGAACGCAACTATTCGCTGGTCGACACCTATGGCGCCGACGAGGCGTTTCTGACTGGCACCTTCGGCGCGCAGACCCCGGTGGGCGATATCGACGGTCGTCAGATCGGCACGGGCGAAATGGGTCCGGTGACCAAACGGATCCGGGCGCTCTACAAGGGTCTGATCGAGCAGGAGTGCGCCTGATGCGGATTGCAATGTGGTCGGGGCCGCGGAACCTGTCGACGGCGATGATGTATTCCTTTGGCAACCGTGGCGATTGCGCGGTGGTCGATGAACCCTTTTACGCCGCCTATCTGAAGAGGACCGGCCTCGACCATCCCATGCGCGAAGAGATCATGGACAGCCAGAGCCAGGATCCAAAAGTGGTGGCCGATATGCTGATCGGAGATATTCCGGCTGCAAAACCGGTTTATTATCAAAAGCATATGAGCCAGCACATGATCCCCGGCATGCCGCGCGACTGGATGCGGGAGGTGACCAATGTCTTCCTGATCCGCCACCCGGCACGGGTCATCGCCTCTTATGCGGCGAAACGCGAGAATCCCAACCTGGATGATATCGGCTTTCGTCAGCAGGCCGAGCTGTATGATCTCTGTCGCAGCTGGGGACAGGCACCAGTGGTTGTGGACAGCTATGACATCCGCCAGGACCCCGCCGCCAAGCTAGAACAGATGTGCGATGCCATCGGCCTTGCCTATTCGCCCAAGATGCTGAGCTGGCCCAAAGGCGGCCACAAGGACGATGGCGTCTGGGCCGAGGTCTGGTATGGCGCGGTCTGGACCTCTACCGGTTTTGCCGGTCCCGAAGGCGATCTGCCCGAGGTGCCCGAACACCTGCAACCGGTGCTGGAGGAGGCGATGCCCTATTACGAGCAGTTGAAGGCGGCCTCGAAATAGTGTCTGATTTTGTCGGTCACGACAGAGTTTCCACAACATTTAGATGTGCCGACAAAAAAAGGACTCGACTCAATTGTTGGTATGTGGATTCATAAAGGTGCTCACGGCTCCAACCGTAAGCACCTTTAACCGCCGTTGTACGACGGAAGCGTGTTTTGCTACACGGTTCGAGTTTCTCGGAACTGTTTGCTTTCGTCAAGAGATTTGCAGCGGCAATATTGGTCTTTCCTTGTTGGGAAGGCGGCCAATCTGTGCACTCGAAAGGAAAGCACAATGTTCTATGAACTGTATAAAGACCAAGCCGGATACTGGCGTTGGACACTCTTCGCTGCCAACTATCGGAAAATCGCGAACTCTGGAGAGGGGTACTTTAACAAAGGTGACGCAATTGCTGCGATCAACTTGGTGAAAAGTTCCTCTCCGGCCCCAGTCCGAGAAACATCGAGGGTATAAAAGTTTGATTGCCACTTTATGTCGAGTGGCAATCAGTCTTACCATCTATCACCCGATCAGCTTGCCCAGTTTCATCGCCACGCCCATGTCGCCGGTGATCTTGATCTTGCCCATCATCACGGCGGTCATTGGGTTCAGCTTGCCGGTCAGCAGCTTTTTCAGATTTTCTTCCGACAGGCGCAGGGTGCAGTCGGTGTCGCTGTCTTCAGTGGTCGCGGTGCCATCGGCCAGAACGATGACGCCCTCCTCGCCGCAGTCGAATTTCAGCGAGCCGTCAAAGCTTTTGCCGGACAGGCCGGACTGGATACCGGCGGCGATGTCGTGAAGTGCCATCAGGGAATCTCCTCTTGCCTGACGTGAGCGTTAGGCAAGGGATTTGTGCTGGGCAAGCATGACCAAGCGGGAGGCGAGCCTCAGGCGCTTGCCAGTGCCTCGATCGTCAGCGGACAGGGGCTGCCGCTGTAAAATTCATCAAGAACCTGTTTGAATTCGCCCGGTGCATCCGGCACGGCGGCAAACAGCGTCATGGAAGAGCGCAGTTTCTTGGCGTCGACCTTGCCGAGGATCTCGGCGGCGTCCTGATCTGCGTGCGACAGCATCAGGCGGGACACCTCGACCAGACGGGCGCTGAGCACCTCGTGGCCAAGATAGGCCTTGGCCTCGGCCAGATCCTCGATCCCGTATAGCTGTGCCATGTGGGATTTGCCAAGCTCGGCCAGTTGCGGGAAGACGAACCACATCCAGTGGCTCGTCTTTTTACCCACAGAAAGTTCGCTCAGGACATCGGACCAGACCGTGTCCTGGGCTTCGACGAACATTTCCAGCTCTTCTTCGAAATCGTCCTCGAAATCGCCGTCTATGTCGTAGTCGTCACTCATTTTTTCAGCCGACGGTCGCGTGCGGCCAGAAGTTTCAGGCGCAGGGCGTTCAGCTGGATAAAGCCTGCCGCGTCTTCCTGATTGTAGGCGCCGGCGTCTTCTTCAAAGGTCACGTGGGCCTCGGAGTAGAGCGAATGCTCGGAATCACGTGCCACCACAAAGACCGACCCTTTGTAGAGTTTCAGGGTCACGGTACCGGTGACGTGTTCTTGGCTCTTGTCGATCAGGGCCTGCAGCATTTCACGCTCGGGGCTGTACCAGAAACCGTTGTAGATCAGCTCGGCATAGCGGGGCATGATCGAATCCTTCAGGTGGCCTGCGCCACTGTCGAGAGTGATCTGCTCGATACCGCGGTGCGCCTGCAGCAGGATGGTACCGCCGGGGGTCTCGTAGATGCCGCGGGATTTCATGCCGACAAAGCGGTTTTCCACGAAATCCAGACGGCCAATGCCATGCTTGCGGCCATAGTCGTTCAGCGCGGTCAGGATGGTGGCCGGGCTCATCGCCTCGCCGTTGATCGAAACCGCATCGCCCTGCTCGAAACCGATGGTGATGATTTCCGGCGTATCCGGTGCATCCTCGGGGTTCACGGTGCGCTGGTAGACGTAATCGGGGGCCTGTTCGGCGGGATCTTCCAGCACTTTGCCCTCGGAAGAGGTGTGCAGCAGGTTCGCATCGACCGAGAAAGGCGCTTCGCCGCGCTTGTCCTTGGCGATCGGGATCTGGTTCTTCTCGGCGAATTCCAAGAGGCGCGTGCGCGAGGTCAGGTCCCATTCGCGCCAGGGGGCGACCACCTTGATGTCGGGGTTCAGCGCATAGGCCGCCAGTTCGAAACGCACCTGGTCGTTGCCCTTGCCGGTGGCGCCGTGGGCCACGGCATCGGCGCCGGTTTCAGCGGCGATTTCCACGAGGCGCTTGGAGATCAGCGGGCGCGCAATCGAGGTGCCCAAGAGGTACTCGCCCTCATAGAGCGCATTGCCACGGAACATCGGGAAGACGAAGTCTTTCACGAACTCTTCGCGGACGTCTTCGATGTAGATGTTTTCCGGCTTGATGCCCAGCATCTCGGCCTTCTTGCGGGCGGGCTCCAGCTCTTCGCCCTGGCCCAGATCGGCGGTAAAGGTCACCACCTCGCAGCCATATTCGGTCTGCAGCCATTTCAGGATGATCGACGTATCAAGGCCGCCAGAGTAGGCCAGCACAACTTTTTTGGGCGCGGACATGGGTTTTCCTCTTGATCAGAACGTTTGCGGGGTAGCGGGTTTTGCAGAGAAGGGCAAGGTTCGCCGGGTTTTCCTTGTCTTGCTGCGCGCAATACGTGCAAGAAGAAAGGAAAGTTGTTTTTCAGGAGACATTTCCCGTGATCAGTTGGAAGATATTTTCGCACTCCCTCAACATGGTGCTGCGCAACTGGCGCGACGCCCTCCGCATCGCTCTTGTGCCCGTTTTGATCGGAGTTGTACTGTTTGTGGCCTTCCTTGGTGGGCTGATGTCAGAAGCCATGCATATGGACGCAAACGGCGTTCCGACCGTGGATCCTGCCCTTGCCGGTCCGCTGTTTCTGGCTGCCGTGGTTTTCATCATCCTGGAGCTCTGGGTGTTTGTGAACTGGCACCGTTTCGTGTTGCTTGAGGAATATCCCCAAGGCTGGATCCCGCCTTTTCGTGGCGGGCGCATCCTGGCCTACATCGGTGTGTCTCTGATCCTTGCGCTTGTGATGGGGCTTGTTTCCGCTGTTGTCATCGGAATGGTCGTGATGATGTCTGCTGCGGTCTTTCCGCCCGTTATCGCGATGATCCTGGCTATTGCGGCCTTTGTTTTTGTGGGCGTTTTTCTGTTCCGGCTGTTGCCCATGTTGCCGGCGGCGGCCATCGGCGAACGGCTCAGCATGAGCCAGTCTCTACAGGCGACGCGCGGGACGGCGGGAACGGCGATCATGCTGTTCGTGGTTCTGATCCTCGTGCAGTTGTTGCTGCAGTTCATCGTCGGGGCCTCGATGATGGTCTTTGCGCCGCTTGGCTTCATCTTCTCGCTTGGCGCGGCGTTGGTGATGACGCTGGTTAATGTGAGTATCCTGACCACCCTTTATGGCCATTACGTGCAGGGGCGCCCGATCTGACGACGACCCGCTCACCGGTATTCTTTTGCATGCTTTGCGCCTGCCCCTTGCCTTGGGGGCGGGCTTGCGCCACTGAAAGGGTATGAGCGATTTTCAGACCCGGTTCAAAGATGCCGCCCGCGCCGCCGAGGCGGCCATGCGCGAGGTGTTTCCCGCAACGCCTTTGCAGCGCAATGTCCACCTTTCCGAACGCTTCGGGGCGGATATCTACCTCAAGCGCGAGGATCTGAGCCCGGTCCGCTCCTACAAGATTCGCGGCGCGCTTAACGCCATGCGCAAGCAGCCCGATCAGGATCTCTTTGTCTGCGCCTCAGCCGGCAACCACGCGCAGGGCGTTGCCTTCATGTGCAAGCATCTGGGCAAGCGCGGGGTGATCTTCATGCCGGTGACAACGCCGCAGCAGAAGATCCAGAAGACCCGTATGTTCGGCGGTGACAATATCGAGGTGCACCTGATCGGCGACTATTTCGACGACACGCTGTCTGCTGCACAAGAGTGGTGCGCGCGCGAAGGGGGCCATTTCCTGTCGCCCTTTGACGACAGCGATGTGATCGAAGGTCAGGCCTCGATCGCGGTGGAAATCGAAGAGCAGCTTGGCGGGATCCCCGACCATGTGATTTTGCCGGTGGGCGGGGGTGGCATGTCCTCGGGCGTTGCGACCTTTTTTGGCGATGCGGTGCATTGCCTCTTTGCCGAACCCACAGGCGGGGCCTGCCTGCGCGCGGCGCTGACGGCGGGGCATCCGGTGGCGCTGGACAAGGTTGATACCTTTGTCGATGGCGCCGCGGTGGGCACCATCGGCGCGCAGCCCTTTGACCTTCTGAAACACATCCCGCTGCCGGATGTGATCGCCATTTCAGAGGACCGGATCTGCACCACCATCATCGAGATGCTGAATGTCGAAGGCATCGTGCTGGAACCCGCTGGCGCGCTGTCGGTCGAGGCGCTGAACGATGTGCGCTCCTGGATTCGCGGCAAAAGCGTCGTGTGTGTCACCTCGGGCGGGAATTTCGATTTCGAACGTCTGCCAGAGGTCAAGGAACGGGCGCTGCGCTATTCGGGCATCAAGAAATACTTCCTGTTGCGTCTGCCGCAACGGCCCGGCGCGCTGAAGGAGTTCCTCAACATCCTTGGCCCCGAGGATGATATTGCGCGGTTTGAGTACCTGAAGAAGTCGGCGCGCAACTTCGGCTCGGTTCTGATCGGGATCGAAACCAAGCGCCCGGAGAATTTTGCCGCGCTTTTTGCCCGCCTGGATGAGGCAGGCATGACCTATACCGATATCACCAATGACGAAACGCTGGCGCAGTTCCTGATCTGATACTGATCTGACAGGTTCTTCTCAGGCAGAGGGGGTACGCTCAGACCGGTAGCTGAGGCCGACAGTCGGTCAACTCAGGTTGGGCAGCTCTGCCAGAAACTGCGTCTTGGATTTCTCATAGGCAGAGATCACCGCGTCCAGATCGACCGATCCGGCGGCGCCGCTTGCCGACTGGCGCTCTCCGGCAAGACAGAGGTCAGAGAAGGCATCAAAACCCAGATTCATTGCGCTACCTTTGAGGAAATGAAGGTCCTGCTCCAAGGCGCCGCGATCTCCAGTGCGAAGTTTGCTGATCACGCCCTCTACCTCCTCCAGGAAGAGCTCCACAACCTCATCGAAGTCCTCTTCCCCTACTTCCTGGCGAAGTTCCTTGACGCGAGGCCAGTTAATCATAATCCAAGTCCTGCTTCTTGTTTCCCGGTAAGTATTTCATAACGTCCCACGGGTAAATTTAAAGTGAAAGCAGGTGGTGAGTTCAATCTTTCCGCTTCATAACCTGTTAAAGAACTGGCTGGATAATGCCCGCTATTGTGGGCAAATTCCTTGCTAGTGTATTGAGGTGTCGTTAGTTGCTGCCAGACAGTCCCGTGGACCATGAGGAAGACGCTATGAGCGAATCGATCAACCGTGTGCTGGTTGTCGATGATAGTCGGCTGCAGCGCCGGATTCTTGTCGCGTCTCTGAAGAAATGGGGTTTTGACGTTCTGGAAGCCGAGGGCGGCGAACAGGCGATGGAAATCTGCCGGAACGATCCGCCGGATCTTATCCTCAGCGACTGGATGATGCCTGGCATGAACGGTATCGAGTTCTGCCGTGAATTCCGGGCTCAGGGCACTGATAAATATAGCTATTTTATTCTTCTAACCTCCAAGAGCGAAAAGAACGAAGTCGCCGAAGGCCTGGATGCAGGGGCTGATGATTTCCTCACCAAACCGGTCAGCTCGGATGAGCTGCGGGCGCGGATTTCGGCCGGAGAACGGATCCTGCGGATGCAGCGTGAGCTGTCCGAGAAGAACCGGATCGTCTCGGAAACCCTGGGTGAGCTGCAGCGGGTTTATGACGCGATCGACAAGGATCTGATTCAGGCGCGCAAGATTCAGGAATCACTGGTGCCGGAGCTGTCCAAGTCGTTTGGCTCCTCGACCGTCAGCCTGCTTTTGAAGCCTTGTGGCCATATCGGTGGCGATTTGGTGGGCATGTTTTGTCCGGGCGTCAACCGAATCGGCTTCTATTCCATCGACGTATCGGGCCACGGTATCACCTCGGCGATGATGACCGCACGACTGGGTGGCTACCTGTCTTCGACCTATTTCGACCAGAACGTCGGCATGGAAAAGCGGTTCAACCGATTCTATGCGCTGCGGCAGCCGGAAGAGGTGGCCAGCATGCTGAACGCCCGCCTGATCGCGGATACTGGCATCGAAGAATACTTCACCATGGCCTATTGCATCGTCGATCTGCGCAGTGGCGTGCTGAAGATGGTGCAGGCCGGGCATCCGCACCCCTTGCTGCTGCGCAAGGACGGAACCGCTGAATTCATCGGCAAAGGCGGGGTCCCCGTCGGTCTGGTGCCGGATATCGGCTACAGCCAGGAAGAGCTGGTGATGGAAAAGGGCGACCGGCTGCTGCTCTACTCCGATGGTTTTACCGAAGCGCGCCTGGAAGCCGGTGAGATGCTGGAGGCCGAGGGGCTGCTCGAACTGATCCGCAAATGCGACAGCAGCCAGTCCGGCAAGGAATTCCTCGACGATCTCTACTGGAACCTGACCCAGATCCTATCGCCAGAGCACGGGCTGGAGGATGACGTTTCCGCCACCCTATTCGAATACGAAGGACCGTAATCCGGACCGTATCCCTGCACCGGGATCGTTTCGGCAGGGCTCTCCCGCCAATCGCCTGATGATCAACAATCATCGGCTCTTGTTGGGCCGGGCTGCACGCCAGGGCGTGCAGCGGTCACGCTTCTAACGCCACTCATAAACACAACCAACCCTATGGAATCCCACCGCAGCGCGCTTGCGCGCTGCCATGCCCAAGGGGGACCGAAGGCCCAGTGGGCCGTTCAAGTCACGCGCGGGAGTGCCCCGGGGCTATGTTGTCTGGTGGACGGTCCTCATTTCCCCTACGGGCAGAACCGGGCGACAAAATGGCGATCCCCGGGGTTGCCGAGGTGCGTAACGGCTTCACCAGCGGGCATCCACAGCGCCTCGTGGCCGGGCTCCAGCGGAGGGCCCAAGCGGCGCAGGGGCCGGGCCATATAGATATGGCAGAGTTTCTCCGCCCAGAGATCGTATTCCGGCATGAAGACGAACCGCCGGAACGCACCAAGGCGACGTGGCGCGGCGATACTCCATCCGGTTTCCTCATAAACCTCCCGATGCAGCGCGGGCAGGGGCGATTCGCCGGGGTCAATGCCGCCTCCGGGCAGCTGGATGTCCGGCCCCGGATCCATCTGGCAGGTCAGCAGCAATTGCCCGTCGCGCGGAAGCAGCGCATAGATTCCGGGCCGCAGCCTGTAGCTTCGCCCCGCTTCGGGCGGCTTTCCAAAACGTCTGATCACATGCGCCCCCTTCACTCCGAATGGCAAAACCCTATATAGGCTCGATATGCCAACCTCCGGCGTGTAAGGAAACCCCATGACACTTGGTTCGAAAATCGCGTGGGACGATACGGTCCTGCCCTTCCAGCTTGATGCCTCGGACATGCGCGGCCGCGTCGCGCGTCTTGACGGCGTTCTGGATGGTATTCTGAAACAACACGACTATCCGCCCCAGGTGGAGGCGCTGGTGGCCGAAATGGCCCTGCTGACCGCTCTGATCGGCCAGACCATCAAACTGCGCTGGAAACTGTCGCTGCAGGTGCAGTCCAAGGGCGCCGCCGTGCGGATGATCGCCACCGATTACTACGCACCAGAGAAAGAGGGCGATCCGGCCCGGATCCGCGCCTATGCCAGCTATGATCCCTCCCGGCTGGAGCCCGGCCTGCCCTTTGATCAGGTGGGCGAGGGGTATTTTGCCATCATGATCGACCAGGGCCACGATATGCAGCCCTATCAGGGGATCACACCGCTGGCGGGCGGCTCGCTTTCGGCCTGCGCCGAGGCCTATTTCGCCCAGTCCGAGCAGCTGCCGACGCGGTTCAGCCTCAGCTTTGGGAAATCTTCCGAACCGGGCGTCTCCGAACGCTGGCGCGCGGGTGGCATGATGCTGCAACACATGCCCAAGGCGTCGCCCTTTGCGGCAGAACTGCAGGGCACCGGGGATATCCTCAATGCGGCGGATCTGATCCCGGAAGAGACCGCGGAAAACTGGAACCCGGTCAATATGCTGCTGGCCACGGTTGAGGATCTGGAACTGATCGGCCCAACGGTCTCGCCGACCGATCTTCTGGTCCGACTGTTCCACGAGGAACAGCCGCGCGTCTATGATGCGCAGGCGGTGCAGTTCGGCTGTACCTGCTCGGAAGAGCGGGTGCGCAACAGCCTGTCGATCTACTCGGCCAAGGATCTGGAGACGATGACCACAGAGGACGGCCGGGTGACCGCCGATTGCCAGTTCTGCGGCGCCCATTACGATCTGGACCCGAAGACGCTGGGCTTTGAGGCCGAAAACCCGCCGTCCTGACCAAAGCGAGCTGAGCGACCGACAATATGTATGACACTCCCGAGGACCTAAAACAGCGCCTTTCCATGGCCGTGCAAAGCGGCCCGGATGCGGGGTCCTCGGATTTTGACCTCAATCCGGAGATGTCCCTGCCGCAGGCGCGCAAGCTGCGCCCGGCCGGCGTTCTGGTGCCGATCTCGTTGGCCTCAGGTGCCCCGCGGGTCATCCTGACAAAACGGTCTTCTGCGCTCAAACACCACCCGGGGCAGATCGCCTTTCCGGGCGGCAAGGTGGACGAAGGCGACCGGGATGTCACCCATACCGCCCTGCGCGAAGCCTGGGAGGAGATCGGTCTGCCGCAGGATCTGCCCGAGGTTCTGGGCGCGCTGCCGACCCATGAAACGGTCACCAGTTTCACCGTCACGCCGGTGGTGGCACTGCTCAGGTCAGAGTTTGACATCCGCCCCGAGGCGGGCGAGGTGGCCGAGGTCTTCTCGGTGCCGCTCTCTCATGTTCTGGATCCGGCCAATTACATCATCGAATCGCGCCGCTGGCGGGGTACGCGGCGGCGGTATTACACTGTGCCCTATGGCCCCTATTACATCTGGGGGGCCACCGCACGGATGCTGCGCCAGTTTGCAGACCGGATGCAGAGCTGATGCGGATCGACCAACCCTGGCTGCATGCGCCCGAGACGCAGGCCGTCTGCGCCGCGCTGACAGAGGCGGGCGCGCAGGCGCTGTTCGTGGGCGGATGCGTGCGCAATGCGCTGCTGGGGGTGCCAGTCTCGGATCTTGATATCGCCACGGATGTGCCGCCGGATACTGTGCTGGCGCTGGCCGAACAGGCCGGGATCCGCGCCGTTCCGACCGGCATCGACCATGGCACCGTGACGCTGATCAAGGCCGGTATCCCGCATGAGATCACCACCTTTCGCAAGGATGTGGACACCGATGGCCGCCGCGCCGTCGTTGCCTTTTCCACCGATATCGCCGAGGACGCCGCGCGCCGGGATTTTACCGTGAACGCGCTTTATGCGCGCCCGGACGGCAGCATTGTCGATCCTTTGGGCGGGATGCCCGACCTTCAGGCCCGGCGCATCCGGTTTATCGGCACAGCAGACCACCGCATCCGCGAGGATTACCTGCGCTCGCTACGCTATTTCCGATTCCATGCCTGGTATGGCGATCAGGCTGCAGGCTTTGACCCCGATGCGCTTGCTGCGATTGCGGCTAACCTCGACGGGCTGGGAAAATTGTCGCGCGAACGGGTGGGGGCAGAGCTGTTGAAGCTGCTCGGCGCGCCGGATCCGGCGCCTGAGGTGGCGGTGATGCGCCAGACCGGGGTTCTGGGACAGATCCTGCCGGGGGCGGATGACCGCGCTCTGGCGCCGCTTGTCCATCTTGAGGGCGAGGCCGGGCTTTCTGCCGATCCGATCCGGCGGCTGACTGCGATCAGTGGCGGCGCTGACCTGCAGGAATCGCTCCGGCTCAGCAAGGAACAGGCGCGCAGGCTGGAACGCCTTTATGAGGCTGCAACCGGAATCCTGGGCGCGGGTGAGCTGGGGTATCGGTTGGGCGCGGATCAGGGGCGCGATGCGCTGCTCCTGCGGGCGGCACTGCTCGAGCAACCCCTGGCGCCGGACGCGCTTGCGGCAGCAACTCATGGCAGCAGCCAGACCTGCCCGGTGGCGGCGCGGGACCTGATGCCAGACCTTAGTGGTGCGGCGCTGGGCGCGGCGCTGAAACAGCTGGAATCGGATTGGATCGCCTCGGGGTTTTCCCTCGATCGCGCGGCACTGCTGGCGCGCCTGAACGGCTGAACCTCCGCGAAGTCGCAAGCTGAGACAAAACGGGGTGACAAAAGCGGGTTGGGTGTCTATCCATTGGGCTGTCATGAACGACAGGCACCGGGAGGAATGCTCATGTATTACGGGATCTGGTACAGCTAACGCCGATACCACCCGTTTGTCAGGGGGCCTTGACGGCACCCATCTGACGCATGTCCGCATTCCATAATTTGCTCAAGTGATTGGAGCACCCGCCCATGTTTCGTTTCTTTGAAAACCTCATTGATCCCTATTGTGACTATCCCGAAAAAGACGTGCCCCCGACGCAGCTCTGGCCGTTTCTGCGCGACTATGCCCAGCCCTTCAAACGCGTCTTTGTGCTGACGGCGATGATGTCGGTGGTGGTGGCTGCCATCGAGATCGGGCTGATCTATTACATGGGCCGGGTGGTGGATCTGCTGGGGGGAACGCCCGCTCAGGTCTGGCAGGATCACGGCACCGAGCTGATCGTCGTCGCCCTTTTGATCCTGTTCCTGCGGCCCGCCCTGCAGCTGGTGGATGTGCTGCTGCTGAACAATGCGATCCTGCCCAATTTCGGCACGCTCATCCGCTGGCGGGCACATCGGCATGTGCTGCGCCAATCGGTCAGCTGGTTCGAAAACGATTTTGCCGGCCGCATTGCCAACCGGATCATGCAGACGCCCCCGGCCGCCGGAGAGGTGGTGTTTCAGGTCTTTGACGCCATCACCTTTTCACTGGCCTATCTGGTGGGGGCTGCGGTGCTGCTCTTTGCCGCCGACGCGCGGCTGATGCTGCCGCTGGCGATCTGGTTCGCGCTTTATGCGCTGCTGGTGCGCTGGACCGTGCGGCGCGTGGGCCCGGCCAGCGAAGCGGCCTCCGATGCGCGCTCCACCGTGACGGGGCGGGTGGTGGACAGCTATTCCAACATCCATTCGGTCAAGATGTTCGCCCATGACGATCGTGAGCTTTCCTACGCCAAAGAGGCGATCGAGGATGCGCGCACGACCTTTCAGGAAGAGATGCGGATCTTCACCGTCATGGATGGGGTTCTGGTCATGCTGAACGGGCTGCTGATCGTTGGCGTCGTCGGCTGGGCCTTCCTGTTGTGGATGCAGGGTGCGGCCTCGGTCGGGGTGGTGGCGGCGGCCACCGCACTGACGCTGCGGCTCAACGCGATGACCGGCTGGATCATGTGGGCGCTGACATCGTTTTTCCGCCAGCTGGGCGTGGTGGCCGAAGGGATGCGTACGATTGCCCAGCCAATCACGCTGGTCGACCAGCCTGAAGCGCAGCCTTTGCAACTGAGCGCGGGAGAGATCAAGCTGCGGGATCTGTCGCACCATTATGGCCGCGAGGCAGGCGGGCTGGACAGCATCAGCCTGACCATCAAACCGGGTGAGAAGATCGGCCTGATCGGGCGCTCTGGTGCGGGCAAATCGACGCTCGTGAAGCTTTTGCTGCGGTTCTACGATCCGGACCGGGGGCAAATTCTGATCGATGGGCAGGACATCCGGCAGGTGACGCAAGACAGCCTGCGCCAGAATATCGGCATGGTGCAGCAGGACAGCGCGCTGCTGCATCGGTCGGTGCGGGACAATCTGCTCTATGGCCGCCCGGATGCCAGCGAGGAAGAGATGCTCGCCGCCGCCCGGCAGGCCCAGGCACAGGAGTTCATTCTGGATCTGGAGGACCCGCAGGGGCGCACAGGATATAACGCCCATGTGGGGGAGCGCGGCGTGAAACTCTCTGGCGGGCAGCGTCAGCGGATCACCCTGGCGCGGGTCATTCTGAAGGACGCACCGATTCTGCTCTTGGACGAGGCAACCTCGGCGCTCGATTCTGAGGTCGAAGCCGCCATTCAGGAGACCCTTTATGGCATGATGGAGGGCAAGACGGTGATTGCCATCGCCCACCGCCTGTCCACCATCGCTCAGATGGACCGCATTCTGGTGCTGGATCAGGGACGGATTGCCGAACAGGGCAGCCATGACGCGCTTTTGCAGCAGGGCGGCCTATATGCACAATTCTGGGCACGCCAATCGGGTGGCTTTCTGAACGCAGAGGCAGAAGAACAATGCTGAAATCCTTTCTCGACCGGCGTCTCAATCCGTTCCGGCCTGCCGCAGGGCCGCCGCCGGAAACGCTTGTGGCCTTTGCGCGCTGGGCGCTGGCGGGGGCCTGGCCGGTGTTGGGGCTGTTCACGATCCTGTCGGTGATGGCCGGCGGTATGGATACGCTCAACGCTTTTCTTCTGGGGTTCATCATCGACACGGCGGTTGATGCCGGACCGCAGGCCTTCTTTGCCGAACATATGCTGGTGGTGGTGGCCTTTGCGGCCTTCTTCCTGCTGTTTCGCCCGGCGATTCTGGGACTCGGGGCCTTTGCCAATGCGGTGCTGGTGCAGCCTTTCATTTCGCCGCTGATCCTGTCGCGGATCAACACTTGGGTTTTGGGCCAGTCGGTCAGCTATTTCGACGATGATTTTGCGGGGCGCATTGCGCAAAAGCAGATGCAGACCGCCAATGCCATGACGCAGGTCGCGGTCGAGGGGATCAATGTGGTGATCTTTGGCCTTGCGGCGCTGATCAGTACCTTTGCCCTTCTGGGGTCGATCGATTGGCGGATTACCGGGCTGTTTGCGATCTGGCTCATCGGCTATTTCAGCCTGATCCGCTGGTTCCTGCCGCGCGTCCGCGAACGCTCGGGTAAGATGGCCGGGGCGCGGGCCATGGTGTCGGGGCAGGTGGTCGACACGATCACCAATATCAAGACGGTGAAGCTTTTCGCCCATGCCGGTAACGAGGAAGAAAGCGCTAAGGATGCCATGGCGGGCTACCGCGATGCTAGGCTGCATCTTGGCACCCTGTCGGCGAGCTTCCGCTTCTGCCTTATGGGCTGTGCCGGTGTTCTGCCGGTGATGATGATCGGTGCATCGTTGCTCCTGTGGCAGGGAGGGCAGGCCAGCGAGGGCGATATCGTGGCGGCGGGCACCATCGCGATCCGGCTGGCACAGATGACTGGCTGGCTCAGCTTTGCGCTGATGGGGATCTACGCCAACGTGGGTGAGGTGGAAAACGGGATCAAGACGCTGGCCCGGTTCGACCGCATCACCGATTCCGAAGATGCCTGCGATCTGGTGGTGCGCGAGGGACAGGTGCATTTCGATAACGTCAGTTTCTCCTATGGCCGCAATATCGGCGGCGTGCGCAGCATCGACCTGACCATCAAACCGGGGGAGAAACTGGGCATTGTCGGGGCTTCGGGCGCCGGGAAGTCGACATTGGTGTCGCTGCTCTTGCGGCTTTACGATGCCGAAGAGGGGCGCGTTCTGATCGATGGGCAGGACATCACTGGCGTCACACAGGACAGCCTGCGGCGGCAGATCGGCATGGTCACGCAGGAAACCGCCATGTTCAATCGCTCCGCCCGCGACAATATCCTGTATGGCCGCCCCGATGCCAGCGAGGCAGAGCTGATCGCCGCCGCACAGAAGGCCGAGGCGCATGAGTTCATTCAGGATCTTGCGGACGGTCAGGGGCGCGAGGGCTATGAGGCGCATCTGGGCGAGCGTGGCGTCAAACTGTCCGGCGGTCAGCGTCAGCGGATCGCCCTGGCCCGCGCGATACTGAAGGATGCGCCTATCCTGGTTCTGGACGAGGCAACCTCGGCGCTGGATTCCGAGGTCGAAGCCTCGATCCAGACAGCGCTGGAGCGGGTGATGGAGGGCAAGACGGTTTTGGCCATCGCCCACCGCCTGTCCACGCTCAGCGAAATGGATCGGATCATTGTGATGGATCAGGGCCAGATGGTTGAGGTGGGCAGCCACGAGGATCTTCTGGCGCAGGGCGGGCGTTATGCGCAGTTCTGGGCACGTCAGTCCGGCGGATTTATCTGCACCGACGAAGACTCGACCGAAGCTGCCGAATAGCAACCGGCGCAGGAGGGTTTGTCTGCCCCGTGCCGTTTGGCTCTTTTGCGCCGGGTCTGCGCAGGCTATCTACGCTGCATGACAGATGCAGCCAGAACCACAGCTACGATCACCCGTCTTGGTCAACAGGGCGACGGGGTCGCCGAAGGCCCCTTGTTCGCCCCCCGCACCCTGCCGGGAGAGGTGGTCAGCGGCATAGTCAGCGGCAGCCAGCTGACCGAAGTGCGGATCGAAACGCCCTCCGAAACCCGCGTGCAGGCGCCCTGCCGACACTATAAATCCTGTGGTGGCTGCCAGTTGCAGCACGCCAGCGATGCCTTTGTCGCCGATTGGAAGGTCGAGGTGGTGAAAACCGCGCTGCGGGCGCAGGGGCTTGAGACCGAATTCCGCCCCATCCATACCTCGCCGTCGCGCAGCCGCCGCCGCGCCACCCTGACCGTGCGCCGCACCAAGAAGGGCGCGATGGCGGGGTTTCACGGGCGTGCATCGGATGTGATCACCCCGATTCCGGATTGCCAGCTGCTGGATCCGGCGTTGATCCGGGCCATTCCATTGGCCGAGGAACTCGCCATGGCCGGGGCCAGCCGCAAGGCGCCCCTTTCTGTCACGCTGACCACATCCGAGGTCGGGCTGGACGTGATGGTGCGGGAGGGCAAGCCCCTGGATGGCTCCCTGCGGCTGGAACTAGCGCGCATTGCTGGTCAGAACGGTGTGGCCCGACTGACCTGGGGGGATGAGCAGGTGCTGATGGAGCAGCCCCCGGTGCAGGCTTTTGGTCCCGCCCGCGTCTGCCCGCCGCCGGGGTCGTTTCTGCAAGCCACCAAGGATGGCGAGGCGGCGCTGCTGTCCGCCGTTCAGGAAATCACCAAAGGCGCCAAACGCCTTGTCGACCTTTTTGCGGGATGCGGCACTTTCGCCCTGCCACTAGCGCAGGATGCCGAAGTTCACGCAGTCGAGGGCGAGCGGGACATGATTGCCGCCCTGGATGCGGGCTGGCGCCGGGCGCAGGGGCTGAAAAAGATCACCTCCGAAGTCCGCGATCTGTTCCGCAATCCGTTGCTGCCTGAGGATCTGAACCCCTTTGGCGCCCATTTCGATGCTGCGGTCATCGACCCGCCCCGCGCGGGTGGTGAGGCGCAGATTGCCCAGTTGGCACAGGCCCGCACGCCGGTCATTGCCTATGTTTCCTGCAACCCGGTGACCTTTGCCCGCGACGCAAAGACGCTGGTCGCTGCGGGCTATCGTCTGAACTGGGTCCAGGTGGTTGACCAGTTCCGCTGGTCCGCCCATACCGAACTGGCTGCCAGCTTCACGCTGGACAGCTGACAGGCACCCAACAGACTGGATTGATGAGCGTGATGCAGACCCTTCGCAAGATCCTGGACAGTCACCGGTTCAGCCGGTTCGTGACGACGGTCATCCTGATCAATGCGGTCACGCTGGGGATGGAGACCTCGGCCGGGATCATGGAGCGGATCGGTCCGATCATCCATTTCATCGACTACCTGTGCCTGTCCATTTTCGTTGCCGAGATTCTGGCCAAGCTTTTGGTGGCGCGGCTGCGGTTCTTTGTCAGCGGCTGGAACGTTTTTGATTTCGTCATCGTCGGTATCGCGCTGGTGCCGGGGGCACAGGGGCTGTCGGTGCTGCGGGCGCTCAGGATCCTGCGGGTTTTGCGGGTTATCTCGGTAGCCCCCCGCCTGCGCCGCGTGGTGGAGGGTTTCATTACCGCGCTGCCGGGGATGGGCTCGGTGTTCCTGCTGATGGCGATCATTTTCTATATTGGCGCGGTGATGGCGACCAAACTGTTCGGTCATAGTTTCCCAGAATGGTTCGGTGATCTTGGCCTCAGCGCCTATTCCCTGTTCCAGATCATGACGCTGGAAAGCTGGTCGATGGGAATCGTGCGCCCGGTGATGGAGGTCTACCCATATGCCTGGGCCTTCTTCGTGCCGTTTATCATGGTCACGACCTTTGCCGTGGTGAACCTTCTGGTGGGTCTTATTGTGAATTCCATGCAGGATGCCCATTCCGAAGAAGACGACCAGCGCACTGGCGCCTACCGGGACGAGGTTCTGGCGCGGCTGGAGGCCATCGAACGGCGCCTTTCCGACAGCGCGGCGGTGGATCAGCAGACAAAGAAGTGATTTCGAGTTCGGAAATTTTCGGGTATTCTGCGCTCTAGGCAGTCAATAAAAACAGGTTCGAAAATGGACAGGCGGTTATTCGGGCTCGGAGCGGTTTCTTGTGCGATGGTTGCAGGGTGCAGCCAGGCTGAGAGCAAGTTCAAAAGCTATTCAGGCCCCGAGGTGACCTCAATCGTGGTCAACAAGGGCGCGCGTAAAATGTATCTTCTCAACAACGAGGATGTGTTGCGCGAATATGAGGTCGATCTTGGCTTTGCGCCGGACGGGGCCAAGCGTGTCGAAGGCGACGGTAAGACGCCGGAAGGCACCTATCTGATTGACCGTCGCAACCCGAACAGCAGCTTTCACCTGTCGGTGGGCATTTCTTATCCCAACTCGGCGGATGTCGCCCATGCTCAATCCTTGGGGAAAAAGCCGGGTGGAGAGATCTTCATTCACGGAGAGCCGAATGACCACAAGGACCGCAAGCGCGCGGCGCGGGTCAAGGATTGGACAGCAGGCTGTATCGCCGTCAAGAACCACGAGATCGAAGAGGTCTACGCCATGGTTCAGACCGGCACCCTGATTTCCCTGCGCCCCTGAGGGCGTCGAGAATCCGCAGCCTGTCCCGATAGCCTGGGGCAGTGCTGCCCGGTGAGCGGGCTTTTAGTTGCCCATCACCAGCGTCCACCAGATCTTACCGTTGGGTTCCTGGTACCAGGAAAAGCCCATGTTGGTGGCCTTGGGATCCAGAATCACCGCGCGGGTACCGCGGTCTTCCATCCAGGCGGTCAGGGTCTGAAGCTCGTTCTCGTAGGTTTCCGAAATCGCCTCGCCCAGCATGGAGCCGGGGTAGCCAGTGCGGGCGACGCGATCCAGCGGCGAGGACCCGTCTGAGCCGAAGTGCCAGGGACGGTTCTGAACCGACATGTCACGCGAATGGGTGGCGGCAGCGGCGTTCAGCTGGGCATTCAGCTGGACCTGCGGGGCAGAGGCCGCCTGGCGCAGCGCATTAACCGAATCGAGCATACGGATCTGTACTTTGTCGGCATTGCGGATCCTGTAGACTGTTCCGCCGCCCTCACCCGTCTGAGGGACCGGAGTACAGGCCGCAGCAAGGGTAACGAAGGCAGCAGCCAGGATCAGGAAAACACGCGTCATCATGCATCTCGCTCAGTTTCATTGTTCCTGCACTTAGCCTTCCTGAGGCGCAGGTGCAAACCTGCGTCGGCCATTCGGGACCCTTAATCGGCGGTTTGATTTGCGACTGAGGCTTAAGAGCCATAATATACCGCCAGTATTTTGATGTTTACCTGCAGGGAAAGACCATGACCCACAGTCTGTTTGATAAACCGTCCCGGCGCCAATTTCTGGCGGGGTCGGCGGCGCTGCTGTCCTCTCCGGCCCTCGCCGAAGGTGTCGCGCAGGACGAGGATGTTGCCTATGATCCCCTGCGCCCGCCGCCAGAGCCGGAACCGCCGGTCAAACGCAATATCTCGGCCTTCCGCGCCAAAAACTGGAGGCCCTATTTCGACAATCTGCGCAAAGGGGCGATTCTCGTCGATATCGATAGCCGGGCGCTGCATTACTGGTCAGAGGATGAATCGGTCTACAAATTGTTCCCCTCTTCGGTGCCCTTGTCCGATGATCTGACCCGCCGGGGTCGGACTTCGGTCATCCGCAAGGTTGATGGCCCCAGCTGGTCGCCGACGCCGAACATGCTGAAACGGAACCCTGAATGGCCAAAATACATCCCGCCAGGACCGGATAACCCATTGGGATCACATGCTTTGTATCTCAGCTGGAAGTTCTACCGCATCCATGGGACCCACGATACGCGCAAAATTGGGCGGAAATCGTCGAACGGCTGCATCGGGCTTTATAACGAGCACATCGCGCAGCTGTTTCAGCTGACCAAGGTGGGCACGCAAGTGTTGCTAATTTGACGACATTGCCGCACGCGCAAGGCTGCCCTTTTAAACAAGCATTTGCATTCCCGAGGGTTACTTGGTTAGAAAAAAATACGAGATAAGTCTTGGGTGCGTAGGCCATTGTTGTGTCCGACGCGAATTCTGGAGGTTAACATGAAAAAAATCGTTATCGCAGCTGCTCTGACTGCCGCCGCTTCCACCGCTTCTGCCGGCAACCTGGCAGAGCCCGTTATCGAAGCACCGGTAATCGTTGAGCAGGCCGAAAGCTCGTCTTCCGGCATCCTGCTGCCGCTGCTGCTGCTGGTCCTGGTTGGCGCAGCTGTCGCAAGCAACTAATTGCTTCTTGCAAGATTTAAAAAGGCGGTGGTTTTCCACCGCCTTTTTTATTGCCTGCTGGCCGGAAACAGAGTGTCCGGTGGGGCCGCCCTCAGAGGGTGGCGACCTCATCCAGAATAAGATCCAGCGTCTGCACGATCATCTCCACGTCATCGCTGTCGATGGTCAGCGGCGGACGAATCTTCAGGATGTTATCCTTGGGTCCTTCGCTGCCGATCAGGATTCGGTGATCGCGCATGCGGTTCTTGACGTATGAACAGATCCCGGTCGCCTCGCTGCCATCTGCGTTGATCAGCTCCAGCCCCAGAAACAGCCCCATGCCGCGCACATCACCGACGCAGGCATGTTTCGCCTCAAGCTGCCGCAGTCCTGCCATCAGCTGGTCGCCCATGGCCTTGGCGTTCTGTTGCAGCCCTTCGTCATCGACGATGTCCAGCACCTCCTTGCCGATGCGGCAGGACAGGGTCGAGCCGCCGAAGGTCGAGAAGAACTCCGGCCCCTTGGCGAAACTGTCGGCAATGGCGCGGGTGGTGACAAGAACACCCAGCGGGTGGCCGTTACCGATGGGCTTGCCCATCACCACGATATCGGGCAGCGCGCCCTGGTGTTCAAAGCCGAAGTAATAGTCCCCGAGCCGTCCCAGACCGGTCTGCACTTCGTCGGCGATGCAGATGCCCCCGGCGGCGCGGACCTTTTCATAGACCGCCGGCAGGTACCCCTTGGGCGGGATGATCTGCCCGCCGACCGAGGGGAAGGTTTCGGCGATAAACCCGGCCAGCCCGTGTCCCTTGTCCTTCAGCTTGGCAATCGCAGGATCGACGAGGTTCGCGAATTTCTGCGCTCGGTTCGCATCGTCGCGTTTGAAGCTGCCGCGATAGTCGTCCGCGACCTCGACCAGTTCCACCCAGTCCGATTGGCCAACGCAGCCCTTGGCGTTGAATTTGTAGGCGGAGATGTCGATCACGCCGGTGGTGTTGCCGTGATAGCCGTGGTCTGGCGTCACCATGCCCTTGGCGCCGGTATGGGCGCGGGCCAGCCGCAGGGCCAGCTCGTTCGCCTCGGTGCCGGAGTTGACGAAGAAACAGACCTCGAAAGGGGCTGGCAGTTTCGACAGCACCTTCTCTGCAAAGGCGACCTGCGCAGGGTGCAGGTAGCGTGTGTTGGAGTTCATCTGCTTCAGCTGATCCGCCGCCACCGCCTGAATGCGCGGATGGGCGTGGCCCACGTGCGGCACGTTGTTATAGGCGTCCAGATAGGGTCGGCCCCATTCATCGAACAGGTGGTGTTTCCAGCCCCGCAGCAGCATCACCGGATCGGAGTAGGTGAGGCTTAGGTTGCCGCCGAAATGCGCGCGGCGCCCTTTCAGGACTTCACCCTTGTCGGTCGGCTGATAGCCGGTCTTGTCATCGGGCAGGTTCATCAGCGCCGCCGGGTTGGGGCAGATCGCGTGCCACAGGTACATCTCGTCCGGGTCACCGACGCCGGGCCAGTCTGCCTCGATCCCGTCGGTGGTCATCGCCAGCTGGAAATGCACATGCGGTGCCCAACCGCCGTTCTGGGTGGGATCGCCCAGGCGGCAGAAGGCTTCGCCCCGCGCCACGGTGTCGCCAGGTTTCAGGCGGTCGCAGCACTCCGGATCCAGATGACCGTAAAGGGTGTAGAAGGTGTCTCCCGCCGGTGTCTCATGGCGCAGGATGATGGTGCCGCCATAGTCCAGATGATGCGCCCGGTTCTCGACGATGAAGACCTCTCCCGCCAGCGGCGCATAAAGCGGCGCACCCGCCGGGGCAAAGCCATCGACGCCCAGATGCACGGTGCGCCGGTTGCTGGCCTTCCAGCGCCCCTTGCGAAAGGCGGGCGCGGTGTAGATCAGCCGCGGTTCGTTGTAATAGCCAAGCCAGATGCCGGTGCCGTATTCCTCGCCGACGCGGGCGGCTTCTTCCAGCGGCATATCGAACGGGTTCTGTGGCCATGTTGCGTTTTCGACTGAGAGCGACCCCATCGGCACGTCGCTCAGGTCCGCGCCCATCAGGGGAGCAAAATTGCCGCGTTCTGCATTAAGCCAGGCCAGCACCCGATCGGCGCCCTCCACCACCGGCAGACCACAGGCGGCGCGCAGGCGGGCGTTCACCAGCTTGGCGTTCAGGTCAAAGCCTTCGAGGAACCGCCAAGCAGGCGCCTGCGAGATGGTCACGTAAGGATCATCGGGGTTCTCGGCGGCCATCAAGGTGGAGTTCACCACTGAGACCGCAAGCCGCGCCCGCAACAGCGGCCAGATCATGTCTACCTCCGCTGGGGTCAGTGGGCAGGCGGAATGATAGCCGGACACCAGCGCAGCCAGCGCGGCCTCGGGGTCGGGATGGTCCAGAACGATATAGGCGGCCGCGATCGCCAGATCGCAGACGCGCGGCGCGTTGCACATATCGCCAAGGTCGATGAGGCCGGACACCCGGCGCGCCTCGCTGAGTTCTCCCGAGACTATGATATTGTAGTCATTGGCATCGTTGTGGATGGCCTGCTGGGGCAGCTTGGCAAGGTCGGGTACCAGTGCGGCAAAGGCGGCATGAATATCGGTCAGCAGGGCCCTGCGGGCCGGATCGGCAATGCAATCCAGATCATCGGCAATCCACCCGGCCTGCATCAGGTTCCATTTGAAATCCCGCTCAAGGCCCGGATGTTGAAAATCCGCCAATGCCGCGTCGGTCTTTCCCAGCACCGCGCCAACCTCGTGGATCAGGTCGGCTGATTTCGGTGCGGCCTTGGCGTAGCAGCGGCCGGGCAGCTGGTTGATGACCCAGATCAGCCGTTCGGCGCCGGTTTCATCGGCAATCGCGCACATTGCGGCGCCGTTGCTAGCCCGGATCACACGCGGGCAGGGCAGATCCGGCGCGGATTTGGCGATATGGTCGAGGGCCTGCACCTGCATATCGACCAGATCCTGCGCGCAGCCGGGGCGCATGGCCTTGACGATATAGCCGGTGCCATCCGCCGCCAGCGCCAGAAAGTTCAGATCGTATTCGCCATCAAGGCGGGTCAGCTCCGCCTCGATCCCCCAATGTGCCGCAAATGCGGCTGCCCAATGCGCCTGTGTCATAAACCCCCCCGATCCGCCGCTTCGGCGGTAACCCAATATTGGATCCTATTTGAACCGGGGCGCGGCGTTAGTCCACCCAGCCTTTCAAATTCTGTTCGATGACACCGGCCAATGCGGCGATGTGATCGTCATCATCGTTGAGGCAGGGGATATAGAGGAAGTCCTCGCCACCCGCCTCTTCGAAGCTTTCCTTGATCTCCTCGTTGATCTCTTCCAGCGTTTCGATGCAGTCGGCGGAAAAGGCCGGGGCGATCACGGCGATGTTCTTTTTGCCTTCCTTGGCCAGCGTGGCGACGTGATCAACGGTGTAGGGTTTCAGCCATTCCTCGGGGCCAAAGACCGATTGGAAGGTCGTCGTAATCTGGGTGTCTTCCCAGCCAAGGCGTTCCTTCAGAAGGCGCGTCGTTTTCTGGCACTGGCAGTGGTAGGGATCGCCCTGCATCAGATAGCGTTTCGGCATCCCGTGGTAGGACACGACAAGGATATCGGGGCGACTCGACGCCTTGGCATAGGCCTCTTCGACGGAACGCGCCAGCGCGTCGATATAGGCGGGTTCGTCGAAATAGGCAGGAATGGTGCGGGCGGCGGGCTGCCATGTCTCTTCCATCAGGGCGCGGAAGAACTGGTCATTCGCGGTGCCCGATGTGGCGCCGGCGTATTGCGGATATAGCGGCACGAACAGGATCTTCTGGCAGCCCGCCTTGACCATTTCGCGGACCTTGGACTTGGTCGACGGGTTGCCATAGCGCATGCAGAAATCGACCATGACCTGATCGCCATACCGGTCGGACATCACCTTTGCCATCTTGGCGGTTTGGTCCTTGGTGATGGTCATCAGCGGGCTTTCGCCCTTGTCATGGTTCCAGATGGATTTATAGGCCTCGCCCGAACTGAACGGACGTTTGGTCAGGATGATCAGCTGCAACAGCGGCTGCCATTTCCACGACGGGTAGTCGATCACCCGCTTGTCCGACAGGAATTCGCTCAGATAGCGGCGCATGGGCCAGTAGCTATAGTCATCCGGGGTGCCGAGGTTCGCAAGCAGAATGCCCACCTTTTCCGGCTGCACCTTGGGGTGGTCGGCAGGAGCATGAACAGGGCATTTTGCAGTTGAGGTCGAATCCAGCATTGATGTGTCCTGTGCGGTTGAGGCTTTGTGTTTCGGCGCAATAGTAATGGCATACGCGGTCAAAGACCAATCGGATCAAATTTGTGCTGCCATCGCGTTTGCCTATCGTCCGCAGTGGCGCGGGCCTAGTCGGGCAGCTTGGTTTCCGGCACTTTCAGGGCATCCGCTAGCCGCATCTGGGCCGAGCCGGGGCGCAGCGGTTTCTGCTGGCTTTCGGAGGGGGACCAGCCGGTCAGGCAGATGAGTTCGAAACTGGCGGGCAGGCGGCCGGTTTCGGTCTCGAAGTGCTGGCGATAGATCTCTTCGGCACGGTGGAACAGGCGGCGCGGGACCGGGCGTTTCAGGCGGGATGTAAGGGCGTTGGTCTCTCCCATGGCCCGCAATTCGCGCATCAGATGCATCAGGTCGCGGTATTCCGCCGTCAGCGGCACCACATCGGCCACCGGCAGGGCGAACCCGGCCCGTTGCAGCAAGGCGCCCAGATCGCGGACCTCGCCCATCGGGGCGATGCGCGGAGACAACCCGCCCAGTACCTCGGTTTCTGCTCCGGCCAGCGCCACGCGCAGCTCCTGCAATGTCTGCCCGCCCAGCATCACCGCCAGCAGCAACCCGTCTTCCTTCAGGGCGCGGCGGCACTGGATCAGCTGGCCAACCGGATCATTGGCCCAGTGCAGGCCCATCGCATGGATCACCACGTCATGGGCGCCGGGCTGCAGATCCAGAACATCCTCGTCCGCCACGCAGGTCGCACCGCCAAGGGCACCGTCCCAAATCTCCGCAAAAGGAGACACCACCGCAGGGGCGGTAAAGGTTCTGTTAACCATGCTGAGGCGATCTTCGACCTCGTCCCGTGCCATCTGGTGCAGGAACAGGGCCTCTTGCTGCCGCCGGGCCCGATGCGCTGCCAAAGCCTGCCTGTCAAACAGCTGTGGCTGGTGTTGTGTGTTTTGCGTCATGGGGGGCTACTTAAATGCTGTTGGCGCAGTTTCAAACCGCTGTTTCACTGATCTATCCGCCGCGCTGTCTGGGCTGCGGCGGGCTGGTCGGACAGGACGCGGGCCTGTGCGGCCCCTGCTGGCGCGAGACGGAGTTCATTTCCGGCACGGTTTGCGAAGGCTGCGGGGTGCCCCTGCCCGGGGAGAGCGACGGATTTCGCATCGAATGCGATGATTGCATGGCGACACCCCGCCCTTGGACCCGAGGCCGCGCTGCGCTTGTCTATGGCGGCAAGGCGCGCGAGCTGGTGCTGGCGCTGAAACATGGGGACCGGCTTGATATTGCTACTCCGGCGGCGGCCTGGATGGCGCGGGTGGCGGAACCTTTGCTGCAGGATAGTCCGCTGGTCTGCCCGGTGCCCCTGCACTGGAGCCGACTTCTGAAACGCCGCTACAATCAGTCCGCCGTGCTGGCCAGGGCGCTGGCACACCGCGCTGGGCTGCAATATTGCCCCGATCTGCTGCGCCGCCACCGCAGAACGCCGTCATTGGACGGGCGGTCGCGCGCCGAACGGTTCCGGCTGTTGGGCGATGTGATCGGGGTGCCGCCGCGCAAGGCGCCTGCCTTGAGCGGTCGCAACGTCTTGTTGGTGGATGATGTGATGACCTCCGGGGCGACCCTGTCGGCCTGCACCGATGTCTGCCTGCGCGCTGGTGCGGAAGAGGTGCGGATCGTCGTTCTGGCCCGCGTCACGCATGCGTGACCGCCTGACCGGTGCCTCTGGCAAAGATTGCAATGCGGCCCCATATCCCTCACAAACGCAAAAAACCGAATATATTGGAGACCTGCATGAAACCGGTGGAAATCTACACCTCGCCTCTGTGCGGCTTTTGCCACGCCGCAAAACGGCTTTTGAACCAGAAGGGTGTGACCTTTTCCGAGGTCGACGTTATGATGAACCCGAAACGCAAACCTGAAATGATCCAGCGCGCGAACGGGGGCCGCACGGTGCCGCAGATTTTTATCGGCGACACGCATGTGGGCGGTTGTGATGAGCTTTACGCGCTTGAACAGGCCGGCAAACTGGATCAGTTGCTGTCCGCCTGAAACCGGAGACCCACCTGATGCGCGCAGCCCTGTTGCAGATGACCTCAAGCGATGATCCAGCCGAGAATCTGGACAGCGTGCGCGCCATGATGGCCACAGCGGTGGCCGAGGGCGCCGGTTTCGTGCTGACGCCCGAGGTCACCAATTGCCTTTCGACCAGCCGCGCGCATCAGAAAGCCGTCCTGCATCACGAAGAAGACGATCCGACCCTGGCTGCCCTGCGCGACCAGGCCGCGAAACTGGGCGTCTGGCTGGTGCTCGGCTCGCTCGGCATCAAGACCCACGATGCGGATGGGCGCTTTGCCAATCGCCAGTTCCTGATCGGCCCCGATGGCGGGATCGCCGCCCGCTATGACAAGATCCACATGTTCGATGTGGAGGTCACGCCTGAGGAAACCTACCGCGAATCGGATGGCTATCGCCCCGGCACCCGCGCGGTGCTGGCAGAGACTCCCTTTGCCAGGATCGGCATGACCATCTGCTATGATGTGCGCTTTCCCCATCTGCACCGGACGCTGGCGCAGGCCGGGGCGCAGGTGCTGACGGTTCCGGCAGCTTTTTCCCACGTGACCGGCGCCGCCCATTGGCACACGCTGCTGCAGGCCCGCGCGATAGAGACGGGATGCTACGTGCTGGCGCCTGCCCAGACTGGGACCCATCCAGCCAGCCGGGGCGCATCGCGCCGCACATTCGGGCATTCGCTGGTTGTGGCGCCCTGGGGAGAGATTCTGGCGGACGCCGGGACCGATCCCGGGGTTGTCTGCGTTGATCTTGATATGGAAAAAGTGGCAGAAGCACGCAAACGTGTTCCTGCGCTGACCCATGATCGAGAGTTCGACGGACCCTGATGGAAGAATCACATTCTCTGGCCGTTTCGCTGTTCAGTGAAATCCTGATGGCCGACCAGCTGGCGCGCTCGCGGCTGGGCAAGGCCCTGCCCAAGGGAATGGAACTGTCGCATTTTTCGGTTCTGAACCATCTGGCGCGGGCCGGGCTGGAACGCTCTCCGGCGCAGTTGGCGAAGGCGTTTCACGTCACCCGCGGTGCCATGACCAATACGCTGAACAAGCTGGAAATGGCGGGCTATGTGCATATCCGTCCCGACTGGGATGATGCCCGCCGCAAGATGGTGGCGATCAGCCCCGCAGGCAGGCAGGCGCGCGATGCGGCGCTGGCCAGTATCGTGCCGGTAATCTCCGAAGTGGTGGATGAGCTGGGTGGCGACCGGGTGCGTGCCGCACTTCCGATCCTGCGGGAGTTGCGCAGCAAGCTGGAAGACGACTAAGCGCCGCCCGGCGCGGCCTCCATGCCTTGCGTTTGCCTGTGCCCCAAAAAGAAAGGGATGCCGTGTAACGGGCATCCCTTTCTCAATTTCCCATCTGGCCGCGTGAGTGGTGGCAGCGATCATTTCGCATTGTGCCGATAGGCCATCGGGTACAGCATTCACTCTGTTAAGGGCCAAGGCCCGGTATCGGTCAGACTAAAACCCAACCGATCGGACGGTTTTATACTAAATCGAGTCAAACGCCAAGTACGCAGAGGGATTAGGTCTCCTATACGAAAGGATAGGAGGCGGTTATCCGTCACCTTGTTACGCGGCGGGTTTGGTGCTGGCCGTGACGTAGTTGACCGAAAGATCGCGCGGAGAAATCGACCAGCCCCAGGTCACCGGGTTGAACACGAACCCCTTACGGTCGACTGGCTCCAGCCCCGCCTTGCGCAGCAGCTCGAACAACTCGTCCGGCGTGATGAATTTGTTCCATTCATGCGTGCCACGCGGCAGCCAGCGCATCACCACCTCGGCGCCAAAGATGGCCATGACATAGCTTTTGGGATTGCGGTTGATGGTGGAGCAGATCTGCAAACCACCCGGTTTCAGCAACTCCCGCGTTGCGGTCAGATAGCTCAGCGGATCGGCCACATGTTCAACCACCTCCATGTTGAGAACCACGTCGAACTGTTCACCGGCTTCGGCCAGTGCCTCGGCAGTGGTGTGGCGGTAATCGATGGTAAGGCCGGATTGTTCCGCATGAATCCGCGCCACCGGCAGGTTGCCGGCGGCGGCATCGGCCCCCACGACCTCGGCGCCAAGGCGCGCCATCGGTTCCGACAACAACCCGCCGCCACAGCCGATGTCGAGAAGGCGCAGGCCCTTGAATGGCTCCGGCTGCGTCAGATCACGGCCGAATTCCCCGGCGATCTGCTGGGTGATGTAATCAAGCCGACAGGGATTCAGCATATGCAACGGCTTGAACTTGCCGTTGGGATCCCACCACTCCGCGGCCATTGCTTCGAATTTGGCGATCTCGGACGGGTCTACCGTGGACTGAGGCGCTTGCATTCCTGTCTCCGTGTGTTCTTTTGTGTCTAACAGACTAGTTAGGTCAGTAATGGACAAATACTCGGACCAAAAGCGCGCAGTGCAGTATCTTTATCCTCCGGTCGATGCCTACGACCAGCGTATGCTGGATGTGGGGCAGGGCCACAGCATTTATGTTGAGCAATCGGGCAACCCCAAGGGCATTCCGGTGATTGTCTGTCATGGTGGTCCCGGCGGCGGCAGCAGCCCGGCGATGCGGCGCTATTTCGATCCCAATATCTATCGGGTGATTCTTTTTGATCAGCGCGGCTGCGGCCGCTCGCGCCCGCATGCCTCCTGCGAGGATAACACCACCTGGCATCTGGTTGCCGATATGGAGGAGATCCGCCGCCTGCTGGAGATCGACAGCTGGCTATTGTTCGGTGGCAGCTGGGGGGCGACGCTGGCGCTGATTTATGCGCAGACGCACCCGGAGCGCGTGCAGCACATCATCCTGCGCGGTGTCTTCCTGATGACACAAAGCGAACTCGACTGGTTTTACGGGGGCGGCGCCGGGCGGTTCTGGCCGGAAACCTGGGCGCGGTTTGTCGCGCTGGTCCCGCATGACGAGCGGCACGATATGATCGCCGCTTATAACAAGCGGCTGTTTTCCGGCGATGTGAACGAGGAAATCCGATTCGGTCGTGCCTGGTCATCCTGGGAGAACGCCCTGGCCTCGGTCCATTCTAACGGTCATGGCGGCGAAAGCCCCGGCGATTATGCCCGCGCCTTTGCCCGGCTGGAAAACCACTATTTCATCAATGGCGGTTTTCTGGATTTCGATGGGCAGATCCTCGCCAATATGGGGCGGATTTCCCATATTCCGGGCATCATCGTGCAGGGCCGTTACGACATGATCTGCCCGCCGACCTCGGCCTGGCGCCTGAACGAGCTGTGGCCAAATGCCGAGTTGAAAATGATCCGCAATGCAGGTCATGCCTTGTCGGAGCCGGGAATCAGTGCCGAACTGGTGCGCACGATGGACCGGATTGCCGAGGAGATGCTGCCATGACCCGTATCGACCGCCGCGCGCTGTTCACCTCTGGTGCTGCGGCTGCCTTGCTGGCGGCGACAGGCACGTCATTGGCGGCGGCGCCGCGTGCGGGCGGCGTGTTGCGTCTTGCGGTGCCGCGTCAGGACGGGCTGATGGAGCAGGTGGCGCGTGGCGCCGTCTTCGACACCCTGACAGAGATCGCGCCCGATGGCGTGTTGCGGGGCGAGCTGGCCGAGGGCTGGCACAGCAGCGACGCGGCCCGGACCTGGTCCTTTGATCTGCGCAGCGACGTGCGGTTCCATGATGGCGCGGCCATGACGGCGGCGGATGTGGTTGCCTCGCTGAGCGGGCGCGGTATCGACGGCGCCGAGGTTGCCTTGGTGCAGCAGGTCGCAGACCATCGGATCGAGATCCAGCTGACGGCTGCAAACCCCCATCTTCCTTACCTTCTGGCGGATCCGGTGCATGTCATCGCTCCGGCGGGCCAGGTGGATCTGCCATTGGCGCAGGCCGTGGGCACCGGCTGTTACCGCGTCGAGCGGGCGCAGGACGGGCGGCATTTCCGCGCGGCAAAACTGGCCGATCATTACAAGGCCGGGCAGGCAGGCTGGGTGGATACGGTCGAGGTGATCGTCATCCCGGATGCCCGCGTGCGGGCCGAGGCACTGCGTGATGGCTATGTTGATGTGGCCGCCTTGCCCGCGCCAGAAGCGCTGATCGAAAAGGGCGGATTCCTGTATCATCCTTCGGCCAGCGACATGGCGCTGGCGGCGCGCAGCGATGTGGGCATGCCCCGCACCGTGGGCCGCCGCGCGGCGCTGGATGATGGCCGTATTGCCGAACGCTGGTGGCGGATCTGACCGGGGCACAGGCCCGGTTTCGAACTTCTCCTTGCAGATTCGCCCCATCAAGCGTATATGCCTTTCACAACAGCGGCGCGTTGGGCTCTGGTCCAAGGCTCCACCGGGATTTTCAACGGGCCGCGCGCCCGTTTTTTTGTGTCCGAAAGACAGCTGGAACCCGAATGACCAACGACCTGATTGCCAAAGCCGCGATTGACCGCCGCCTTGCCGAGATCATCACCCCGGTGATCGAGGATCTGGGCTATGAGCTGGTCCGTATCCGGCTGATGTCCGGCAAGACGACAACCCTGCAGATCATGGCCGACAAACCCGATGGCGGGATCGAAGTTGATGATTGTGCCGATATTTCGAATGCCGTCAGCGCAGTTCTGGACGTCGAGGATCCGATCCTTGATGCCTACGCGCTTGAGGTCTCCAGCCCCGGCATCGACCGCCCCCTGACGCGTCTCAAGGACTTTGACATGTTCGAAGGCTATGAGGCCAAGCTGGAAACCGCCGAGCTGATCGACGGTCGTCGCCGCTTCAAGGGCGAGCTGGCCGGTGTCGAGGATGACGAGGTTCTGATCAATATTGAGGAACACGGCGAGCCCGTGACCATCGGTCTGAAATTCGACTGGCTGAGCGATGCCAAGCTGGTGCTGACCGACGATCTGATCAAGGAAATGCTGCGCCAGCGCAAGGCGGCTGGCACGCTGAACGAAGATGCTTTTGACGACGTTATCGAAGATACGCCCCTTGAGGGCGAGGTGACCGAAGGGTCCGAAGAGGAGAACAAGTAATGGCCATCACCTCTGCAAACCAGCTTGAGCTGTTGCAAACCGCCGAAGCCGTGGCGCGCGAGAAAATGATCGACCCCGGCCTGGTGGTCGAAGCCATGGAAGAAAGCCTCGCCCGGGCGGCCAAAAGCCGCTACGGCAGCGAAATGGACATCCGTGTGTCCATCGACCGCAAGACCGGCAAGGCCACCTTTACCCGCGTCCGCTCGGTCGTCGAAGATGAAGAACTGGAAAACTACCAGTCGGAAATGACCGTCGAACAGGCCAAGCAGTACATGGCTGATCCCAAGGTGGGCGACACCTATGTGGAAGAGGTTCCGCCGGTAGAAATGGGCCGTATCGCGGCCCAATCGGCCAAGCAGGTCATCCTGCAGAAGGTCCGCGAAGCAGAGCGTGACCGCCAGTACGAAGAATTCAAGGACCGCGCCGGTACCATCATCAACGGTCTGGTCAAACGCGAAGAATTCGGCAACGTCATCGTCGATGTGGGCGCTGGCGAAGCGATCCTGCGCCGCAACGAGAAGATCGGCCGCGAAAGCTATCGTCCGAACGATCGTATCCGCTGCTACATCAAGGATGTGCGCCGCGAACCGCGCGGCCCGCAGATCTTCCTCAGCCGTACTGCGCCGGAATTCATGGCCGAGCTGTTCAAGATGGAAGTGCCTGAAATCTATGATGGTATCATCGAGATCAAGGCCGTTGCCCGTGATCCCGGTTCGCGCGCGAAGATCGCCGTGATTTCCTATGATGGTTCCATCGACCCCGTGGGCGCCTGCGTCGGTATGCGCGGCAGCCGCGTGCAGGCCGTTGTGAACGAGCTGCAGGGTGAAAAAATCGACATCATCCCGTGGAACGAAGATCAGCCGACCTTCCTCGTTAACGCGCTGCAGCCGGCCGAAGTGTCGAAAGTGGTTCTGGACGAAGAAGCTGGTAAGATCGAAGTCGTGGTCCCCGAGGAGCAACTGAGCCTCGCGATCGGCCGCCGTGGTCAGAACGTGCGTCTGGCCTCGCAGCTGACCGGTCTCGACATCGACATCATGACCGAGGAAGAGGAATCGGCGCGTCGCCAGAAGGAATTCGAAGCGCGCACTGGCCTGTTCATGGAAACTCTGGATCTGGACGAATTCTTTGCCCAGCTGCTGGTCTCCGAAGGGTTCACCAGCCTTGAAGAGGTTGCCTATGTGGAGCTCCATGAACTTCTGGTCATCGACGGTGTTGACGAAGGCACCGCCGAAGAGCTGCAGGCCCGGGCCCGTGACTACCTCGAAGCCAAGGCCAAGGCAGCGATTGATGCCGCCCGTGCGCTGGGCGCAGAGGATAGCCTGATTGACTTTGACGGTCTGACACCCCAGATGATTGAGGCACTGGCAAAGGACGGCATCAAGACGCTGGAAGACTTTGCCACCTGCGCGGACTGGGAACTGGCCGGCGGCTGGACCACGGATGGCGGCGAACGGATCAAGGACGACGGTATTCTGGAACCTTTCGGCATGTCGCTGGAAGAGGCACAGGATATGGTCATGACAGCCCGCGTATTGCTGGGCTGGGTTGATCCCGCCGAACTGGAACCGGAAGTCTCGGAAGATGACGAGGCCGAAGGTGACGAAGAAGCCGCTGACACAGGGGCCGGGGTCTGATCCCCGCTGCTCCTGAAAGGAGACGCTGAATGGCTCGCGGAGGCGCCGAAAAAGACCGGTCAGACGGCCCGGAGCGAAAGTGCATCGCAACAGGTGAGGTCCAGCCCAAGCAGGGCCTCATCCGGTTCGTGATGGACCCCGACGGGCAGGTCGTTGCGGATGTGTTCGGTAAACTCCCCGGTCGGGGCGTTTATGTGACCGCCAGCCGTTCTGCGTTAGATACGGCGGTAAAGAAGAAACTCTTCGCCCGTGGCTTCAAGGCCCAGGTGAAGGTGCCCGAAGACCTTGCAGACGAGGTGGAGCGGCAGGTTCTGCGCCGTCTCGTTGATCTGATCAGCCTGGCCCGCAAGTCGGGTGATGCGGTCGGTGGCTATGAAAAAGTCAAGGATTGGCTGCTGAAGGAAGAGGCGAGTGTGCTGATTCAGGCGGCTGACGGATCCGGGCGTGGAAAGTCGAAACTGAGCACGCCGCACCGGGGGAACTATATCGGTTGCCTCTCTGCGGATGAGCTGGGGATGGCATTTGGGCGTCAAACTGTGATACATGCGGCGCTGGCCTCTGGTGGACTCAGCAAACGTGTTGTAGAGGAAGCGCAACGATTGCAGGGTTTGCGCGAAATGGTGGGCGGCAAGGGCCGCACGGAAGGATAAAGAGCTTTATGAGCGATAGTGACGGCAAAAAGACATTGGGTTTGCGTGGTGGTTCCCGGCCTGGGAACGTGAAACAAAGCTTCAGCCATGGGCGGACCAAGAATGTCGTAGTGGAAACCAAGCGCAAACGCGTTGTGGTTCCCAAGCCGGGTGCGGGTAAAGGCGGCAGTGGTGCGTCTCCCGCGACGGATGGATCCCGTCGACCTGCCGGCATCACCGACGCGGAAATGGCCCGCCGCCTGAAGGCGCTGCAGGCTGCCAAGGCGCGTGAAGTCGAAGAAGCCGCGCAGCGCGAGGCCGAGGAAAAGGCCCGTGCCGAAGAGCGTGAGCGCCGCCGCGCCGAGCAGGAAGCCAAGGAACGCGAACAGCGCGAAGCCGAGGAAAAAGCACGTCGCAAGGCGGAAGAGGAAGAGCGCAAGCGCCTCGAAGTTGAAGAAGCGGCCAAGCGTGCAGCAGCGGCTCCGGCAGCAGAGCCGGAGAAGGCAAAATCTGCCGGTCCCGCCGCAGGTCGTTCTGCGGCCAAACCCGCAGCCCAGGCCCCGCGCAAAGCCGACCGCGAACGCGAAGAGCGTGGCCGTGGTGGCAAAGGCCGCGACCAAGGTCGCCGTTCGGGTAAGCTGACACTGGGTCAGGCAACCGGCGAAGGTGGCCGCCAGCGGTCCATGGCCGCAATGAAGCGCAAGCAGGAGCGCGCGCGTCAGAAGGCAATGGGCACCGTCGAGCGTGAAAAGGTCATCCGTGACGTGCAGCTGCCGGAAACCATCGTTGTTTCCGAGCTGGCAAACCGTATGGCGGAACGCGTTGGTGACGTGGTCAAATCGCTCATGAACATGGGTATGATGGTCACCCAAAACCAGTCGATCGACGCCGATACGGCTGAGCTGATCATCGAAGAATTCGGCCACAAAGTTGTCCGCGTTTCCGACTCTGACGTCGAAGACGTGATCAAAGAGGTCGAGGACAAGGAAGAAGATCTGCAGCCGCGTCCGCCGGTGATCACCATCATGGGTCACGTCGACCACGGTAAAACCTCGCTGCTGGATGCGATCCGCGATGCGCGGGTTGTGGCTGGCGAAGCAGGCGGTATCACCCAGCACATCGGTGCGTATCAGGTGACCACCGATAGCGGTACCGTACTGAGCTTCCTCGATACGCCGGGCCACGCGGCCTTCACCTCGATGCGCTCTCGCGGTGCTCAGGTGACGGATATCGTGGTTCTGGTTGTGGCTGCCGACGATTCGGTCATGCCGCAGACCATCGAGGCGATCAACCACGCCAAGGCTGCCGGTGTTCCGATGATCGTGGCGATCAACAAGATCGACAAACCTGCCGCCGATCCGAACAAGGTGCGTGCCGAGCTGCTGCAACACGAGGTGATCGTGGAAGCCATGTCCGGCGACGTTCAGGACGTGGAAGTGTCCGCCGTGACCGGCCAGGGTCTGGATGAACTGCTGGAAGCCATCGCGCTTCAGGCGGAAATCTTGGAACTGAAAGCCAACCCGAACCGTGCCGCCCAAGGCGCCGTGATCGAAGCACAGCTGGACGTGGGCCGCGGCCCGGTTGCCACTGTTCTGGTTCAGAACGGTACCCTGCATCAGGGCGACATCTTCGTTGTGGGTGAGCAGTACGGTAAGGTCCGTGCGCTGATCAACGACAAGGGTGAGCGCGTCAAGGAAGCCGGTCCGTCGGTTCCGGTCGAGGTTCTGGGTCTCAACGGCACGCCCGAAGCGGGTGACGTGCTGAACGTGACCGAGACCGAGGCACAGGCCCGCGAAATCGCGGAATACCGCGAGCAGGCCGCCAAGGACAAACGCGCCGCAGCCGGTGCTGCGACCACTCTGGAACAGCTGATGGCCAAGGCTAAGGAAGACGAAAACGTCTCCGAACTGCCGATCCTGGTCAAAGCAGACGTGCAGGGCTCTGCCGAAGCGATCGTTCAGGCGATGGAGAAGATCGGCAACGACGAGGTGCGCGTGCGCGTGCTGCACTCGGGTGTTGGTGCCATCACCGAAACCGATATCGGCCTGGCCGAAGCTTCCGGTGCGCCGGTCATGGGCTTCAACGTCCGTGCCAATACCTCGGCCCGTAACACTGCCAACCAGAAGGGCGTCGAGATCCGCTATTACTCGGTGATCTATGACCTTGTGGATGACGTGAAAGCGGCGGCCTCGGGCCTGCTGTCGGCCGAGATCAAGGAAAACTTCATCGGCTACGCGACCATCAAGGACGTGTTCAAGGTCTCCAACGTCGGCAAGGTTGCCGGCTGTCTGGTCACCGAAGGCGTTGCCCGTCGCTCGGCTGGTGTGCGTCTGCTGCGTGACAACGTGGTGATCCACGAAGGCACGCTGAAAACACTGAAGCGCTTCAAGGATGAAGTCGCAGAGGTTCAGTCCGGTCAGGAATGCGGTATGGCCTTTGAGAACTACGAAGATATCCGCGCAGGCGATGTCATCGAGATCTTCGAGCGTCAGGAAGTTGAACGTAAGCTCGACTAAGGCGCTGCGACACTCAGAAACAGTCAAAACCCCGGCCTCTGTGCCGGGGTTTTTGCATCTTTGAGGTGGTGGGAGGTCTATTGCCGTGAGTGATTGGTCTTCAGTGGGTCTTCAGTGTGCCGCGAAAATCGGTGGTCTTCGGAGGCGTTCTGCCGCGCCTACCGGCACCCCGTTGCGGTCGTTAATGTGTGCCTGCATGAACCTGTCCCGGACCAGAAAACACGTGCCCAAATAGGTCCACCTGTTGTCTGATCCTTCGTCAGGGAGAAGTTCAAAAAGGTTCACTGCCAGATAGTGTAACCAGTTTTTGACAAATTGGTTAACAAAATCTTGACGACATGCGCCAAAGCTACAATGGCTAGTGTTTCTACCGACAAATCTCCAATATCCGGTAGTAAATTGCGTCCGGATTGGAGGGGAAATTCGGGGTATGCAGAGGGCAGCCCGCCGGGCGGACCGCCAGTTTTTGAACGCTACAGCCAATCCCGCAGGATCGGAATCAGCGGAATATCGGCCGGAGGCATCGGGTAATCACGCAGCTCTTGCGGCTGCGTCCATTTTAGAACCTGGCCTTCCCGGGCCTGCGGAATGCCCTCCCATTTGCGGCATGCAAACAGCGGCATCAGCAGGTGAAAATCTTCATAGCTGTGGCTGGCAAAGGTCAGCGGCGCTAGGCAGGATTGCCAGGTGTTGATGCCCAGCTCCTCTTCCAGTTCGCGGATCAGCGCCACTTCGGGGGTCTCCCCGGCTTCAACCTTGCCGCCGGGGAATTCCCAAAGCCCGGCCATGGATTTGCCTTCGGGGCGCTGCGCCAGCAGGATCCGCCCTTCGACGTCGATCAGGGCCACGGCCGAGACGAGAACCGTTTTCATGACCGGTAATCCGCGTTGATGGTGATATACTGATGGGTCAAATCGCAGGTCCAGACCGTTGCCGCGCCATCGCCAAGACCCAGATCCACCTTGATCGTGATCTCGTCCTGTTTCATTTGCGCGGCGCCGTCCTCTTCCTTGTATGAGGGCGCAACCCAGCCTTTTTCGGCCACCAGAACATCGCCGAAGGAGATCGACAGCAGGTCCCGGTCCGCCGCAGCGCCGGATTTTCCGATTGCCATCACCACGCGGCCCCAGTTGGGGTCCTCACCCGCGATTGCGGTTTTCACCAGAGGCGAATTGGCAATCGCCAGCCCGTGGGTCTTGGCATCTGCGTCGCTTTCGGCGCCGGTCACCTGGATCTCGACGAACTTCGTAGCGCCTTCCCCATCGCGGACGACTTGATGCGCCAGATCCAGCATCACGCCCTCCAGCGCCTGCTCAAACTCCGGGTTCCCGGTTGCATCAACGCCCGATGCGCCGGTCGCGCAGAGCATCAGGCTGTCCGAGGTCGAGGTGTCGCTGTCTACCGTGATGCAGTTGAAGGTCCGGTCACAGATTTTGGCCAGCTGCGCCTGCAGCGCGCTTTGCTCGACCTTGGCATCGGTGAAGATATAGACCAGCATGGTCGCCATATCAGGGGCAATCATGCCAGATCCTTTGGCGATCCCGGCGATGTTCACGGTCTGCCCGTCGATGGTGACCGTGGCGCCAGCGCCCTTGGCAAAGGTATCGGTGGTCATGATGGCGGCGGCTGCTGCTTCCAGCGCAGCGGCATTCAGCCCATCATTCAGCTCGGCGATTTTGGCGACGATCCGATCATGCGGCAGCGGTTCACCAATCACCCCGGTCGAGGCGGTAAAGACGCGCCCCGCTGGTGCCCCAGTGATGCCGGAGACGGCGGCGACGATCTCTGCCACCGAGGTTTGCCCGTGATGACCGGTAAAGGCATTGGAATTGCCCGAGTTGACCAGAATCGCGGCGCTAGCCGAAGGGTCTCCCCCAAGTTTCTCCTGACAATCGCGCACAGGTGCAGATCGCGTCTTGGAGCGAGTGAACACCCCGGAAACCGTGGTGCCCGGATCCAGTACCGCCAGCATCACATCGGTCCGCTCCTTGTATTTTACACCAGCGGCTGCGGTGGCGAACCGCACGCCTTTGATCGTGGGAAGATCGGGAAATCCGGCCGGAGCCAGTGGAGAACGGGGCAGAGGTTTTGCCATCGGATCAGTTCCTTACAAGGCCAAGATCTTTAATCATCGCGGGGTCCAGCCCTTCGATTTCGGGTCGTTCGATGGTGGCCTCAGCTGTCAGTGCGTTGACGCGATCTTCGACGGCGCGTGTCCGCAGTTCCTGCTCCAGCTCGCCGCGCACTTCGTCAAAGCTGGGCGCGGCAGATTTGCGCCGTTCGCGCAGCAGGATCACGTGCCAGCCGAACTGGGTTTTCACCGGATCAGAGATATCCCCCGACCGCATGGCAAGTACAGCCTCTTCGAATTCGGGAACCATACTACCCAGCCCGAACCAGCCCAGATCACCGCCGCTTGGCCCGGAGGGGCCGGTCGACCGCGCCTTGGCAGTGGTGGCAAAATCGGCGCCGTCTTCCAGCTCCATCTTGATCTTTTTGGCTTCTTCTTCGGTTTCCACCAGAATGTGCGCCGCGTGGAATTCATCGCCGCCATCGCCGGTAGAGTATTTACGGTCATAGGCCGCGCGCAGGGCTTCCTCACCGGTTGCGTTGGCCATCACCATTTCGATGACATCAGCGGCCAGCAACGCCCGGCTTTCGTTTTCGACCGACAGCTCCACGTAATGGGGCACTTCGCCATGCAGTTGCTGTTTCAGCGCTGTCTGCTGGATCAGCTGGTCCAGAATGGCGTTGTACAGCACCTCGTCCGGCAGTTGCTTGTACTGCTGTGGCAGGTTTTCACGGGCCATGATCATGTGACCCAAAGTAATCTCTTCGCCGTTGACTGAGGCCACCACGGTATTGGCATGCGGTGCGGCCTGTACCGACAAAGGCAGCGCCATCAGGGCCGCAGTTGCCGCGCCTCGCAGAAAAGTGAGACCTTTCAGCATTCAATTCTTCCTATTCCCTGGCCGCAGCATGGCGCGGCGTTGACACTTATATGCCTGCCGCTTACATCGCCTTAGGGCCAATGGCAGGACCGTCGTTTCCACCTTTGTTTATGGGTTGCGGGCAGGGCGGGCAAGCCTGCCTTAGGTCAGAAGCCATGACAGGACCGTGGGAGAGCACATGCTGGGTATCGGAACACTCGCCAAAAAGATTTTCGGCACACCGAATGACCGAAAAATCAAGGCGACGCGGCCGCTGATCGCAAAGATCAACGCGCTGGAACCCGAATTCGAAAAGCTCAGCGACCAGGGTCTGATCGAGAAAACCGAAGAGCTGCGCAAACGCGCGCTGGACGGTGAAGCCCTCGACGCTCTGTTGCCCGAAGCCTTTGCCAACGTACGCGAAGGGGCCCGCCGGGCGCTGGGTCTGCGGGCCTTTGATACGCAGCTGATGGGCGGTGTCTTCCTGCATCAGGGCAATATCGCCGAGATGAAAACGGGTGAGGGTAAGACACTTGTCGCCACTTTCCCGGCCTACCTCAATGCGCTGACCGGTAAGGGCGTGCATGTGGTTACGGTGAACGAATACCTAGCCAAACGTGACAGCGAATGGATGGGCAAGGTCTTTGAACAGCTGGGCATGACCACAGGCGTGATCTGGTCCGGTCAGCCCGACGATCAGAAGATGGCCGCTTACCAGTCCGATGTGACCTATGCGACCAACAACGAGTTGGGCTTTGACTACCTGCGCGACAACATGAAGCCCAGCCTGGACCAGGTGTTCCAGAAGTATCACAACTTTGCCATCGTCGATGAGGTCGACTCGATCCTGATCGACGAGGCACGTACGCCGCTGATCATTTCCGGCCCGGCTGAAGACCGCTCCGAGCTTTATACCACCATCGACACGGTGATCCCGCTCTTGAGCGAGGAACACTACGAGATCGACGAGAAGACCCGCGGTGTGACCTTCACCGAAGAGGGCAACGAATACCTTGAGCAGAAGCTGATCGAACGCGGCCTGCTGGAAGAGGGGGCCTCGCTCTATGACCCCGAAAGCACCACCGTGGTGCACCACGTCAACCAGGCCCTGCGCGCGCATAAACTGTTCCAGCGTGACAAGGACTACATCGTGCGCGATGGCGAGGTTGTGCTGATCGACGAATTCACCGGCCGCATGATGGCTGGGCGCCGCCTGTCCGAAGGCCTGCATCAGGCCATCGAAGCCAAGGAAGAGGTGCAGATCCAGCCCGAGAACACGACGCTGGCTTCGGTGACCTTCCAGAACTATTTCCGCCTTTATGACCGCCTGTCGGGCATGACCGGTACTGCCATGACCGAAGCCGAGGAATTCGCCGAGATCTATGGTCTGGGCGTGGTCGAGGTTCCGACCAACCGGCCGATTGCACGGGTGGACGAGGACGATCAGGTCTACCGCACCGCGATGGAAAAATACCGCGCGATGATCGAAGAGACCAAGAAGGCCCATGCCAAGGGGCAGCCGGTTCTTCTGGGCACCACCTCGATCGAGAAATCCGAACTGCTGAGCCAGATGCTGCAGCAGGAAGGCATCGAACACAACGTGCTGAACGCGCGCCACCACGAGCAGGAAGCGCAGATCGTCGCCGATGCCGGGCGGCTTGGCGCGGTGACCATCGCCACCAACATGGCTGGCCGGGGTACCGATATTCAGCTGGGCGGCAACGTCGACATCAAGGTGATGGCCGCGCTTGAGGCCAACCCCGATGCCGACCCTGCCGAGCTGCGCGCCGCCGAGGAAGCCAAACACGCCGAAGAAAAGCAGAAGGTTCTGGACGCGGGCGGCCTGTTCGTGATGGCCTCTGAACGCCACGAAAGCCGCCGTATCGACAACCAGCTGCGCGGCCGTTCGGGCCGTCAGGGTGACCCCGGCCGTACCCGGTTCTATCTCAGCCTCGAAGACGACCTGATGCGCATCTTCGGGTCCGAGCGTCTCGACAAGGTCCTGTCTTCGCTGGGCATGAAAGAAGGCGAAGCAATCATTCATCCTTGGGTGAACAAGTCTCTGGAACGCGCCCAGGCCAAGGTCGAAGGCCGCAACTTTGACATGCGCAAGAACGTTCTGAAGTTCGACGACGTGATGAACGACCAGCGCAAGGTGATCTTTGGCCAGCGCCGTGAAATCATGGCGGCAGAGGATCTGTCCGAGATCGTCAATGATATGCGTCACGAGGTGATCGACGACCTGATCGACACTTACATGCCGCCCAAGACCTACGCCGAACAGTGGGACACGGCAGGCCTTCAGGCTGCCGTACTTGAAGGGCTGGGCATCGACGCGCCGGTGGCCGAATGGGCTGCCGAGGAAGGCGTCGATGACGAACAGATCCGCGAACGGCTTGAGGCCGCAAGCGATGCGCTGATGGCGGAAAAGACCGAAGCCTTCGGTCCGGAAAACATGCGCAACATCGAAAAGCAGGTGCTGCTGCAGACCATCGACGCCAAGTGGCGCGAACATCTGCTGACGCTGGAGCATCTGCGCTCGGTCGTGGGCTTCCGCGGTTATGCGCAGCGTGATCCGCTGAACGAGTATAAGAACGAAAGCTTCCAGCTGTTCGAAAGCATGCTCGACTCCCTGCGCGAAGACGTTGCCAAGCAGCTGAGCCGCGTGCGTCCGATGAACGAAGAAGAGCAGCGCCAGATGATGATGGAAATGGCAGCCCGCCAGGCCGCCATGCAGCAAATGGCCTCCGCTGGCGGCGCACCTGCGCCTGCTGCAGAAGGCGAAGCTGTTGCTGAACTCGCGGAAGAGCCCGCGCCCGGATTTGTCGAGGATGATCCCGAAACCTGGGGCAACCCGTCGCGCAATGACAAATGCCCCTGTGGATCGGGCAAGAAGTTCAAACATTGCCACGGGCGTCTGGCCTGAGATACGCCTGCATCCCCGGTTGAACGCCAGCCGTTTTAACCGGGGATCGGCCCCTGATTTGGCCTGACCGCACGCGGGGGCCATTCAGACAGAGATATTAAAATTCTCTTTATTCTGCCCGAATCTCTCCCGCAGGCGGCCACAAACTGGCCGCCTTTCCCATGCTACACTTCCTTAACCTATCCAGGGTGTGGAGTGTGTGATGATGGACAAACGTATCTTGATCTTGAGCAGCGGAACCGTGGCCTGTGCGCTGGGGATCGGCTTTTTCATGCAGCAGTCCGCCGCTCCGCGTATCTATGAAACACCGGAGATCAGTGCCGCGTCGGTGCAGGTCCCGGCCGATCCGGATCTGTCCGAGTTGACCATCGAGAACATCACGCTGACCTCGGTTCCGCACGAAGACCCGGCGCCGCAGCAGGCAGAGACTGTGCAGGCCGAAGCGGTCGTCGCTAAGGATGACTGCGCGCTGTCGGTCGCAGCCAATGCACTGCCCGGTGCCATGGTTAATCTCGACGTATCCGCGCCCTGCCAGGCGGGAAAGCGGCTGACGGTGCATCATCAGGGCATGATGTTCACGGTAGCGCTGGATGATACGGGCCATCTGACACAAGAGGTGCCAGCCCTGGCCACTTCGGCGGTATTCATCATCGAGCCGCAGGACGGGATGGCCGAAGTCGCGGTGGTACCGGTGCCGGACCTTTCCGAAATCGACCGCGTCGCGCTGCAATGGACCGGCAACAGCGGTTTTGAAATTCATGCCCGCGAAAACGGCGCCGACTATGGCGCGCCGGGGCATGTCTGGCATGGTTCTGATCCGGCCTCTGGCATGGGCCATATGGTGCGGCTGGGCGATGACAGCCAGTTGGCGCCGCGTCTGGCCGAGGTTTACAGCTTCCCGCGCGCCGCCGAACAAGCCGGTGAAACGGTGGAAATCAGCGTCGAGGCAGAGATCACCGCGATCAACTGTGGCCGTGATGTTGAGGCGCAGGCCCTGACCCTGCATCGGGCTGGCGGGCAGAGTAAACTGCAGACCCGCGACCTGACGCTGGCGATCCCGGATTGTGCGGCCAAGGGTGACTTTCTGGTGTTGAATAATCTGTTGGAAAACCTGAAAATCGCCTCCAACTGATCCGCATTCATTCCAGGATTTCTCATGGCTTTCTTTCGTGCGGCGATTTGCGCCGCACTTCTTCTGTCCGGAACTATCACATCGCTGGCCGCCCAGGATGTCACGCTGTCTTCTCCCGATGGGGCCGTGGAAATCACCGGCAACCTGTTGGGATTCGACGGAGAGTATTACCGTGTCGACACCAAGTTCGGCGAGTTGACCGTCGACGGATCCGGGGTCAGCTGTGACGGTCCGGGCTGTCCCAGCCTGTCCGATTACGTGGCCGAGATCACCCTGTCGGGATCCTCGACCATGGCAGAGGTCCTGCTGCCCGCCCTGATCGAAGGGTTTGCCCTGCGCAACGGCTATCAGACGCGCCGCGATCCGCTGCCCGGCGACAATTTCGAGTATGTTCTGCTGCGCGGGGATCGTCCCGCTGCCCGGTTCGATTTTTTCGTCAGCAATACCGACGAAGGCTTTGCTGATCTTCTGGCGGATGAGGCGGATATCGTCATGGCGCTGCGGGAAATCCGCCCGGCCGAGCGCGAACACGCGCAGGCGGCTGGCATGGGGGATATGACGGGCCCGTCGCGTAGCCGGGTTCTGGCGCTTGATGCGATGGTGCCGCTGGTGTCGCCGGAAAACCCGGTGCAGCGTATCTCTCTGCCGCAGCTGGTTGCGATCCTTTCCGGTGAGATCACCAACTGGTCCGAGCTGGGCGGCGCCGATGCACCGATTTCCCTGCACCTGCCGGTCGAAGGCTCCGGCCTGGCACAGGCGGTTGAGGACAAGCTGCTGGCCCCGGCCAAGGCGACATTGATGCCTGATCTGCGTCGCCATGACCGGCACAGCACGATGGTGCGCATGGTTGCCACGGACCCCTTCGCACTCGCTATCGGCAGTTTTGCCAATACGGGCACCGCGCGGGCTCTGACCCTGACCGGGCCATGTGGTTTCTCCCTGCGCGCGACGCGCCGGTCGATCAAGACTGAGGATTACCCGCTGACCTCTCCCATGTTCCTTTACCTGCCGGAACGACGGCTGCCCAAGGTGGCGCGGGATTTCCTTAGCTACGTGCGTGGTCCCGGCGCGCAGATTGTGATCCGCAGGGCGGGATTCGTCGATCAGGCGCCGGAACGCGTGTCGATTGCCGCCCAGGGGGACCGGCTGGCCAACGCGATAGAGGCGGCAGGGCCAGAGGTGGATCTGGAAGAACTGCAGCGGCTGACATCTACTCTGCGCGGGCTCCAGAGGCTGACAACATCCTTCCGGTTTGAACCGGGTTCAACCCGCCCTGATGCCCAGTCCCGCAGCAATATCGAGCAATTGGGCCGGGCGCTGGAGGCCGGGATCTACGATTCGCACAGGTTGCTCTTCGTCGGCTTCTCCGACGGAGTGGGACCGGCTGAGACAAACCGCAAGATCGCCATCAAGCGGGCCAATGCGGTGCGCGATGCGGTGGCGGCAGCGGCAGAGACCGCCAATCTCGACCGGGTAGAGATCGACGTGGCTGCCTTTGGTGAGGCCCTGCCCATGGCCTGCGATGACAGCGCCTGGGGCCGCGAGGTGAACCGCCGGGTCGAAGTCTGGGTACGCTGACCCCTGCGGTGGGTGCCAGAGCTACAGATACCCGTGGCTGCGAAAGCTGAGTTCGGATGATTTTCCGATGATCAGGTGATCGTGCAGGGTGATGTCAAGCGCGGTCAGGGCGTTCTCAATGGTTGCGGTCATGCTGATATCGCTTTCCGAGGGGGTCGGATCGCCCGAGGGGTGATTGTGCACCAGAATCACAGCGCTGGCGTTCACCTCCAGCGCCCGTTTGGCGACCTCGCGCGGGTAGACCGGCACATGATCGACGGTGCCGCGGGCCTGTTCCTCATCCGCGATCAGCACGTTCTTGCGGTCCAGGAAAAGCACCCGGAACTGCTCGACTTCAGAGTGGGACATGGTGGTGTGGCAGTAGTCCAGCAGCGCATCCCAACTGGATAGCACCTGCCGCTGCATGATGCGGGAACGCGCCATTCGGTGGGCGGCGGCCTCCAGCACCTTAAGGTCGGTGATCACCGCCTCGCCAATGCCCTTTACCTGCAACAGGCGCTCTGCCGGGGCGGTGATGACCCGGTTGAAATCGCCGAAGGTGTCCATCAGCCGACGTGCCAGCGGTTTGACGTCCTGACGCGGGATAGACCGGAACAGTATCAGCTCAAGCAGCTCATAATCTGGCATGGCTGCCGCGCCGCCCTCCATGAACCGCAGGCGCAGCCGGGCGCGGTGATCCTTGATATAGGATGGCAGGCGTCCGGCAGGCACCAGCGCGGCGCGCGCTTCGTCACTGCAATCAAACAGTGGCAGGGTCTTGTCCCGGAGTGCGCCAGCTTTCACCACGATCACCATCTTTGAGGGTATCAGGCCTGTCCCTGTCATTAAGGGCCAGCGGGGTGGGCTGCACAAAGTAAAAACGCCCCACGAGGGGGCGTTTTTGCGATGGTATTCGACCCGCAAGCCGGGGAGGGTTCAGGGGCTTACCCCTTCATGCCGTCCCAGAAGCTTTTGACCGAGGAAAAGAAGCTACGGGATTCAGGGTTCGTGTTCTCTTCCGAGAGATCTTCGAACTCGCGCAGCAGTTCCTTTTGTCGGGAGGTCAGGTTGACCGGTGTTTCCACGGCCAGCTCGATGAACATGTCACCGGGGCTGCCGCCACGCAGCGCGGGCATACCCTTGCCGCGCAGGCGCATCTGACGGCCCGACTGGCTGCCTTCGGGGATCTGGACGCGTCCACGGCCGCCGTCGATGGTCGGCACCTCAATGGCACCGCCCAGGGCAGCTTTGGCCATCGACACGGGCACCCGGCAATAAAGATTGTTGCCGTCGCGTTCGAACAGGTCGTGCGGTGAAACCTCGACAAAGATGTAGAGGTCGCCCGGAGGCCCGCCGCGCAGGCCCGCCTCGCCCTCACCAGCCAGACGGATTCGCGTGCCGGTTTCCACACCCGCCGGAATATTCACCGACAGCGAGCGGTCCTTTTCCACGCGGCCATGGCCGTGGCAGGTTTTGCACGGGTTCTTGATGATCTGGCCCAGGCCCGAACAGGTCGGACAGCTGCGCTCCACCGTGAAAAAGCCCTGTTGCGCACGCACCTTGCCCATGCCCGAACAGGTCGGGCAGGTGGTGGGTTCGACCCCACCTTCGGCACCGGTGCCCTCGCAGGAGGTACAGGCGACCGAGGTCGGAACCTTGATCGTCTTGTGCAGCCCGGAGAAGGCCTCTTCCAGGGTGACGCGCAGGTTATAGCGCAGATCCGCGCCGCGCGATGCGCGCTGACGCCCGCCGGCCTGACCGCGTCCGCCCATAAAGTCGCCGAACAGGTCGTCGAACACATCCGAGAAGGCCGAGGAGAAATCGCCGCCGCCCGGATGGCCGCCGCGGGGACCGCCGCCACCGCCCATGCCGTTTTCAAAGGCCGCATGACCATAGCGGTCATAGGCTGCCTTCTTCTCGGCGTCCTTCAGAACCTCATAGGCCTCGTTGGCCTCTTTGAACTGCGCTTCGGCATCCGGGTTATCGGCATTGCGATCCGGGTGCAGTTCCTTGGCTTTCTTGCGATAGCCTTTTTTGATTTCGTCGGCGGTGGCGCCTTTGGCCACCCCGAGAATGTCGTAATAGTCGCGTTTTGACATCGGTTTACCCCTTCTGCCTCAACGTAAAACGGGCCAGTCCGGGGTCCGGACCGGCCCGAGGGTCAAGCCAATGATTCAGACCTTAGCGTTTGTCGCCGTCCAGGTCTTCGAATTCGGCATCCACGATGTCGTCGTCGCCCGGGCCGCTGGCTTCGTCAGCGGCTGTGGGTTCTTCTTCACCTTCTTCAGCCTGCGCCTTGTAGATCGCTTCGCCCAGTTTCATCGCCGCTTCGGTGACGTTCTGGATGCCAGCCTTGATCTTCTCGGCGTTGGCTTTGTCGCTTTCCAGGTCGTCCTTCAGCGCGGCAACAGCCAGTTCGATCACTTCGACGGTGGACGGGTCCACCTTGTCGCTGTGCTCTTCCAGCGACTTCTCGGTCGAATGGATCAGGCTTTCGGCCTGGTTCTTCGCTTCGATCAGCTCGCGGCGTTCCTTGTCCGCCTCGGCGTTGTCCTCGGCGTCCTTGACCATCTTTTCGATGTCGTCATCGGACAGACCGCCCGAAGCCTGAATGGTGATCGTCTGCTCTTTGCCGGTCGCCTTGTCCTTGGCGCCGACCGAAACGATACCGTTGGCGTCGATGTCAAAGGTCACTTCGATCTGCGGCATGCCGCGCGGTGCCGGTGGGATGTCCTCGAGGTTGAACTGACCGAGCATCTTGTTGTCGGCAGCCATCTCGCGCTCACCCTGGAACACACGAATGGTCACGGCGTTCTGGTTGTCTTCCGCGGTCGAGAACACCTGCGACTTCTTGGTCGGGATAGTGGTGTTGCGGTCGATCAGGCGGGTGAAGACACCACCCAGGGTTTCGATACCCAAGCTCAGCGGGGTCACGTCGAGCAGAACAACGTCTTTCACGTCACCCTGCAGAACACCGGCCTGAATGGCGGCGCCCATGGCAACCACTTCGTCCGGGTTCACACCCTTGTGCGGCTCTTTACCGAAGAACTTGGTCACCTCTTCGATGACTTTCGGCATCCGGGTCATACCACCGACCAGAACCACCTCATCAATGTCGGACGCGGACAGACCGGCGTCTTTCAGAGCTGCGGCGCAGGGCTTCATCGAAGCCTTGATCAGGTCGCCAACCAGGCTTTCCAGCTTGGCGCGGGTCAGCTTCATGACCATGTGCAGCGGCTGGCCCGAGGACGGATCCATCGAGATGAACGGCTGGTTGATTTCGGTCTGCGAGCTGGAGGACAGTTCGATCTTGGCTTTTTCAGCGGCTTCTTTCAGTCGCTGCAGGGCCATCTTGTCCTTGGTCAGGTCGACCTGGTGCTCTTTCTTGAACTGATCTGCCAGGTAGTTGACGATGCGCATGTCAAAGTCTTCACCACCGAGGAAGGTGTCGCCGTTGGTCGACTTCACTTCGAACAGGCCGTCGTCGATTTCCAGAATGGTCACGTCGAAGGTACCACCACCAAGGTCATAAACCGCGATGGTCTGGGTGTCTTCCTTGTCGAGGCCATAGGCCAGCGCGGCGGCTGTCGGCTCGTTGATGATACGCAGGACTTCAAGACCGGCGATCTTGCCTGCGTCTTTGGTGGCCTGACGCTGTGCGTCGTTGAAATAGGCAGGCACGGTGATGACGGCCTGGGTCACTTCCTCACCGAGGTAGGACTCCGCGGTCTCTTTCATCTTGCCGAGAATGAAGGCCGAGATCTGGCTCGGCGAATACTTCTCACCCTTGGCTTCGACCCATGCGTCGCCATTGCCGCCGCTGATCACGTTGAACGGCAGGTTTTTCTTGTCTTTTGCCAGATCCGCATCGTCAAACCGGCGGCCGATCAAGCGCTTGACGCCGAAGATGGTGTTGTCCGGGTTGGTGACGGCCTGACGTTTGGCGGGCTGGCCAACCAGACGCTCTTCGTCGGTGAATGCGACGATGGACGGAGTGGTGCGGGTCCCTTCGGCGTTTTCAATCACGCGCGGCTGCGAACCATCCATGATGGCAACGCAGGAGTTGGTGGTCCCGAGGTCGATCCCGATAACTTTGCTCATTTTCGATCCCTTTTCTTTTCAAGGCGATTTCCCGAGACCTGGACCCGTTTTGGCATCCAGACCCCGATTTCGGTGCCAGGAGGTCTGCATCTCCCGGCGTCACGGCGTATATAGGGAGCGGAATTTGCCCCTGCAAGCGCCTGAACGCGTCGAGAAAGACGATTCAATGCGCTTTTTTGCATGGGCCGTGGTTAAGAATGGAATAACGGCGATGAGCAAGCTGCGCCTGCGCGGGTTCGAGATTTACAAAAGCCATCTGACCCCCGATGCGCAGCGGAACCTGATCGCGGCGTTGCGCCCGGTTCTGAAGGCGGCGCCGCTGTTTTCGCCTGTGGTGCCTGGAGGCGGGCAGATGTCGGTGCGCATGACCTCGGCTGGGGCGTTCGGCTGGTATTCCGACGCCGAGGGCTACCGCTACGCTCCAAAGCATCCGCGCGGCAGCGACTGGCCCGCGATCCCTGAACCGATTCTCGACATCTGGCGGGAGCTGACGGGGTTGGAGCGTCTGCCCGATTGCTGTCTCATCAACTACTACGGCGAAGACGCGCGCATGGGTCTGCATCAAGACAAGGACGAGGCGGATTTCTCCTATCCGGTTGTGTCCATTTCCCTTGGTGATGACGGGCTGCTGCGCCTTGGTAATCCGACACGCGGCGGCAAGACGGATTCGCTCTGGCTCAATTCCGGCGACGTGGTGGTCATGGGCGGAGAGGCGCGGCTGGCCTATCATGGGGTGGACCGGATCCGGTTCAAGTCTTCGCGGCTCTTGCCCAAAGGTGGGCGGCTCAATCTGACGCTGCGCGTTGTGATTTAAAACGTTGGACCAGGTCTGGGGCTGCGTCTTCCAGCCAATGTACGTCGGCGCAGGCTGCCACAGCTGCCCCTGCGGCGCTGTTGAAATGGCGATCACCAAAATAGCCGATGGAGAACCAGCCGCGTTCGTCTTCGGGTTCGCGCCGGAACAGGTCAAACCCGAACGAGCCATCGTCCCGTCGGAAGATATCGACGCAGATGCTGTTGGTGCCGTCAGGCAGGTTGACCGAAGCAAGAACGTGGTGTGGGTGCGCCACTATCGGCGCGCGCTCCAGCTGAGCGAGACGTGGCGGCGGGTGTAGAATTCACCCATTAGGCCGATCATCACCAGCACCAGCCCCACCCAGGCGGCGTATTGCCATGTGCTGTGGTGGGGATTGTAGTTGATGAAGACATAGCCGCGCGACTGGTCGATGCAGTGGAACAGTGGGTTCCAGTCGAACATGGCCAGCATGAAGGTCGGCAGGGTATTGGCGAGGAACATCTTGCCCGAGGCGATCATGTTGGCGCGCTGGTAGATCATCGAGAAGATACCAACGAGGCTGGGCGCCCAGGGCTTCATCACCAGAAAAACAAGCCCGACCGCCGCGCCAGTGAACCAGGCCAGCAGAACCATACCAAAGGCGCCGATGGGTTGTTCGATATGCACCGGGGTAAAGGCGACGTGATAGACGAACAGGATGATCAGCAGCGACAGCACCTGGATATAAAGCGAGCCAAGCGCCGCTGACAGGATCGCCACCATGGTGTTCATCGGCGCGTGCTGCATCATCGGGCTGCTGGGCCCCTCTGCGCCGGCGACGGCGCTGACGGTTTTGGTATGGGTGAGGAACAGGAAGATCCCCGACAGCACATAAAGCAGAAAGTCGCCGCGAATGGCAGAGCCGCGCATGCCCAGAACCGCGAACATGATGTAAAAGGCCGCGACGAACAGAACAGCCTGCAACAGGTTGAGCCCCAGTGCGATCAGCGCGTTGTTGTGTTTCGACCGTACGCTCCGCACGACCGAATGAAAGACCACCTCGCCCATGGCGATGAGTCCGGAAACCGACGTTTTTTGCGTGCGAACCTGAAACATGTGGCCTGTAATCTGCGTTTGTTGCGGATTGGGGGACGGGCTGCTTGCCGTTCCAAAACAGAGCCACCATAAGGGGGCGCAGGAAAATTTTCAATTAACCCCTGGTCTGGGAGACGCCGAATTGAACTATGAAGAGCTCGTACCCGTGATCCGCCGACTGGCGATCGAAGCCGGCAACAAGATCATGGAGATCTACAATTCGGATGATTTCGATGTGAAGGTGAAATCGGACGACAGCCCCGTCACCGCCGCAGATGAGGCCGCGGATGCTCTGATTTCGGCAGGTCTTCGCGCGGCGTTCCCGGACATGATGCTGGTCACCGAAGAGCAGAGCGCCTCGCACAAGGAACGCGGTGACACCTTCCTGATCGTCGACCCGCTGGATGGCACCAAGGAATTCATTCACCGCCGCGGCGATTTCACCGTGAACATCGCGCTGGTGGAAAAAGGCGTGCCGACCCGCGGCGTCGTCTATGCCCCGGCCAAGGAGCGCATGTTCTTCACTCTCGCTGATGGCTCTTCGGTAGAGGAAACCGGTGCCTTTGACCCTGAGACTGTTGGAGCCACATCTCCGATCCGCGTTGCCTCCAGCGACAATGCGGCGCTGATGGTGGTGGCCTCGAAATCGCACCGGGATCAGGCGACCGACGACTACATCAACAAGTACAGCGTCAAGGACATGAAGAGCGCGGGCTCTTCGCTTAAGTTCTGCCTCGTGGCCACCGGCGAAGCGGATCTTTACCCCCGCGTGGGCCGCACCATGGAGTGGGATACAGCGGCCGGCCACGCGGTCCTGTCGGGTGCAGGTGGCAAAGTGGTGCGTTTCGACGATCATTCCCCCCTTGTTTATGGCAAAGAGGGCTATGCGAACCCGTTTTTCATCGCTTACGCTCCGGGCGTTGAATTGAAAGAGGCCTGATGTCTGTCCTGATCGTCATCCCCGCGCGCTACGCGTCGACACGCTATCCGGGCAAGCCGCTTGTGGAATTGACCGGAGCCACCGGCGAAAAGCAGACCCTGATCGAGCGATCCTGGCGGGCGGCCTGTGCTGTCGGTGGGGTCGACCGGGTCGTTGTCGCGACGGATGACGACAGGATCCGCAGCGCGGCAGAAGGTTTTGGCGCCGAGGTCGTGATGACCTCGGAAAGCTGCGCCAACGGCACCGAGCGCTGCGCCGAGGCCCATGCGGCGCTGGGCGGCGGCTACGAGGTCGTCGTGAACCTTCAGGGGGATGCGCCGCTGACGCCGCATTGGTTCATCGAGGATTTGGTCAAAGCTCTGCGCGCAGCCCCGGGCATGGGGTTGGCGACGCCGGTGCTGCGCTGTGATGGTGCAACGCTCAACAGTCTTCTGGCAGATCGGCGCGCGGGCCGCGTCGGTGGCACCACTGCAGTCTTCGCGGCGGACCACAGCGCACTCTATTTTTCCAAAGAAGTGCTGCCTTTTTGTGCAAATGCCTATAAGGATGGCGAAAATACGCCAGTTTTCCACCATGTGGGCGTCTACGCCTACCGTCCCGACGCACTTGCCGCCTATCCTGATTGGCAGACAGGGCTGCTGGAAACCTTGGAAGGGCTGGAGCAGCTTCGTTTTCTTGAAAACGGTCGCAAGGTTCTGTGTGTCGAAGTCACCGCGCGGGGGCGCGAATTCTGGGAACTGAACAATCCGGAAGATGTGCCCAGGATAGAGGAGATGATGTCCCGTATGGGGGCGGCCTAACCAAAGGGAGGCCAACGGGAGGTCTCTGAATAGGGGCAAAACATGGCCCAATGTCATCAAAAACCCTTTTTTTGGTGTTTTTGTATAGGGTGAAACGGACAGGGATTGCGCAACAGGTGAAGTGCGTGACCCTGTGGGGCCGGAACCAGTGAGGGCAGTATGCCCCGAAAATAATTGAGAGAACACCATGCGTAAAAAAGTGACGAAGGCGATTTTCCCTGTGGCGGGGCTGGGTACACGGTTTTTGCCTGCGACCAAATCGGTGCCCAAGGAAATCATGACGCTGGTGGATCGCCCCTTGGTGCAATATGCCATCGACGAGGCTCGCGAGGCGGGGATCAAGGAATTCATCTTCGTAACCTCGCGCGGTAAGGGGGCATTGGAAGACTATTTTGACCAAGCCCCGATATTGGAGCAGGAGCTGCGCAAGAAGGGTAAGGATGCGCTGCTCGAAACTCTGAAGCACACCAATATGGAAAGCGGCGCCATCGCCTATATCCGCCAACATCAGGCCCTTGGTCTGGGCCATGCGGTCTGGTGCGCACGGCGCCTGATCGCCAACGAACCCTTCGCGGTGATCCTGCCCGACGATGTGATCGCGGCGGAAACCCCCTGTCTCAAGCAGATGGTCGAGGCCTATTCCGAAACCGGCGGTAACATGGTTGCGGCGATGGAAGTCGCACCGGAAAAGGCTGGTGCCTATGGTGTTCTGGATGTGAAGAACGACATGGGATCCGTGGTCGAGGCCCGTGGCATGGTCGAAAAACCGGCTATGGGTGAGGCGCCCTCCAATCTGGCGGTGATTGGCCGTTACATTCTGGAGCCCTCGGTGCTGCGCAATCTCAACAAGATGAAGCAGGGTGCGGGCGGCGAGATTCAGCTGACCGACGCCATTGCCCAGGACATCGAAAAAGATGTGCCTGTTTATGGCTATCGCTTCCGCGGCCAGCGCTTTGATTGCGGTTCCAAGGCAGGTTTCCTGCAGGCCACTGTCGCCTTCGCCCTGGGGCGTGAGGAATTGCGGGATGAGCTGCTGCAGTATATCACCGAAATCGCTCAGGTCGGACAGGCTGCCGAGTAGGAAACACTGGCCAGCCTCTGGTTTTGAGACCGGGTAATACAGGATCGAATTAGGGGTATACAGACAGTGGCAAATGTTCTGGTGACCGGCGGTGCCGGCTATATTGGCTCGCATGCATGTAAGGCGCTGAAGACGGCGGGGTTTACACCCGTCACTTATGACAATCTGGTCACCGGTTGGCAGGACGCGGTCAAATTCGGCCCGTTTGAAAAGGGCGACCTTGCGGATCGTGCTCGTCTCGACGAGGTCTTCGCCACCTATCAGCCGGTCGCGGTGATGCATTTCGCGGCCCTTAGTCAAGTCGGGGAGGCGATGAGCCAGCCAGGCCGCTACTGGGCCAATAACACAGGTGGATCCTTGAACCTGATCGAAGCCGCGGTTGCTGCCGGGTGTCTTGATTTCGTGTTCTCCTCGACCTGTGCCACCTATGGCGAACATGACAACGTGGTTCTGGACGAGAACACGCCGCAGCTGCCGCTCAACGCCTATGGCGCCAGCAAACGCGCAGTCGAGGATATCCTGAAAGATTTCGGTGCGGCCTATGGGCTGCGTTCGGTGATCTTCCGCTATTTCAACGTGGCAGGCGCAGATCCCGAGGCTGAAGTCGGCGAATTCCACCGTCCCGAAACCCATCTGGTCCCGCTGGTGTTGGATGCGATCGACGGCAAACGCGATGCGCTGACCATTTTTGGCACCGATTACGACACCCCCGATGGAACCTGCATCCGCGACTATGTGCATGTCTGCGATCTGGTGGATGCCCATGTTCTGGGCCTTCAGTGGCTGAAGGATGGCAAGGGCAGCCAGATCTTCAACCTCGGTACCGGCAGCGGGTTTTCGGTGCGCGAGGTCATGGACAAGGCTGAAGAGGTCACTGGCAGCAAGGTACCTTGCACCGTGGGGCCGCGTCGGGCGGGCGATTGCACCAAACTGGTGTCGGGATCGACCCGGGCGATCACAGATCTGGGCTGGAACCCACAGCGTTCCAGTCTCGAGATGATGATCGCTGATGCCTGGAAATGGCATCAGACGGGCAATTACGAGGCCTGAGCATGGAGTCGCTCCGCCCCGCCGCCGAGATGCCGGATATCGGCTGGCGTGCGGCCTACCGGATGCGGTGGAAACGGCGGCGGCTTCTGTGGCGCTCCTGGCGCTCTCGTCACCAGCTGAGCCTGTTGCGCGATCAGACAGCGGCAATCGGGGCAGAGGACATTCTGGCCTTTGTTGTGCTGCGTAATGAGGCGACGCGGCTGCCGTATTTCCTGGACTATTACCGGCGCCTCGGCGTCGGGCACTTCCTGATCATCGACAATGGCAGTGATGATGGCAGCGCAGAGATGCTGCGGCAGCAATCTGATGTCTCGCTCTGGCAGACGTCCGCGGGCTACAAGGCCTCCCGCTTTGGGCTGGACTGGCTGACCTTCCTGCTGATGACCTATGGCAGGGATCACTGGTGCCTGACGGTGGATGCGGATGAACTGCTGACCTATGGCGGCATTGCCACCCATGATCTGCGCGCGCTGACCGAACTGCTTGACCGCAGCGGGCAGGTCGGGTTTGGCGCCATGATGCTGGATCTTTATCCGCGCGGGCCGCTGAATCAGGTCAGCTACAGGCCGGGTCAGAACCCGCTGGAGGTTTTGCAGTGGTTCGATGCGGTGCCTTACCGTGCGGTCCGGCAGCACCCGATGGGAAACCTGTGGCTGCAGGGCGGCGCGCGGGAGCGGGTGTTCTTTGCTGCGGAGCCACATCGCTCTCCGACGTTGAACAAGATCCCGCTGATTCGCTGGAACCGCCGCTACGCCTATGTCAATTCGACCCATGCGGCGCTGCCGCCGGCGCTGAACGCCCTATACGACGGGCCGGGCGGGCCGCAGCCGTCGGGCGTGCTGCTGCACACAAAATTCCTGCCCGAAATTGTCGCAAAATCGGCAACAGAAAAGCAGCGAAAACAGCACTTCCATACGCCCGAGGATTTCGATCCTTACTACGATCACCTGACCTCGGCCCCGGACCTGTGGTTTGAGAACGCTTTGAAATACACGGGACCAGAGCAACTGGCCGATCTGGGGTTGATGCGGGCGCCCGAGTGGTAGGGTGTGAATTGCCCGAGTTCGGTGGTGCGGGTAGCCCCCGTAACTGTTTCTAAATTCGTTGTTAATAGACTTGGCGCGTGACATATTGCGCGCAGGCAGTCGCGCGCCGGGGCCTACCCGCACGGAGCGTACAGGGTCGGAAACAGACGGATATGGAGTAGCCGTGGGTCTTTGGGATTCTTACCGTATGCGTGTACGGCGCAGGTACAGGCTGGCCCGGGCCTTGCGTAAATCCCGTGAACTCAAGACCATTCAGGACAACACCGGCCAGATCCGGCCGGATGATATCCTGCTGGTTTCCACGATGCGGAACGAGAAAATCCGCCTGCCCTACTTTCTCGACTATTACCGGGACCTTGGGGTCGATCACTTTCTCCTTGTGGACAACGGATCGCAGGACGGCACCCGTGACTATCTGCAGGGCATGCCGGATGTGTCCCTCTGGCACAGCGACGCGAGCTACCGGCGGGCAAACTACGGCGTGGACTGGATGAATGCGCTCAAGCGCCGCTATGCCCATGGGCATTGGGTTCTGGTGGTCGATCCGGATGAGCTGTTCATCTATCCGTTCTGCGACACGCGCCCGATCCGGGCGCTGACCGACTGGCTGGACAATTCCGCAATCCGAAGTTTTGCCGCCATGCTGATCGATGTTTATCCCAAGGGGCAGGTCACCGATGCGGCTTATCAGCCCGGGCAGGATCCCTTGGAAATCGCCAACTGGTTCGACAGCGGCAATTACACGATCAGCCCGAACCCGACCTATGGCAACCTGTGGATCCAGGGCGGTCCCCGCGCCCGCATGTTCTTTGCCGACCGGCCAAAGAAGGCGCCGGCGCTGAACAAGATACCACTGGTCAAATGGGACCGGAAATACGCCTATGTCAGTTCGACCCATGCTCTGCTGCCGCGCGGGCTGAACCGAGTTTACGAGACCAATGGCGGTGAAAAGACCAGCGGCGCGCTGCTCCATACCAAGTTTCTGGACACCTTTGGTGACAAGGCCCGCGAAGAGATGACGCGCAGCCAGCACTATGCGCAATCGGCCGAGTACAAGGCCTATGCCGCCGCCCTGGCCGAGCAACCGGACCTGTGGTGCAAATGGAGCGAGAAATACATCAACTGGCGCCAGCTTGAGATTCTGGGTCTCATGTCCAAGGGCAACTGGGCATGAGCAGCGCAGGTCAGACCAGCAAGGAAGGGGCCACCAAGGGCACGGTCGGCATCGTCATGCTGGTGCATACGGCGCTGGAGCGGGCGGAACAGGTGGCGCGCCATTGGGCGGCGGCGGGTTGCCCCGTGGTGATCCATGTGGACCGTAAGGTGCCGCAGAGCACGTTCAAAACCTTCCGCGACGGGCTGTCGGATCAGGAGCTGATCCGGTTTTCGCCGCGCCACACCTGCGAATGGGGCACCTGGGGCATCGTCGCCGCCTCGCAATCGGCGGCGGAGATGATGCTGCGCTCCTGTCCCGGCGTGCGCCACGTCTACCTGTCGTCAGGCTCCTGTCTGCCGCTCAGACCGGTGCAGGAGCTTGTCGATTATCTGGCCGCCCGCCCGCAGACCGATTTCATCGAAAGCGCGACCACCGCCGATGTGCCCTGGATCGTTGGCGGTCTGGATGTGGAACGTTTCACCCTGCGCTTTCCCTTTTCCTGGAAAAAGCAGCGCGCGCTATTTGATGGCTATGTCAATCTGCAGCGCAGGCTGCGGATCAAGCGGCGCATCCCGCCCGGTCTGGTGCCCCATATGGGCAGCCAATGGTGGTGCCTGACCCGCCGCACCCTGTCGGCGATTCTTGAGGACCCGGACCGGCCAATCCATGATCGCTACTTCAAGAAGGTCTGGATCCCCGACGAAAGCTATTTCCAGACCCTCGCGCGGCAGCATTCGGCGCAGATCGAAAGCCGTTCGCTGACCCTGTCGAAGTTCGATTTCGAGGGCAAACCGCATATCTTCTATGACGATCACCTACAGCTGTTGCGCCGGTCCGACTGTTTCGTCGCCCGCAAGATCTGGCCACGAGCGCAGCGGCTTTATGATGCCTTCCTGACCGATCCGGCAGGTGCGATGAAGCGGACGGAACCCAACCCAGGCAAGATCGACCGGGTCTTCTCTAAGGCGGTGGAGCGGCGCACCCGGGGGCGACCGGGTCTTTACATGCAAAGCCGGTTCCCGAGCAAATGGTCGGTGAGCAATGTGACCGCCAATCCCTATTCGGTGTTCCAGGGCTTTGCTGAACTCTTCGTCGATTTTGAAAGCTGGCTGAACCGGACCACGGGCAGCCGGGTGCATGGCCATCTGTTTGCGCCGGATAGGGCCGAATTCGCCGATGGCGACAGCATGATCAATGGCGCACTCAGCGATACGGCGAAATTGCGCGACTATAATCCCGAAAGCTTCCTCACCAATCTGATCTGGAATACTCGGGGGCAACGGCAAAGCTTCCAGTTTGGCCCGCAGGACAACCAGAAAATCGGCGCCTTTATCGCAGGCGATCCCAATGCGCATGTGTCGGTGATCAGCGGCGCTTGGGCGGTGCCCTTGTTCCGCTCGACGCAGAGTTTTTCCGAATTGCGGCGCATCGCGGCGCGCCTGCAGCGGATCGAGGCCGCGCATCTGCATCTGCTGCGTGATCAGCATACCAAGGCCCGCGTCCGCATCTGGACCATGGCGGAATTTGTCGAGGCACCGATGGAGCCCCTGCAGGCCATTCTGGAAGATCTTGGGGCGCAGGCCCCGCGCCATCTGAACGAGGCGCCGACGATGGCGGATCTGGAGGGCTTTGGACAGTTTCTGCAGAACCTCAAGAACCAGGGCATGCACCCCTATCTGATGGGGGATTTCCCGGTGGAACAAGGACCGGTGAGCATGCCAAAGTCCCCCCGAAAACCGTATTTGGTGCGATAGGTTCTGATGACCAACCACTTTGATTACTTCGTTGTTTTTGCTGAAATGCGCACGGGCTCCAATTTTTTGGAGTCCAACCTCAACGCGCTAGAAGGGGTGAGCTGCCACGGAGAGGCCTTCAATCCCCATTTCATCGGCTACCCGAACCGCACCGAAATCCTGGGCCTGACGCAGGAGATGCGCGAAGCGGACCCTGGTAAGCTGATCGACCGGATCCGGTCGCAGCCCGATGCCTTTGGCGGCTTTCGGTATTTCCACGATCACGATCTGCGGGTTCTGGACATTGCGCTGGAGGATCCTCGCTGCGCCAAGATCATCCTGACCCGCAACCCGCTGGACAGCTACGTCTCGCGCAAAATCGCTGCGGCCACCGGCCAGTGGAAGCTGACCAATATCAAGCGCCGCAAAGAGGCGCAGGCGGAGTTTGATGCGGTGGAGTTTTCCCGCCATGTCGAGGATCTTCAGGCATTTCAGATCACGTTGATGAACCGGCTTCAGTCCTCAGGCCAGACCGCATTCTATGTGGATTATGAAGACCTGCAGAATCTGGATGTGATGAACGGTCTGGCGCAATGGTTGGGCGTCAACTCTCGGTTGGAGGCACTGGATGACAAGCTAAAGCGGCAGAACCCGGCGCCGACCCTGTCCAAGGTGGCCAACCCGGATGAGATGACGGCCGCGCTGGCCACCATGGATTGGTTCAACCTGTCGCGCACGCCGAATTTCGAACCACGCCGCGGCCCTGCGGTGCGTGGCTATCTGGCGGCCGCCAAGACGCCGCTCCTTTACCTGCCGATGCGGGGCGGGCCCGAGGAAGCCGTGGCGGAATGGCTGGCAGCGCTGGATGGTGTGACGTCGGAGGATCTGATCTCCGGGATGAACCAGAAAGAACTCCGCCAGTGGAAAACTCAGAACAAAGGCTTTCGCAGTTTCACCGTTCTGCGTCACCCGGCCGAGCGAATTCACCAAGTGTTTTGCCAGCGCATTCTGCAAAAGGGGCCGGGCAGTTATGGCGCCATTCGCGAAACCCTGCGCCGCCAGTTCAAGGTGCCGCTGCCCAAGGATGGCCCGGATGAGGATTATTCCCGCGCAGATCACCGCGCTGCCTTTGTAGGGTTCCTGAGCTTTGTCAAAGCCAACCTTGCCGGGCAGACCTCGATCCGGGTCGATGCCGAATGGTCCAGCCAGTCACAGGCCTTGTCGGGCTTTGCCGAACTTGGCCCGCCCGACCTGATCCTGCGCGAAGAGGAACTGGCGGTGGAACTGCCCGAACTAGCCAGAAGGTTTGCAGCCTCCGCGCCCGCCTATGCGCCGTCACAGCCGAGATCGCAGCCCTATACGCTGGGCGATATTCATGATGCAGCGCTGGAGGAGATGATCACAGCGCTCTATCAGCGGGATTATATGATGCTGGGGTTCGATGCCTGGAGGCGGCAGCGCTGAAGAGTGTCTGCCCTGAACAAGGGCAGTTTCCCCATGACTGTTCAATGCCGCTCTCAGGCAGCCTGAACCGGCTGGTTTTCGGTGAGAATGGTGAACAGCGTCGCCGGATCGTTATTGGCGCGCAGTTTTGTGCAGAAATTCTGCTCCCGCAGAGTGCGGGAGACCAGAGCCAGCGCTTTTAGGTGTTCAACGCCTGCGTCCTCGGGTGCGAAAAGCGCAAAGGCTATATCGACGGGTTGCCGGTCGACAGCCGCGAAATCCAAGGGTTTTTCCAGAGTCACGAAGACGCCGCAGACCTCGGAGAGGCCATCAAGGCGGGCGTGGGGCAGGGCAACACCGTGTCCTACCCCTGTCGGGCCCAGGCTTTCCCGATCAAGCAGCGCTTCAACCGTGGGCTGCGGATTGAGACCATAGGCGAGATGCCCGACCTCAGCGATCTCCTGAAACAGCCGCTTCTTGCTTGAGGCTGCACCAATCACGCGGACGGCGTCCGGTTTGAGGATCTTGGAAATCTGCATCTCGGTCATTTGCTCCGCTCGACCACCTTATCCGGTGGGCCGCTGGGCTACTGCTTAAGGATCGATCCAACCGATGTTGCCATCATCCCTGCGGTAAACCACATTCAATCCGTCTTTGCCTTCGTTGCGGAAAACCAGAACGGGCGCCCCGGCCAGTTCCATCTGCATCACTGCTTCGCCAACGGACAGGGACGGGATCTTGGTTTCCATCTCGGCCACGATGATCGGCTGCAGCGAGTCGGGTTCGGTCCCGGTCTCCGCTTCATCAGAGGCGAGGATATAAGAGCTGGCGCCCAAATGTTCAACCGGTTCGCTGCGGTCGCGGTGATGGTCCTTCAGGCGGCGTTTGTAGCGGCGCAGCTGTTTTTCCATCTTGTTGCAGCAGCCTTCGAAAGACGCATAGATTTCAGTGGCATGAGCCTTGGCCTGAGCGGTCAGACCGGTGGACAGGTGAACGGTGGCCTCGCAGACGTATTCATGCGCCGAACGGGAAAAGACCACGGTGGCGTCCGTCGGGCGCTCTGCGTATTTTGCGACAGCCGTTCCCAGTTCATCCTTAACGTGGGACTGCAACGCTTCGCCGATGTCGATCTGTTGACCGCTGATTTTGTAACGCATGTGATCTCCTTCACAATAATACCACCCGCAACACCGCCGGGGCCAAGCCCGGCAGACTATCGTCAGCTGCGGATGAGGGGATTAGGCAAATACGCCGGAAGCAACCATGCGGACCCTGTTGCCAAGGCCAGCTTGCGGACTGCATCGGACTGCACATTTGCCATACTTCAATTCCATGACAACTGACGAAAAGAGTCAATGGAGAAGCGATGCAGATGGTGAAGGAATAGGAAACCGGCAGGAACAGGCCGAGGCCCGAAAGGCACGGTTCGGTTCAGGAAATACGGAAATTGTCGCCCAGATAAACGCGGCGCACGTTTTCGTTCTCGACCACCTCTTCGGGGCTGCCGGACATCAGAACCTGACCGTCATGCAGGATATAGGCGCGATCAACGATTTCGAGGGTTTCGCGAACGTTGTGATCGGTTATCAGCACCCCGATGCCGCGTTTCTTCAGATCGGCGACCAGATGGCGGATATCGCCAACCGAAATCGGGTCGACCCCGGCAAAGGGTTCATCCAGCAGCAGGTATTTCGGATCCGCCGCCAGGCAGCGGGCGATTTCCACCCGGCGCCGTTCACCGCCCGACAGGGCCAGCGCAGGGGCGCGGCGCAGGTGTTCGATAGAGAAATCCGACAGCAACTCTTCCAGCCGTTCGCGCCGCTTGTGGTCGTGTTTGACGGCAATATCCAGCACGGCCGAGATATTGTCCTCGACCGACAGGCCCCGGAAAATGGACATTTCCTGCGGCAGGTAACCAATGCCAAGCCGCGCGCGGCGGTACATCGGCAGGTTGGTGACGTTCTGCCCGTCGATGGTGACGGTGCCCGCCTCGGGAAAGACAAGGCCGGCGATGGCGTAGAAACTGGTGGTCTTGCCGGACCCGTTCGGCCCCAGAAGGGCGACAACCTCGCCTCGGTCCAGACGCATGGTCACGTCACGAATCACCACCTTCTTGCGATAGCTTTTGCGCAAGTGTTCGATCCTGAGGCCGGACGAGCCTTCGGTGACCTTCAGTTCGGGTTTTGTCGCCATCAGTTGCCGCCATCCGGGTTGAGGATGGTTTTGACCCGTCCGGCCATGCTCGCGGTGCCGGTGGTCAGGTTCACCTCAAGCCGGTTCGAGGTCAGCGTGCTGGCTCCCTGATTGAGCAGGACATTTCCGGTCATCACAATGGTGCCGCTGTCGATGGTGTATTCCGCCTTCTCGGCCTCTGCGGCGTCCGGGCCGCTGACCAGCAGCACATCGCCGGTCGCCTCAAGCTGGTCGATGCCACGTTTGCCGGTCTCATCGGTCTTGTAGATCACCAGAACCCGGTTCGCAGACAGTCGCATCACCCCCTGGATGATCAGCACATTGCCAGTGAATTCGGCCGAGCCATCGGCCTGGTTGACCGCCAGCGCATCGGCTGTCACCTCGACCGGTTCCTTGGGGTCGGCCTTAACCTCGCCAAAGGCAATCACGTCCGTCTGGGCCATCGCAACTGGTGCAACCGATGCAAGGGCGCAAGACAGGCAAATCAGCAAGGTGGGCAATCTGAACACGGGCTATCTTTCTTTAGTATTGGGATCGTATACCAGCTTGACTCTGTTTTTGAATACCATTTGCACCGGTCCGCCTTCGGTTTTTGCCGTCACCAGCATCTGCCCCGCAGTCAGAACGCCAAGGGCGCCCGTGGCATGAACCGGTCCGGGGCTTTCTGCGCGCACCCCGTCCAGCGCGGTTTCCAGTAATTCGGTCTCAACCGTCATACCATCCGCAGATGTCAGTTTGACGTTGCCGCTGAACCGCGCGAGACCTTGATCGGGATGCACCGCGCCGCTGTCAGAGACCAACGTCATCCGGCCGCCCTCGGCCATGCGGATTTCGGCCTGCAGATTGGTGGCCGTGGCGCCGCCGCTGTCGCTGTTGGGCTGAGCAACCGAGGCCATCACCATGATCTCATCGCCCTGCGCGGTGGTGCCGGAAAAGAAGGGGCGGGTGACCTGCTGCCCGCGCATGCGTTCCTCGATCTCCTTTTGCGCAAAGGGGATGACCGCCTCGGTGTCGACACCGCGCGAAATCAGGAACAGCGTCGACAGCAGCGCCAGCGCGGCCAGCGGCAGCAGCACCTTGAGATAGGCGACTGTGCGCGAATAGCGGTCCATCCGGTGTCCCCTTTCTCTTTTGTTGGCGTTGCGGTTTAGCCGAGGCCCGCGCGCAGGCAATCGTGGATGTGGATCAGGCCCAGTGCCTGCGGACCCTGGGTAGCATCCACCACAAACAGGCAGGTGATCTTGCGGGCATTCATCACCGCAAGCGCCTCTTCGGCGAGGGCGTCGGGGCCGATGGTCGTCGGCGAGGAGGTCATGACATCGGCAGCGGTCTGGCTCAGCAGCCCGTCCATGTGGCGGCGCAGGTCGCCGTCGGTGATGATGCCGGTCAGGGCGTTCTCAGCACCGGAAACCCCTGCCACGCCAAATCCCTTCTGGCTGATTTCAAGAAGCGCCTCGGACATCGGGCTGGTTTCAGCAACCAGTGGCAGGGAATCCCCGCCGTGCATAAGGTCGCGGACCTTGGACAGGCGCGCGCCGAGTTTGCCGCCGGGGTGGAAATCGCGGAAGTTCTCGGGGCGGAAATCGCGGTGCTTCATGATGGCAATGGCGAGCGCGTCGCCCATGGCCAGCGTCAGCGTGGTCGAAATCGATGGCACGATCCCGTATCCGCAGGCCTCGCCCAGGGCCGGAATTTCCAGCTGCACATCGGCCTGGGTCATCAGGGTGCTTTCCGGCCTGCTGGAGAGGCCGATCAGCGGAATGTCAAAGCGGCGGGTAAAGACCAGAAGATTGGCCAGTTCAGGCGCTTCGCCCGAGTTGGAGATGGCCAGAACCACATCGCCCTTGGACAGCATTCCAAGGTCGCCGTGGCTGGCCTCGGCCGGATGTACGAAATGGGCAGGGGTGCCGGTGCTGGCCAATGTGGCTGCGATCTTGCGGCCGATGTGGCCGGATTTGCCGATACCGCTGACGATCACCCGCCCTTCGGCCTTCAGGATCAGGCGCACCGCATCGGCGAACCGCTCGTCAAAACCGGCAGCCAGCGCATCCAGTGCGCGGGCTTCGTCGGTCACGACCTGACGCGCCGTGGCGAGAAAGTGTTCCGACCCGCTCATGAGTGCGCAAAGATATCGGTTTCGGGCCAGCCCGCCAGATCAAGGCGCGCGCGCATCGGCAGGAAGTCGAAACAGGCCTGCGCCATGTCGGTGCGGCCTTCACGGGCAAGACGTTTGTCCAGCTCTTCACGCATGCGGTGCAGGTGCAAAACGTCCGAGGCGGCATAGTCCAGCTGCGCTTCGGTCAGGGTTTCGGCACCCCAGTCGCTCATCTGCTGTTGTTTCGAGATATCGACACCGATCAGCTCCTGACACAGGTTCCGCAATCCGTGGCGGTCGGTATAGGTGCGGATCAGGCGGCTTGCGATCTTGGTGCAGTAAACCGGTGCTGCCAGCGCGCCGAATGCGTGGTACATGGCTGCGATGTCAAAACGCCCGAAGTGGAACAGTTTCAGCACATTGGGGTCTTCCAGCATACGGCAGAGGTTCGGTGCTTCGCTCTGGCCCTTCTCAATCTGAACGATATGAGAGTTGCCGTCACCGCCGGACATCTGGATCACGCACAGCCGGTCGCGGTGGGGGTTGAGCCCCATGGTTTCACAATCGATTGCAACAACCGGGCCCAGGTCAAGCCCGTCCGGCAAGTCGTTTTTGTAAAGATGATTGGGCAATGGAGCGGTCCTTTGTCTGGGCAGGCCGCGCGGCCCGCCTTTCTGCCGAAATAGGGGCTAAAGCCTCTGAACTCAACTGTAGCCCAGCCCCGCCCGTGGTGTCGGGCAGAACTGGACGATATTTCTGCTAACATGGGGTTTAAGGCAGGTCAGCCAAATAGGAAACCTGCCAAAGCATTCGGCCCTGCAGTCTTTATCCAGCTCTCATGCGGCTGAAACTCATCGAGATATGAGCCTGTTGCAGCATCGCGGCAGCCTGAAGGTCGCCAGCCTCCAGCGCTGCTGTGACGGTGCTGATCTCGCCATCGAAGATGCGCATTTCGTCGCAAAGGTCGATGATGGAATCGATCACCGAGGTCAGCCAGATCCGCGAGGTCTGATAATACAGCCGTTCGGCTGTGGTGCGCAGCGGCATGTTGCCGGTCAGTTTCAGCGTGGCGAGGAAGAAATCGGTGATCAGCCGGGCAAATTCGCGCGGGGCCGGGTCCTGTAGCAGGGATTGGGAGCGATCCGACAGGGCGCGGAACTCGGCCATCAGCGCGTCGCTGGGCGGCAGGGGCATGATGTGGCCCATCATGCCGGCCAGTTCCATCCTGAGCTGGTAGGTTTGCGCCAGTTCCTCAAGGTTCACATCGGTGACGAAGGTGCCGACGCCGTGTACCGATTGCACCAGCCCTTCGTCTTCGAGCCGGGCAAGAACCCGGCGCAGCGGGGTGCGACTGACGCCGAATTCCTCGGCCAGTTCGGTTTCCGACAGGCGGGTTCCGGGCGCATAGTCCAGCAGACAGATGCGATCCCGGATTTCCCGGTGCATCAGTTCGAACCGGTCACGGGCGCTATAGTCGGCATTGTCGAGATCCAGCGCCGTGTTGGGCGAGGATGAGGTCATTGGAGGCCTCCCTTGGTTGGGTGCCTGTGTAGCTGTCCCCGCCCGTCGGCGCAAATATCTGTTCAGACCAGTTTGGCAGAGAGCCCTTCGAGCAGCCCAAGGCATTGCGACAGCTGGTCGAGCGAGACGTATTCGTCGGGTTTATGCGCCTGTTCGATCGATCCCGGTCCGCAGACGGCGACATTCATGCCAAGCCCCTGGAAAATCCCGGCCTCGGTGCCGAATGCCACCAGATCGGCGCCATTTGCCCCGGTCAGCTCCTGCAGGATCTCGCGGGCCTCGTTGTCGGTCACTGGCTCCAGACCGTCGACCTCGCCGATGACCTCGGTGACGATGCCTGCCTCGGGGAACACCGCCTGCATCTGCGGGATCAGGGAATGGGTGCACAGCCGATGCAGGTCTTCCTTGACGAAGTCAGCATCGGATTTCTGCACCGGGCGCATTTCCCAGTCGACCCGCGCCTTGCCCGGGATCACGTTATGGGCGTGGCCGCTGACCAGCGCGCCGGTGTTTATGGTGGTCCAGGGCGGTTCGAACCGGCTGCCTTCGGGGGCGCGGGCACGCAGGGCGTCCTTCAGCTCCAGCAAGCGGGCGACGTAGCGCGCCGCGTATTCCGCAGCATTGACCCCCAGATCCGGCCCGGATCCGTGTCCTTCGAGCCCGGTGAAATGGGTCGAATATTCATAGCAGCCTTTGTGGCCTTCGATGATGCGCATCATCGTAGGCTCTCCGACGATGCAGACCGAGGGGCGTATCTCCCGTTCTTTCAGCGACTTGGCCAGAGCCTGCGCGCCAAAGCAGCCGACCTCTTCGTCATAGGTGAAGGCGAAATGGATCGGCCGGGATGGGTTCAGCGCCGCATAATGCGGCGCCATCGCGGTCGCTGCCGCGATGAACCCCTTCATGTCGCAGGTGCCACGCCCGAACAGCTTGCCGTCGCGCTCCACCATCTGGAAGGGGTCGCTGGACCAGTCCTGATCGGTCACAGGCACCACGTCCGAATGGCCCGAGAGAACGATGCCACCATCGGTATCAGGACCGATGGTGGCGAAAAGATTGGCCTTGCTGCCGGTGTCGTCGGTCCACAGATGAACCTGTGCGCCTGCGCTATCCAGCCGGTCCGCCAATAGCGACATCAACGTCAGGTTGCTGCTCGCGGACACGGTCGGTTGCGCGATGAGTTCTCCCAACAAATCCGTCGTTCGGGGCAGGAAGGTCATTCAGAACCTCGTCTTTCACAAAGATTTTGCGCTCCACATCGCAGAGGGCTTCGGCTGGTCCGTTCTCGCGTATCAGGATCGTCTCGGTGGTCTCAAGCCCCCAGCTGTCCATCCAGAGCGCGGGCATGAAGTGGAAGGTCATCCCCGGCATCAGCACGGTTTCATCGGTGTCCCGCAGCGAAATGGTCCGCTCCCCCCAGTCCGGCGGGTAGCTGAGTCCGATCGGGTAGCCGCAGCGTCCGTTGCGGTCGATCCCAGCCTTTTTCAGGGCTCCATTCAGGGCATTGGCAATGTCACAGGCGCGGTTGCCGGCCTTTGCGGCCTCGATCCCGGCCTCGATGCCTTCGTTCAGCGCGGCAGAGGCGTCCAGCATTTCCTGCGGCGGCTGGCCCAGGTGTACGGTCCGGCACAGCGGCGCGTGATAGCGGCGATAACAGCCGGAAAGTTCGAAGAAGGTCGCCTCACCGGTCTGCATCTCGCGGCCGTCCCAGGTGAGGTGCGCCGCGGTGGCATCCAGACCCGAGGGGGTCAGCGGCACGATGGCCGGATAATCACCCCAGTCTTCGCCAACCCCGTAGGTGCCGGCTTGCAGCAGGTCGCCCACCAGCTCGTTCTTGCGCAATCCGGGGCGTGCGCGTTCGATGGCCAGATTGACGATGTTTTCGGTGATGCGGGCGGCCCGGCGGATGAACATCAGCTCTTCGTCGGACTTCACCGCACGCTGCCAGTTCACCAGCGCGGTGGCGTCATGCAGGCTGGCGTTGGGCAGGTTCTTTTGCAGGACAGCGTGGGCCTTGGCGGAGTAATAGTAGTTTTCCATTTCCACGCCGACGCGGGCCTTGCCGTATCCGAGCCGGGTCAGATGCGCGGCCAGATCTTCCATCGGGTGGCAGGTGGTCGACTGGATATAGCGGTCGTCGTAGCCGATGACGCTGCGCTCTTCCATCCAGACGGTGCGCAGGGCGCCAAAGGCGTCCATCGTGCGGCCCCACCAGATCGGATCACCATTCAGCCCCAGGATGACACCCTGATGCACATAGAAGGACCATCCGTCATAGCCGGTCAGCCAGGCCTGATTGGACGGATCCGTGACGAACAGAACGTCGATCCCGGCAGCCTCCATGGCTTTGCGGGTCTTGGCGATGCGGCGGGCGTATTCGCCCTCAGTAAACGGAGCAAGTTCCAGTGGCATGGGGACCTCTGTTCAAAGGAGGGGTGTCGGAAATAGGGACTGTAATCTTTGTAGATGAGTACATCCTCCGATTCCGATCTATTCGCGGCAAAGGATTTGCTCAAAACGACACGCATAATCGGCATTTACGACGTCGTGAGCGGCAGGTTGCGTGATTGTTGTGCACAACCGGCGAATCTTTGGACGGTTTTGTTCCAGAGTAGAACCTACGCCGGTATCGCGGTCACCTGTGTTTTCTCCGGCACGGCAGGTGGCGCAGTGTTCACAGATTCGCGGGGCGCTTTTCCAGTGATCACACCCGTGATACAGCCCTGACGCATGATACGTCTTGATGACCGGGATATCGCCATTCTCCGCGTGCTGACGCAGGAGGGGCGCATTACCAAAGCGGCCCTGGCCGAACGCATCGGCCTGTCTCCGACACCGTGCTGGGACCGGCTGCGCAAGCTGGAAAAGGCCGGGCTGATCGAAGGTTACGGCGCCCGCATCAACCTGCGCAAATTGGCGCCGCATATAACGGTGTTTGTGGCGGTGGAAATTGCCGATCACACGGCGGCCCGGTTTCAAGCGTTTGAGCTGGCAATCCAGCGCTATGATGAGGTCACGGCCTGCTGGGCGCTGGGCGGCGGTTTCGATTATCTGATGCAGATCGTCACCCATGACATCGATGCCTATCAGCGGCTGATCGATTCGATGCTGGATGCCCGCATCGGCCTGTCGCGCTATTTCACCTATATCGTGACCAAACCGGTCAAAGGTCCGGGCGGTCCGCCGTTGGATATTTTGCTGGGACGGGGGGCTGGCAGCTGAATCTTCTCCTTCATGGGGGAACTTTGGCTGCTGTATCTGGGTCTGGCAGAGGAATGTCCTCCTGAACTTCAGGAGGATTTGCCATGGCCGACACCGCCCTTTCTGCCCGCAGCGATATCGCGGACAAAACGCTAGTCCGTTCATTTTCTTATGTGAATGGCCGGTGGCAGACGGCTGAAGACGGCAATACCTTTGCCGTGAAGGACCCCGGAACCGGAAATGTGGTTGGCCATGTCGCGAGCCTTTCGGCAGAAGAATCCTCTGCTGCAGTCGATGCAGCGCAGAATGCTTTTGCCGCTTGGGCTGGGCTTTTGCCGCAGGAACGTTCGGCCATCCTGCGCCGGTGGTTCCAGCTGCAGCTCGATCATAAGGAGGATCTGGCCCGGATCATGGTGCTGGAACAGGGTAAACCCCTGTCCGAGGCGATGGGCGAAATCGACTACGGCGCGGGCTTTGTGGAGTTCTACGCCGAAGAGGCCAAGCGTCCGAACATCGAAGGCGTCACCAGCCACCTGCCCGATGCCGAGGTCGAGCTGTGGCGCGAGCCGGTTGGCGTGGTGGCGCTGATCACGCCGTGGAACTTCCCCTCCGCAATGCTGACGCGCAAGGCAGCAGCGGCGCTGGCGGCGGGCTGCACCGTTGTGGCGCACCCTTCGGCGGAAACCCCGTTCAGCGCTCTGGCCCTGGCCGAATTGGCCGAACGCGCGGGCGTGCCTGCCGGGGTGTTCAACGTCATCACGGGCGATGCGCCGACTGTGGTCAAACCCTGGACCGAAGATACCCGCGTGCGGGCGCTGTCCTTCACCGGCTCTACCGAAGTGGGCAAGCTGTTGTACCGGCAAAGCGCCGATACGGTAAAGCGGCTGGTGATGGAACTGGGTGGCCACGCACCGGTGATCGTCTTCGAGGATGCCGATCTTGATCAGGCGGTCGAAGAGACCATGAAGGCGAAATTCGCGACCTCGGGTCAGGATTGCCTCGGCGCCAACCGGATCTTCGTGCAGCGCAGCGTCTACCCGGAGTTTTGCAAACGGCTGACGGCGGCGACCAAGAAACTGACCGTTGGTCTAGGCATGGACGACCCGGACATCGGGCCGCTGATGCACGACCGGGTCGTGGCCAAGCAGGAAGAACACGTGCGCGACGCGCTTGAGAAGGGCGCCAAACTGGCCTGCGGCGGCGAACGCCACGCCATGGGGCCGCTGTTCTATCAGCCGACCGTGCTGACCAACGTGCCGCAGGATGCCAAGATCATGCACGAGGAAACCTTTGGCCCGGTGGCGCCGGTGGCCCCCTTTGACAGCGAAGAGGAAATCACCCAGCGTGCCAATGACACCGAATACGGGCTGGTGGCCTATGTGCATACGCAGGATCCGCGCCGTATCTACCGGCTGTCGCGGACGCTGCAATTTGGCATGGTGGCCGTGAACCGGACCAAGGTGACCGGTGCGCCGATCCCCTTTGGCGGCGCCAAGCAATCCGGTCTGGGTCGCGAAGGTGCGCGTCTGGGCATGGAAGAATTCACCGAGGTCAAATACGTCTGCCGCGACTGGGCATGACGGGCCCCATGCCGGGCAATTGAATATCAAACGATCACACCCGGGCCGTGCGGGCACCGGGAAACGCAGAAGGACTAGATATGCTGAAAAACGATCAACTGGACCAATGGGACCGCGACAACTTCTTTCACCCCTCGACCCATCTGGCGCAGCACGCACGCGGCGAAAGCCCGAACCGGGTGATCAAGACCGCCAGCGGTGTGCATATCGAGGACCGCGACGGCACCAAGTTGCTGGACGCCTTTGCCGGGCTGTACTGCGTGAACGTGGGCTATGGCCGTCAGGAAATCGCCGAAGCCATCGCCGATCAGGCGCGGGAGTTGGCCTATTACCACTCTTATGTCGGGCATGGCACCGAGGCGTCGATCACCCTGTCGAAGATGATCCTCGACCGGGCGCCTTCGAATATGTCCAAGGTCTATTTCGGCCTCGGCGGCTCGGACGCCAATGAAACCAACGTTAAGCTGATCTGGTATTATAACAACATCCTGGGTCGCCCCGAGAAGAAGAAGATCATCTCGCGCTGGCGCGGCTATCACGGCTCTGGGCTGGTCACCGGCTCGCTGACGGGGCTTGAGCTGTTCCACAAGAAATTCGGCCTGCCGCTGGCGCAGGTGGTGCACACCGATGCGCCCTATTATTTCCGCCGCGAGGATCAGAACCAGACCGAAGAACAGTTCGTCGCCCATTGCGTCGCAGAACTGGAAGCGCTGATCGAGCGCGAAGGCGCCGACACCATCGCCGCCTTCATCGGTGAACCGGTTCTGGGCACCGGTGGCATCGTGCCGCCCCCCGCCGGTTACTGGGAAGCGATCCAAGCCGTGCTGAAAAAGCACGACATCCTGCTGGTCGTGGATGAGGTCGTCACCGGTTTTGGCCGTCTCGGCACCATGTTCGGCAGCGATCATTACGGGCTGGAAGCGGATATCATCACCATCGCCAAGGGCCTAACCTCGGCCTATGCGCCGCTGTCCGGTTCGATCGTATCCGACAAGGTCTGGAAGGTGCTGGAGCAGGGCACCGATGAGAACGGCCCCATCGGCCACGGCTGGACCTATTCGGCGCACCCCATCGGTGCTGCGGCGGGCGTTGCCAACCTCAAGCTGATTGACGAACTGAATCTGGTTGAAAACGCAGGCAGCGTTGGCGCCTACCTGAACCAGTCGATGAAGGACGCGCTGGGCGATCATGCCCATGTCGGCGACATCCGCGGCGAAGGCATGCTCTGTGCGGTGGAATTCGTGAAGGATCGGGATAGCCGCACCTTCTTTGACGCGGCGGACAAGATCGGTCCGCAGATCTCGGCCAAGCTCCTGGAGCAGGACCGGGTGATTGCCCGCGCCATGCCGCAGGGTGATATCCTGGGCTTTGCGCCGCCCTTCTGCCTGACCCGTGAAGAGGCCGACACCGTGGTTGCGGCAACCGCGCGGGCCGTGAAAGCGGTTCTGGGCTAATACCCTGGGCTGAGGTCCGGATACGCCTCGGGCGGGGCGCTCCCGCCCGGATCGGATCCCCTGCGGGAGGATCCTCTCCCGTTGGGCCCGGCAAAAAGAAAGGCGTCGCGCAATTTGCGCGGCGCCGTTCTTTTTGCTGCAGCCGCTGCACGTTATCGCCCGGCTGAGGGCGCTTTGGATGCGGCCTTCCCAAAAAAATTTGAGCTGCAAAACCAGTCAAATAATTGAATTGTATTAATTTTTCAAAGTTCGACTATCGCACCCGGCAGCCCCCCGGCATTTTCCTTGACCAAAGGTAAGTCCTTGATGGAACATTCTTTTATTAACGGGAGGAAAATTCATGAAACTGACTTCGACGCTGACCGGCGCCGCGCTGGCGCTGTGCACTGCACTGCCCGCATTTGCTGCGGATGTGACTGCACGTATCTCTTTGCAGCTGCCGCTCAAAAGCCACCTTGGCCAGAACCTCTTGATGTTCAAGGAAGAGGTCGAAAAGACTTCGAACGGTGACATCGCGGTGGAGATTTACGACTCCGCGCAGCTTTACAAGGACAAGGAAGTGCCTGCCGCTGTCGGCTCTGGCGCCATCGAAATGGGCGTGGCTTCGCTGACGCGCTATGTCGGGGATATTCCGGCGGTGGATGTCTTCTATATGCCGTTCCTGTTCAACTCCGAGGAAAAGGTGCGCAAGGCCGTTGCGCCGGACAGTCCGGTCCGCGGGCCCATCGATGCGGCCATCGCCGATACCGGCGCCACGGTTCTGTGGTGGCAGGCCTATGGCGGCGCGATCATGCTGTCCCAGGACGGTCCGGTGAAAACGCCTGCTGATATGGAAGGCAAGAAGGCCCGAGTCTTTGGTAAGACGCTGGGTGATTTCGTTACCGCGACCGGCGGCGCGCCGACGCTGATTTCCGGCTCCGAGCAGTATCTGGCCTATCAGCGCGGCACCGTTGATATCGGCATGACCGGCGTCTCGGGCGTGAAATCCCGCAAACTGTGGGAGGTCATGGACACCATCACCGTCACCAACCACGCCGATATCGAATTCATCGTCGTGGCCAACACCGACTGGTGGAATGGTCTGTCGCCTGAGCATCAGAAGATCATGTCGGACGCCGCCCGCAAGGCTGAAATCGCAGTGCGGGACGAGATGTCCGCGATCGAGGCTGCTGCCTATGCCGAGGCGGAAAAGGCCGGGATGACGGTGTACCAGCCGACCGATGCAGAGATCGCCGCCTGGAAAGAGGCTGCCGCGCCCGTCTATGACGGCTTCCGCGCTAAGGCCGGTGATCTTGGCGCAGAAATCCTGTCTGCTGCCGAGAAATTCTGAGCCTGACTGTCACGGACCGGCGCCGCATCCGGGGCCGGTCCATCTTATTCTTCGGGAAATTCCATGCACGTTTTTGCCAGGTTCGTGACCGCGCTGGCCCTTGTGGCGGCGGTCCTCTTTGTTCTTGCGGGGATCATGCTGACCTATGAGGTTATGGCCCGCTATTTCTTTGTCCGCCCCACCATCTGGGCGGCAGAGTTGAGCCAGTTCTGCCTGATCTGGGGATCGCTGATCGCGGCGCCCTGGTGCCTGCGCGAACGGCGCCATATCCGCATCACGGCGGTGATCTCCGGATTGCCGCGTGGTCCCAGGATCGGTGCGGATGTTTTTGCCATGGCGGTGGTGGCGGTGTTCTCCGCTGTCGTGCTGGTCTACGGATATGAGATTTTCCACGACAGTTTCATTCGCGGGCGCACCACCGGCACCATGCTGGATATGCCCATGTGGTACGTCGAACTGTCGCTGCCCTTCGGCTTTGCGGTGCTGCTGCTGCAATCCGTGATCGAGGTCTGGCGCGCGGCGCAGGGGCATATCGCGGCTGAAGGAGAGCATGAATAATGACGGTTTTCCTGATCCTTTTCGCCCTGTTCGCGCTGCTGCTTGTCGGTGTTCCGGTTGCCTTTGCGCTTGGTGGGCTCGGGCTGTCGATGCTGATCCTTGGCGGGTTTTCTCCGCTGATGGCACCGCAGGCGATCCTCTCCACTCTGGATGGCTTCATTCTGCTGGCGGTGCCGCTGTTCCTGTTGATGTCCAATGTGCTGCTGAAAGGCGGCGTTGGGCGTGATCTATATGCCGCCGTGCAGGCCTGGGTCGGCCACTGGCCTGGTGGGCTGGCCGTGGCGACGGTGATTTCCTGCGGGTTGTTCGCCGCGATCTCCGGCTCTTCGGTGGCGACGGCCGCTACCATTGGCACCGTTGCCATCCCGGAAATGATCAACCGCGGCTACGAGCGGCGCTTTGTCTACGGGTTGTTGGCCGCTGGCGGCACGCTGGGCATCCTGATCCCGCCGTCGATCCCGATGATCATCTACGGTTTCGTCACCGAGGAATCGGTGATTGCCCTGTTCCTGGCCGGTGTCGGCCCCGGTCTGGCGCTGCTGGTGCTGTTTGCGGGCTATTCGATGATCTATGCCTCGATGAAGGGCATGGGCCGCAGTGAAAAGGCGACCGGCGCCGAACGCCGCCGCGCCACCCTGCGGGCGCTGCCGTCGATTGCGTTGGCCACCGTGGTTGTGGCGGGCATCTATTCCGGCGCCTTTACCCCGACCGAGGCTGCGGCCATCGGATTTGCCTTTGCCGTGGTCATCACCGCGCTGGTCCTGCGTACGCTGACCTGGAAAGCCTTCTGGGAGGCGGCGGTGGACAGCATGGCGACCACGGTCGCGATCCTACTGATCATCGCGGGTGCCAAGGTGTTCGGAAAGGCGATCACCCTGTATCGCATCCCGCAGGAAATCAGCGCCTTCATCTCGGACGCGGTGTCCAGCCCGGTGATGTTCGTGCTGCTGGTGGCCGGTATCCTCGTGGTGATGGGGCTGGTACTGGAGGCGCTGTCGATGGTGCTGATCATGACCCCGGTGCTGCTGCCTGCTGCCATGGGGCTGGGCTTTGATCCGATCTGGTTCGGCGTCTTCATGGTGGTCATGGTCGAGGCGGCCCTGATCACGCCGCCGGTGGGGCTGAACCTTTACGTGATCCAGGCCGTGGCGCGGGCCACCCTTGGCGATGTGGCGCGTGGGGCGATCCCCTTCCTGCTCCTGATGTTCTTCTGTGTGGTGCTGCTCTATCTGGTGCCCGACCTTGCCCTTTATATTCCCTTCAAATTGTGAGTGACATGACGACACCTGCTGACCGCCTGCGCGCCCTTCTTGCGCAGCCCCGCCTTCACACCATGCCCTGCGCCTATGACGCGCTGTCTGCCAAGCTGATCGAACAGGCCGGGTTCGATCTGACTTTCATGACTGGGTTTGGCGCCTCTGCCTCGCGGATCGGGGCGCCGGATCTGGGCCTGATGAGCTATGGTGAGGTGCTGGATCAGGCCCGCAATATCGCGGGTGCCATCACCATGCCGCTGATTGCCGACGGGGACACCGGTTATGGCAATGCGATGAACGTGCGCCGCACGGTGCAGGGGATGGCGAATGCGGGCTGCGCCGCCGTGATGATCGAGGATCAGCTGGCGCCGAAACGCTGCGGTCACACACCGGGCAAGGCCGTGGTGGGCCGCGAGGAAGCCTTTGACCGCATCCGCGCCGCCGTGGACGCGCGCAACGAAGGTCAGGATATCCTGATCCTTGCGCGCACCGATGCCCGTCATGATCACGGGCTGAATGAGGCGCTGACCCGCGCGCAGAAGTTCCGGGAGCTGGGCGCCGATATCATCTTTGTCGAGGCGCCCCGGTCCGAGGCGGAGATGCGCGAGGTCTGCGCGGCAACGGATGCGCCCAATATGGCCAATATCGTCGAAGGTGGCGAAACCCCCGACCTGCCGCCCGAGGCGCTGGAGGACATCGGATACCGTATCGCGGCCTACCCGTTGTCGCTGATGGCTTCGGCGATGCAGGCGATGATGCAGACGCTGGCCGAGATGAAAGTGGGTCAGCCACGTAGCAACCTGATGGATTTCATGGAGCTGCGCCGCCGGATCGGATTTGACGACTACTACGAAGCCTCGGAGCGCTATGCGACATCGGCCCGCCCGGTGACCGGCGCGCGCGAAGGTAGTTAAGCCAGGATCCGCGCAATCATGGTTTACGCACAGTAAACGTGGACAGGATGCCCCTTCCTGCGCTCACTTTGGAACAGGATGCAGCCTTGGGAGGGGAGCGATGCAGTTCGACTATGTGATTGTGGGGGGCGGTTCAGCAGGGTCAACTCTGGCCTCAAGGCTCAGCGAGGATCCGAACACCAGCGTCTGTCTACTGGAGGCAGGCGGACGCGGTGACAGCATTCTGGTACGCGCACCGGCGGCGGTGGTTGCCATGCTGCCGGGTCGTCCCAAGATCAACAACTGGGCGTTTGAGACCGTGCCGCAGCCAGGCCTGAACGGGCGCAAGGGATACCAGCCGCGCGGCAAGGCGCTGGGCGGCTCCAGTGCGATCAACGCCATGCTCTATGTCCGCGGTCATGCGGGTGACTATGATGAATGGGCGGCGCTGGGCTGTGACGGTTGGGGGTGGAGTGACGTGCTGCCCTATTTCCAGCGCGCCGAAAACAACGAAGCTGGTGGCGATGCGGTGCATGGCGGTGACGGCCCCCTGCAGGTCAGTCACCAGAAATCCCCGCGCCCCATCACTCGCGCCTTTGTCGAGGCGGGCAAGGCGCTGCAGATCCGCGAGACGGCGGATTTCAATACTGGAGATAATGAAGGCATCGGCCTTTATCAGGTGACGCAGTTCCACGCGGCGGAGAAGAATGGCGAGCGCTGCTCGGCCGCGGCAGCCTATCTGCACCCGGTGATGGATCGCGCGAACCTGACGGTGATCACCGGCGCCCACGCCACCAAGGTGCTGTTTCAGGTTAAGCGCGCCACCGGCGTTGCGTACCGGAAGGGCGGGCAGGATCTGACGGTCAACGCCGGGCGCGAGGTGATACTCTGCGGTGGCGCCTTCAATTCACCGCAGCTTTTGCAGCTGTCGGGGGTGGGGCGCCCCGAGGATATCACGCCGCACGGGATCGGTATGGTGCACGAGTTGCCCGGCGTCGGGCAGAACCTGCAGGATCATCTCGATTTCACCCTCGCCTACAAAAGCAAGGACCGGGACAATTTCGGGATCTCTTTGCCGGGCAGCGTCAGCCTGCTGAAGCACATCAACGACTGGCGCAAGACGGGCAAGGGGATGCTGGCGACGCCCTTTGCCGAAGGGGCGGCGTTCCTGAAGACCGACCCCACGTTGGAGCGCGCCGATGTGCAGCTGCATTTCGTCATTTCCATCGTCGATGACCACGCCCGCAAGCTGCATCTGGGGCATGGCTTCAGCTGCCATATCTGCGTGCTGCGCCCCAAATCGCGCGGTGCGGTCGGGCTGACATCGGGCGATCCGATGGCGCCGCCGCGGATCGATCCGCAGTTCCTGTCCGATCCCGAGGATCTGACCACCCTGATCAGGGGCGTGCGCAAGACCCGGCAGATCATGCAGACGCCGCCCTTGCAGGGCTACATCCATAAGGAGCTGTTCATCGAAGGTGAGCCGGATGACGCAGCGTTGGAGCAGCACATCCGGGCGCGGTCGGATACGATCTATCATCCGGTGGGTACCTGCAGGATGGGGCAGGACGAAATGGCGGTCGTCGATCCGGAATTGAAAGTGCGCGGCATGGAGGGCCTGCGCGTTGTGGATGCATCGGTCATGCCGCGGCTGATCGGGGGCAACACCAACGCACCGACCATCATGATCGCAGAAAAAGCCGCGGATCTGATCCGCAACCGGGCGGCTCTGGCCGCCGAGTGAATTTTGGAGGAGCAAGGCAAAATGCTTGGCAAGATGATGCACAAACCGCTGACGATCAGCTCGTTGATCGAACACGCGGGCCGGTACCACGGCAACACCACCGTGACTTCGGTCGAAACCTCGGGCGAGGTCGTGCATTCCAACTGGGGTGAGATCGAGGCGAATGCCCGCAAACTGTCCGCCGCGCTGAAGCGTCTTGGCATCAAGGCAGGAGAGCGCTGCGGCACCATCGCCTGGAACAACCGCCGCCATCTGGAAATCTATTTCGGTGTCTCCGGTGGCGGGATGATCTGTCACACGATCAACCCGCGCCTGAAGCCGGAACAGCTGATTTACATCATCAACCACGCAGAGGATCAGGTGCTGTTCATCGACGCCACCTTTGTGCCTGCGGTGGGCAAGCTGAAAGAGCACCTGAAAACGCTGAAACACATCGTGCTGATGGGGCCGCGGGATGAGGCGGCCGCCGAGGCCGTGCCAGGCATCCTGTTCTACGACGAACTGCTGGCCGCCGAAGGCGATGACAACAGCTGGCCCGACCTGGATGAAAACACGCCGTCGAGCCTGTGCTATACCTCGGGTACCACGGGCAACCCCAAGGGCGTGCAATATACCCACCGCACCACTGTGCTGCACTCGATGGGCGGCAACCAGCCGGACGGGCTGGCGATCTCGGCGCGCGATACGGTTATGGCGGTGGTGCCGATGTTCCACGTCAACGCCTGGGGTGTTCCCTATATTGCGGCCGCCGTCGGCGCCAAGCTGGTTCTGCCGGGGCCGCATCTTGATGGGGAAAGCCTGGTCAAGTTGATCGATGGCGAGCGGGTCACCCTTGCGCTGGGCGTGCCGACCATCTGGATGGGGCTGTTGCAGGCGCTGGAGAAGACCGGCAGCAAGGCCGAAAGCCTGAAGCGTACCGTTGTGGGCGGCTCGGCCCTGCCGACGGTTATGATCCCGACCTTCCGCGACAAATACGGAGTGGAGTTGATCCACGCCTGGGGCATGACCGAAACAAGCCCGCTGGGTACGCTCAACAACCTTCTGCAGAAACACGACGACCTGAGCGTCGAGGAAAAGGGCAAGATCCGCGAAGGGCAGGGGCGTCCGCCCTATGGTGTCGAACTGCGCATCGTGGACGAGGCGGGCAAACGCCTGCCCGAGGATGGCGAGACCCAGGGCGAGTTGCAGATCCGTGGTCACTGGATCATCGATACCTATTTTGGCCATGACACCAGCGCGCTGACCATGGATGGCTGGTTCGATACCGGCGATGTCGCCACCATCGATGCCGATGGCTATATGATCATCCGCGACCGGTCCAAGGACATCATCAAGTCGGGCGGTGAGTGGATTTCGACGGTGGAGCTGGAAGACATCGCCATGTCCCACCCCAAGATCGCTCAGGCGGCTGCCATCGCGGCCCGGCACCCCAAGTGGGATGAACGTCCGGTGGTCATCGCGGTGCGTTCCGACGAAAGTCTGACCGAAGAAGAGCTGTTGGCGCATTACGAAGGCAAGGTTGCGAGCTGGCAGATTCCGGACCGCGTGGTCTTTACCGATGATCTGCCGCTGGGCGGCACCGGCAAAGTGCTCAAGAACAAGCTGCGCGAATCATTCGGCGACATCCTTTTGGACGCTTGAAACGCCCTTCTGATCCCGCCCTTTTTGTGGCGGGGTCAGACCTCCGCCACACCTTCGCCACAAAGCTGCCACATCGTTGACTTGAGGTCGTCTCGGTTCACCCCTGAAAACCACATTTATGCCCTTAAATCATTTGTTTAGATGTCTTAATAGCAGCCAATTTTAGCTGTTAAGATCTGATTAACGCACTGCCTGATACCCCGATTGTGGGTGAAAAAAAGTGGTGGTTGAAATGAGCGCTCAAAGCAATGTAGCTCCGATAATTATCAAGAAGAAAAAGTCAGGTGGTGGCGATGGTCATCACGGCGGTGCATGGAAGGTGGCCTACGCCGACTTCGTGACCGCGATGATGGCATTCTTCCTTCTGATGTGGCTCCTGAATGCGACCACTGAAAAGCAGCGCAAAGGTCTGGCTGACTATTTCTCGCCGTCCATTCCGCTCAGCCGGGTCTCCGGTGGCGGCAACGGCGCGTTCAGCGGGGACAGCATGTTCACCGAGGATGTCAAACCGCAAAGCGGCATTGGCGCGACGGACGAACACCCGACAAATGCGCGGCAGGCTCAAGGCGCGACCGGGCTGATGGATGCAAGCGAGCAGTCCGCCCAAGAGGAGGTTTTCCGGGTCGTCGAAGAGGAGCTGAAAGGGCTTGGCGGTGAAAGCATGGTCTCGACCGACCTGGCGCGCCATATCGTGACACGGGTCACCGACGAAGGTCTGATCATCGAATTGTTCGAAACCGAAGACGCAGCGCTGTTCGAAGATGGTACAGCAGAACCGACGCCCTTGTTCCGCGATCTGGTGCGCATGGTGGCCCGGGTCAGCGGTACGGTGGCCAACGGTATCGCCATTGGCGGGCACATCCGGTCCCAGCCTGTGGTGCTTGCCAAGAACCCGGTGTGGGAGTTGTCGCACGCCCGCGCTGATGCCGCCCGCCAGCTACTCGAATCGGGTGGTCTGAAATCTAACCGAATCCATCGGATCACAGGCTATGCCGACCGTACTCTGGCCGTTGAAAACCCCATGCGGGTTCGCAACAACCGCGTCGAAATCACCCTTTTGCGCAAGTAAAACATGACAATTAACCACCACCGGGCGGCGACAGATAGATTGGATTTTATCTGTTAGCCGCCCGTTAAGTGCTCGTGCGCTAGCTATTGCATCAAGAATTTGAAGCAGCAGAAAGGCGTGCTATGACCATTTCTTCGTCGCTATATGCGGGTGTATCCGGGCTCGGCGCGAATGCCAGCCGACTGGCCTCCATCTCCGATAACATCGCGAACTCCTCTACCGCTGGCTACAAGCGCGTCCAGACGGATTTCCATTCGATCGTGGCGGGGTCCTCTGGCGGTGCCTATAGTGCGGGCGGTGTGCGGACCACCAATGTGCGTCTGATTGATCAACGCGGTCCCCTGGTGACGACAGATAATCCGACAGACCTGGCAGTGCGCGGTAGCGGCTTCCTGCCTGTGACAACCCTTTCGGAAATTGCAGCAGGCAATGGTGCGCCGACGATGCGGCTGACGACTGCAGGGTCCTTTAGCATGAATTCCGATGGCTATCTCGCAACGGAATCGGGGCTGGCACTGCTTGGATGGCCGACAGATGCTGCTGGGAACACCTTGGCCGGCGCTGTGGACTCGAGCGATGGTCTGGAGCCGGTATATCTGAATAAGAACCAGCTGGTCGGCGAGCCGACAACCAAAATGCAGATTGGTGCCAACCTGCCTGCGACAGCGACGGAGGCTGGCGCAACCTCAGGGATTGAATCCCTGTCGATCGAGTATTTCGACAACCTTGGATCCTCGGAAAATCTGGATATCGAGTTCACTCCGACGGTGCCCGCGACCGGTAAATCCAACCAATGGACGATGACCATCAAAGATACCGCCAGCGGCGGCGCGGTTGTGGGTGAATATACTCTGGAATTTGACGACAGCCGTACCGATGGCGGCAATCTGGCTTCGGTAACTGATGTGAGCGGTGGTGCGTATGATGCTGCGACCGGTAGTGTTATCGTTACTGTCGATGGCGGCCCGATCGAAATCAATATCGGCCTGATCGGTGAAAATGATGGTTTCACCCAGGTTTCCGATACCTTTGCACCCGCGACCATCACCAAGGATGGTGCGACTGCGGGCAACCTTCTGGGGGTTGATGTAGACACGTCGGGCTTTGTCCGGGCCAATTATAGCACTGGCGCAAGCCGCATCCTCTACAAGATCCCGCTGGTCGATATGCCTAACCCCAATGGTATGGTGTCGATGGACTATCAGACCTTCCTCCCGTCAGCAGATAGCGGTGCGTTCTTCCTGTGGAATGCGGGCGATGGACCCACCGGTGAAATTGCTGGCTTCACGCGTGAGGAATCTTCGACCGATGTGGCGGGCGAGCTGACCAACATGATCCAGACGCAGCGGGCCTATTCCTCGAACGCGAAGGTCATCCAGACCGTCGACGAGATGCTTCAGGAAACCACCAACATCAAGCGTTAACGCGCTGATGCGCAATGACCCCGGCTTAGAAAGAGCAGGCTGATCATGTCTATCACAAGTGCAATTAACTCCGCGATGAGCGGATTGAATGCTGCGTCGCGATCTTCACAGATCGTGTCCGAGAACCTCGCCAACGCGCTGACCCCGGGTTACACGCGGCGGACACTGGATCTGAATGCGAATGCCTACTCTCCGGGGGTGAGAATCGGTGCGGTCCAGCGCATGGTCGATCCGGGGGTGGTCTCTGCGCGCCGCGATTCTGAGGCTGAATATGCCGTGGCTGAAGTCAACGCGACTTTTTACGCGCGGATGAGTAGCCTTGTCGGCAGCGTTGACGATGAATCTTCGATCGCATCGCAGATGGCCAACTTCGACGGCAGTCTGGTCGAGACGTTGTCTCGGCCCGACTCCACGCCGCGTTTGAATGATCTGGCGGTGAAGGCGGACCTTCTGGTCCGCTCGATCACCGACGCGGCTGACGGGCTCCGCGATATGCGGGTTCAGGCCGATACCTCGATCGGTATTCAGGTCGACAAGGTGAATTCCACCCTGAAGGAGCTTGAAAAGCTGAATGCCCGCGTTGTCGTGGCCAAAGCTGCGGGGGCCGACACTACGACATTGCTTGACCAACGCAGCATGTTGGTTGATGAAATCAACGCGATCATCCCGGTCAATGTTATCAACCGGGATGGTGGCAGGATCGCGCTCTATTCCTCCGGTGGCACTGCGCTCTTGGAGGGTAAAGCTTCTGAGCTCAGCTTCTCTCCCAAAAGTGACATGCTGCCTCATATGACCCAGGACAACGGGCTGTTGTCAGGGCTTGAGGTGAATGGCAAACCGATCAGCACAAGCGCAAACGGCCCCATCCGAGGCGGCACACTGGTTGCTCAGTTCCAGGTCCGTGACGTGCTGGCCGTGAAGGCGCAGGACGATCTTGATGCCTATGCCCGCGATCTGATCGAACGGTTCCAGGATCCGGCACTCGATTCCACGATCGGTGCCACGGATGCGGGTATCTTCACTGATGGTGGCAACTTCTTCGATAGCGCCGACACGGTTGGGATTTCCGGCCGACTGGAGCTGAATGATCTGGTTGCCATGGATGGTCAGGCGGAAACCTGGCGTTTCCGGGACGGGCTTTACGCAGCCACGCAGGGTGATCCCGGTGACGGTAGTCTGATCAATGGCTACGCAGAGGCCCTGAAGGAAAACCGTTCTCTGAGTTCGACAGGTCTTGGCAGTGTCAGTGGCGATGCCTCGACGCTGAGTTCCGTCTTGCTGTCCCGGTTTGCCCGCGACGATAACAGCGCGTCGAATACGCTGACCTTTGCGGCAGCCAGCTATACCGAAATGGCCCAGACCGAGGCGAGCTTTGGTGTCGATACCGATGCCGAGCTGCAGAACCTGATGCTGTATGAAAAAGCCTATGGTGCAAATGCCAAGGTGTTGTCCGTCGTGGATGGCCTGCTGGAAACTATTCTGGGGATCTGATCAATGATTATTAAGTCCTATGGCGACATGGCGCAGCATATGTTCTTGCGTAACCGCAACGCCGAGCTGAAGCAGGATATCGAAAGGCTGGGGCAAGAGCTTGCCAGCGGGAAACTCTCCGATATTACCGCCAGACTGGGTGGTGATTTCACGTATCTTTCCGATATCGAAACCAACCTGACCCGCCTGGAAAGCCATGTGATTGCCACCAACGAGGCAAAGCTCTTTGCAACGGGCATGCAGGGCAGCCTGGAGCTGATTCAATCTTCGGCTCAGACCATGCGTGACAATTTGCTGGGCCTGACACCAACGCTCAAGCCTGACGATGCAGAGCGTTTCGGTGCGGAAGGACGGATCCAGCTGGACAATGCCATCAGCAAGCTGAATTCTTGGGCTGGTGGCCGCAGCCTGTTTGCCGGCACCGCCACCTCTACCTCGCCGCTGAATGATGCAGGTACGCTGATGACCGAACTGGTGTCCGAGGTTTCGGGGCTGACAAGCGCAACGGACATCGTGCAGGCGGTAAAGGATTGGTTCGCCGATCCGATGGGGTTTGACGATGCCATGTATGTGGGCTCCACCAAGGATCTGTCACCGGTCGAGGTAGCCGATGGGGAAACCGTATCGCTTGCGTTGCGCGCCGATGATCCTGCTTTGAAGCACCCGCTGCAAAGCTTTGCCATCGCGGCTCTGGTCAACGAAAGCGCGCTGGGTTTGAGCGACGCCACCAAGGTTGAGCTTGCCAAGATGACTGGGACGGAACTGCTCAACAGCACCGAACAGCTCATCGATAAACAGGCTAGCATCGGCTTTATCGAAGGGCAGTTGGAGCGCGTGAGTACACGCAACACCGCGACCGAAACCAGTCTGAGCATCGCCAAAAACAACCTGATCAACGCGGACCCCTATGAAACGTATACACGCCTAGAAGAAGCTCAGCTGCAGCTGGAAAGCCTCTACTCGGTGACCTCGCGTAGTTCCCAACTGTCGCTGCTGAGGTACATGTAATGTTGAAATTTCTACGTCTCCTCATCGCCTGTCTGCTTCTGCCTGCGATGGCTCAGGCCAGCGCGATCCGGTTGAAGGATCTGGTGGAGTTTGATGGCGTGCGCGGCAATGATCTGGTTGGTTACGGCCTGGTTGTGGGGCTGGATGGCACCGGTGATGGTCTGCGCAATTCGCCTTTCACCGAAGAAATCATGTCGAACATTCTGGAGCGCCTCGGCGTTAACGTGACGGGCGAACAATTCCGTCCGAAGAACGTGGCCGCAGTGTTTGTGACGGCAACTTTGCCACCGTTTGCGCGGGTTGGCGGCAACGTCGATGTGACGGTTTCGGCCATTGGCGACTCCAAAAGCCTGATGGGCGGCACCCTGATCATGACGCCGCTAAACGCGGCCGACGGTCAGATCTATGCCGTGGCCCAGGGGACCATCCTGGCCGGTGGCACCGTCGCCGAGGGGGAGGCCGCCAGTGTGACGCAGGGCGTGCCGACCGCTGGTGTGATCCCGGCAGGTGGCCGGGTTGAGCGGGAGATCGACTTCGATCTGTCCTCTCTTTCGTCGATGCGCCTGGCGCTGCGTGAACCGGATTTCACCACCGCAGGCCGGATCGAACGGGCCATTAACGCTGAATTCGGCCGCAGCGTGGCCCTGATGCGGGACTCTGGCACGGTTGAGGTGGATATCCAGCGTACCCGTGCGCGATCCACGGCCCATGCGGTCGGTCGGATCGAAAACATCCTTGTCGAGCCGCAGCGCAAGGCGCGTGTTGTCATTGATCAGGCTTCCGGCACCATTGTAATGGGCAGCGACGTGCGGATTTCGCGGGTGGCCGTGGCCCAGGGTAACCTGACCCTCCGGATAGAAGAAGCACCGCTTGTGGTACAGCCCAACCCGTTCGGAAATGGCGAATCGGTCGTCGTTCCGCGCACTGGTGCTGCCATCGAAGAGGAGGAGGGCATCCAACTGGCCGAAGTTCCGGAGAGCACGTCTCTGTCCGAGGTCGTTGCCGGGCTCAATGCGCTGGGTGTCTCTCCACGGGACATGATCGATATCCTGAAAAGCCTGAAAGCGGCGGGAGCTTTGCACGCGGAATTCGTTGTGCGCTGAAGCCAGCCAAAGCACATTACAATAGCCCGGATCGCTTGCGCGGTCCGGGCTTTTCTTTGGCCAAGTATGCAAAGCGCGTTGGTCGGCTTTGAGCCCATCTTGACGTATGCTGCGCTGTTGACCAAAGTCCGTTTCAAGAAATTACGAACCGGAACCATGAGCCTATTCACCTCGAGAATGCATTGGCTTGCAACTTTTACGGCAGCAGTCTGGTTCGGAAACGGTCCAGTTCATGCACAAAGCTTGGTGGATGACTTCGATATCCTTTTCGAACGTTGCCGCGTGGCGATAGAAACGAACTCGGCGTTTGAAAACGAAGGATTTCAACGGCGTGACATCGCAGACCGCGATGTACGGGATTGGGGCATCTCATCGGCCCAAGAGGCCTGGATGCTCCCTGAATCACGGTTTTACGTTGTGCTCACGAATTGGACATCTCGAGATGGCCCAACGCGGCACCTATGTGGAATTAAGCTAGCCGATGAAAACCTCGCTCTAAGCGCAGCTGAGCAGGCGCTGTTGCTGCGATATTTTCTAATGAGACATGCAGAATTGATCAGTGCCGGAACGCACGAGTCTGTCCTACACGTGACTCCCATACTTCCGTCCATACTTACAGGCTTCTTGCTGTCAGATCGGAACCCTAACAAGTGCACTGTGATCACCACACTTACGTTCGAGCCTGATGGAACCTTTTTTGCAGCAGGATCTGGGGAGCAAGCCACAAAGCCCTGCGAAGCCGAATAGGCGTTTTGCTGAAACTGTAAACTGGCGGAGGCCAGAGCTGACATTTGGACTGCAGCGAACGGTAGCTTTGTCCGCACAGTAGACCTACATGTTTTGTAGAACCTGCTTCGTTGCTTGTGGCTTATGCACGAGGTGAAGAATGCGCATCGTTTCGCAAGCAGACACGGAGCAGTTTCAAGGGAATCTAGGATTCGAGGATCTTTTCCAAAAACAAACTGAGCGCGTCACGGCACATAACATAAAAGCCCCCCCGAACCGCTGTTCGGAGGGCTGAGATCTGTCTTGATTGTCTGCCAGTCTGGCTAGGATGGATAGTAACTGCGTACCAGGGCGGTTGCGATCAGGCTCCAGCCATCGGCGACCACGAAGAACGCCAGTTTGAACGGCAGGGAGACCACTGCTGGGGGCACCATCATCATACCCATGGACATCAGGATAGCGGCGACCACCAGGTCGATAACCAGGAAGGGCAGAAAGACCAGAAAGCCAATCTGAAATGCCCGCGCGATTTCCGACAGAAGAAAGCTGGAGACCAGAACGGACAGCGGCGCATCGGCTGTCGGATCGATCCCTTGGGTGGCTGGGCGCAGATCTGCGATGGCATAAAAGGTGTCCGGATCCAGCCGGTTTGCCATGAAGGCTCTGAAGGGTTCCAGCCCCCGGGTAATGCCGGTTTCGACGTCCACCTGTTCTTCGATCAACGGGCTGATCCCGTTCACCCAGGCTTCGTTGAATACCGGCTCCATCACGAAATAGGTCAGGAACAACGCCAGGCTGATCATCAACATGTTTGGCGGCGCCTGCTGCAGACCCATGCCCTGGCGCAGGATCGACAGCACCGTTACGAGGAACGGAAAGCAGGTAACCATGATCAAAAGGCCGGGCGCGAGGCTCAGCACGGTGATCAGCAGAATCAGCTGGATGGACCGCGCCGAAATCGACTGTCCATCCGCCAATGATAGGCTCAGTTCTTGAGCAACGGCGGCCTGCGGCAGGGCCAGCGCCAGAAAAAGCGCCAGCGCCGCATAGGCGATAGGTTTGTGTGTCATCCCAGCCCGTTTTGCAGATCGGCAATTTCGGTCAGGCGCACGGCAAGCTGACCAGCCTGATCGCCTTCCATTTCTTCCAGCTGACCGCGGGCGACCAGACGGTCCCCGACATAAAGGTCAACCGGATCCTCGACCCGTTTGTCCAGAGTCAGGATCGCGTTTTCGCCAAGGTTGACCAGATCGCGGATCAGTGGCCGGGCCTTGCCGACCGAAACAACCACTTCCACTGGAACCGATACGAAGGGGTTGCTTGCATCGGTGGCTTTCATATTGAGTTCGGCTGCATTATCCATACTGGCTGTCCTCTCTGACATGATAGGTAAAGGCGTCGATCGAACCATGAATAGATTCGAGCAGCGCGGAGCTGTTTAGTTCGCGTTCGGAGGCGCCGACACGCAGATAGGCCTGACCTTCGGCCAGGGTGTCGTCTTCCTGAACTTTCACCGGAACCGAGATGTTTTCTGCAACAAGGGCACGGACCGCATGGCTTTCGCTCGGCGACACCACGATCTGCATCGCCTGATCGGTCTGGAACCGGGCCATATCGGTCAGTTGATCAACGATGTGGTGGCCAAAGGTGGCTGACATAGCATCCGGAAGGACCGAACTGGTCAGTACCTTGAACATCGGGTCCAGCGATTCGATGAGCTGGGCCTGGGCCTCGTGGTAGGTAAAGTTCAGGTCTTCAAGCGAACTGGCCAGCGTGGCCGAAATCCGCGTTGATTCCTGATCCTTTGCGCTGATGGCGTCTTCCCAGCCAGCGCTGTATCCCTTTTCAAAGGACACCAGCCTTTGTTCTTCGACGGCCTCCTCGGAAAGCCCGGGGTCGGGGGCTTCGACGGCTGAACCGCCGCCGAAGTCTTCCAGAAGGTGCGTGATACTCATCAGACTCGTTCCTCGTTCTCTTCCAGCCAGCCGCGCAGAATCTGGACGGTTTCTTCCTGACGTTCACCGATCATGGAGCGCAGCCTGTCGACGGGGTTTTCGCCACCACCACCCAGTGCGGGCAGTCCGCCCAGGTCGTCCAGGCCGCTACCCATGCCGGGCATATCTCCCAGCGGAGCAAAATCGCCGCCCATGTTGTCTTGGATTTCTCCGTCCAGGGCGAGATTCGCACCCATGTCCGGGTTCGACATGAAGTCGCCACCTCCGCCCAAGGCGGGCAGATCAGGCAATGCACCGCCGGTAGGTGCGCTCAGCGCGGCGACAGAGGATCCTTTGTTGGACAGAATCGGGCGGACAACGAAGAGGCCAAGGATTAGGGTAACCAGTGCCAGGGCCCCCATCTGGATCAGCGACATGGCGTCGAAATACAGATTGTCCATGAAGGAGCTGGTGGCCACCGTGCCCTGCGGCTCGACAGAGGGAAGATCCATCGACTTCAGGGTAATCACATCACCGCGGTCCGCGTTAAATCCGACAGCGGCCGAAATCAGCTCGCGCAGGGCTTGCAGTTCTTCTTCGGGGCGCGGTTCGAAGACGGTTTCCCCGGCTTCGTTGGTCGCCATGCCACCGTTGACCAGCACTGCGACGGTGAGACGCTTGATGGCACCGGGGCCGCGCACGATCTCTTTTTCGGTTTCGGAGATTTCGTAGTTTACCCGTTCCCGCGTTGCGCTGGTGTTCGCCTTGGAACCCTGGCCTGATGCAGCATCCCCATCGGGAATATTCGAGGCGACGGTCACCTCTCCGGCCTGGTTCTGAGACGAATCGGCGCGTTCTTCCACATCGGTGCTGATCGCAACACGGCTTTCCGGGTCGACCCGCTTTTCGCGGATGGATTCGGTGTCGGTTACGGTCTCGACACTGACTTCAACCACTGCGTTGCCATGGCCGACGCGGGCCTCAACAAGGCGCATGACCCGATCGCGGATGGATTGCGACCTGTCATCGGAGCCTGCACCCGCTGCTGCTGCAGCCTCGGTGGATCCGATCAGGGCACCATTGGCATCGATGACGGCGACGTTTTCCACCGCAAGGCCGGTGACGGCCGAGGCAACCAGAAAGCGAATCGCGTTGGCCTGCGCCGGTGTAATGGGCGACCCCATCGGCACCACGGATACCGATGCGGTGGCATCTGCGGTCCGCTGGAAAGGATTCGTTCCAGTATTGGCAATATGGACTCGCGCTTGGGTGATATGCGGGCTGCCGACGATGGTCCGGGCCAACTCGCCTTCTTTTGCACGCCAGTAGGCGGCGTCGAACATCTGCGAAGTCGTTCCGAACCCGCTGAGCGAATCGAGCAGTTCGTAACCGCGCCCGCCATTTGCCGGAAGGCCCTCGCTTGCCAGGGTCATCCGAAGCTCGTCGCGTTTGTCCGAGGGCACATAAATAGAGCCGCCGCGGACTTCATATTGGATGTTGCGCTGCTCAAGCGAGCTCACCACATCTCCGGCCGTGCCGCTTTCCAGCCCGGCGTATAACAATTGCATTGTTGGCTTGGTTGCCAAATTGGACATCGCCAGGATGCTGAGAATCACGGCCAAAGTCGCGCCAATTGCGATCAGGCGCTTCCGCGTATCCAAACCTGCCCAGACATTCTTGATCTGCTGCACATTAACCTCCGTCGCACCGGCGTTCTGTCCGGCGTGCAACCTTTTTGAACGAACGGCCTTAACATTCGGTTAGTTCCTCACGGGTTATGAAGAGGAGCACGACGTTTTAGGGATAGCCATGACAGACGCTGTAGTAGATACAGAAGAACCAGCCAAAAAAAGCAAAATGCCCCTGATTATAGGGGTTGTGCTTGCGGTAGCTGGTGCGGGCGGCGGATTCTTCGCCGTTCAGTCAGGCCTTCTTCCTTTTGGTCACAAAGCAGCGCCCGAATCGGCGCATATGACCGAAGAGGCGCCAGAAGGCGTGGATAGTGGTGAGACGGCAGAGGATATTGCCAATCTTGCCTTCATCGAAATGGAACCGATTGTAATATCGCTGCAAAGTCCCAGCGGCATTCGGCATTTGCGGTTCCGTGCACAACTAGAGGTCGATCTGGCCCATCAGGCCGAGGTCGAAAAAGTCCTCCCACGAGTTGTCGATGTACTGAACAGCTATCTACGCGCTTTGGAGGTTAAGGATCTTTCCGATCCGATGGCCCTGCCAAAACTGCGCGCACAGATGCTGCGGCGGATCAATATCGCGACCGGACAGGGTCGCGTGAGGGATCTGCTGATCATGGATTTCGTACTAAACTAGGAGGACAGGATGGACCTTATTGCTGATATCCTGCTTGCAGCCGGAGCTCTTGGAGCTGGTTTCTATTGTCTGGTGCTGTCGCGCCGGTTGAAACGGTTCAACGATCTGGAAAAGGGCGTCGGCGGTGCCGTCGCGGTTCTTTCGGCGCAGGTGGATGACCTGAACAAATCTCTCGTATCGGCCCAGAAGGTGTCGGATGGCTCCAGCAAGGCGTTGGAACAGCTCACCGGACGCGCAGAGACGGTTGCCCAGCGGCTGGAGCTGATGATGGCCTCGATGCATGACATGCCCGAAGCCGCAGTGCCCGAAGCGCCGCAGCCCACAGCCCAGGGTACCGAAGAGCACGATGCTCTGGCGGAAGCCTACGGATCGCAGGGTGAGCCGGAAAAACCGGCCGAGGATACGTCCAGCTCCTCCGGCCTGATGTTTGTCCGTCACGCTCGTGGTCAGAATCGGGTGGCGTGATGAGCGAGAAGAAAAAGAAATCAAAGAAGGGCGCTCGCGCAAAAAGCGGCACCCTGATGATGATTGCATTGCTGCTGATGGGGTCAGCGATTCTTCGCCTCGGTCTCGACGCAGGTCCGGCGATTGCTCGTGAAGTTGCCAGCCTTCAAAAAGAAGGCAACGAAGATCACGCGGATAGAGGCGAGATGCGCAGCGAATCGATGCCGTCTTCGGCAGAGCTGCAGGCGATGCTGGCTGCGTTCAAGGAACGCGAAGCGGCTCTTGCAGCCCGCGAGGCTGAAATCGAGGATCGTATGAAGGCGCTGGAGATCGCGGACCAGGCGATCGACACCAAACTGGCAGCGCTTCAGGATGCCGAGGAGAAGCTGAAATCCACTCTGGCCCTGGCCGATGGTGCGACCGAGGCGGATGTGGCCCGGCTGACCACCGTCTACGAACAGATGAAGCCAAAAGAATCGGCTGCACTGTTTGAAGAGATGGATCCGACTTTTGCGGCCGGATTTCTGGCGCGCATGCGTCCCGAGGCAGCAGCTGGCATCATGGCCGGTCTGAGCCCCGAAGCGGCCTATACGATCAGCGTTGTGCTGGCCGGAAGAAATGGCGCCGTACCGACGGAATAACTTGGGCCGGTCGAACTTGGCCCAGTTGATTAGTCTTTTTTAATCAGACTCACCTAAGCTTCTATAAAGCAACACAATTCGGAGTGAACCTGTGATCGGGATTATAGGTATTGTCGTCATCTTTGCCATGGTTTTTGGCGGGTATCTGATGGCTGGCGGCAAGATGGGCATCATCCTGAAGTCGCTTCCTTTTGAGCTGATGATGATTGGCGGGGCAGCGGTCGGTGCCTTTCTTATCAGCAATGACATGAGCGGTATCAAACACACGCTCAAGGATGTTGGGAAAGTCTTCAAGGGTCCCAAGTGGAAGCCGGATGATTACCGGGATCTGCTGTGCCTGCTCTTTTCCCTGATCCGGATCGCCCGTGCGAACCCGGTCGAGGTGGAGCAGCATATCGAAGACCCGGAAAATTCGTCGGTGTTTAACAAATACCCTAAAATCGTGGCCGACAAGGAGGTGGTGAACCTGATTTGCGACACCATGCGCTCGGCCTCGATGAACTACGACGACCCGCATCAGGTCGAGGAAGTTCTGGAAAAGCGGATGGAAGCCAACCTGCATCACGCAATGCACGGTAGCCACGCGCTTCAGACCATGGCAGACGGCCTGCCGGCCCTGGGGATTGTTGCGGCGGTTCTGGGTGTGATCAAGACCATGGCCTCGATCGACCAGCCGCCAGAGGTTCTGGGCAAGATGATCGGCGGCGCCCTGGTCGGTACCTTCCTTGGCGTGTTCCTGGCCTATGGCCTGGTTGGCCCCTTCGCCAGCAAGGTCAAATCGGTGACCGAGGAAGACGCGCATTTCTATCAGCTGATCCGCGAAGTACTGGTGGCCAACCTGCATAACCACGCGGCAGCAATTTGCATCGAGGTCGGGCGTCAGAATACCCCGTCTCACATCCGCCCCGGTTTTTCGGAACTGGAAGAAGCTCTCAGATCGGTGAAACAGGACGCAGCATGATTTGGCGCGCACTCGCGATAACTGCCACAGTTTTGGCCAGTCTTCTGGTCTCGGGCGAAGCCCGGGCCCAGACGATCGTGGCCCGCTCAGGTGAACACGACGGATTTTCCCGGCTGGTTATGCGTCTGCCCAATGGGGCGGACTGGTCGCTGACACAAAGTGGCCGGAGTGCGACATTGAACATCGGCGCCCGGGACATCGTTTATGACACGTCCCGCGTTTTCAACCTGATCCCGAGGGACCGGTTGCGGGCCATCGGGCAGGCCGCGCCCGGGCAGCCGTTGCGGATGGATCTGGGCTGCAACTGCGAAATCCGGTCTTACGTGCAACGCGATGGCTATCTCGTGATCGATATCCGTGATGGCAACGATGAACCAGTCTATTCCACGGCAGGCAGTGGTGCCGCCGTAGGCAATGGTCGGCCCTTCGTGCCCTCCCTTCCTTTGCAAACCGCCGAGGAGCCGAAAACCGAGCAACCGACATCCGGTTACCGGTTCAATCTGGGACAAAGCGCCATCGCGGATGCCCGCCTGGCGCTGGATCTCGCTGCTGCGGTGGAACGCAGCGCACCACCCGCGCCAGCAACCAGTACAACTCGTGTGGAGGCGCCCGTCGCCCAGTCCGAAATGCACGCCGCAGCGAGCTCCGAACAGTTACGTCTGCCTGCGCTATTGCCGTTGGAGCCGCGTGCCGAAGCAAGCAATGTGCCGACGCCGGATTTCGTCAAGGCCAATATGGGCGAGCCGCAGGAGCCGATGACGTTGCCGGAAGTGAATCTGCTTCTCGATATGGAAGAATCGGCCCGCGCTGCGACCGTGAACGCCTCTGAACAGCGCCTGCTGCGTCAGATTGGCCGGGCCGCGAACCAGGGTCTTTTGGACATCGCCATCGCAGGTGGGCAGATCGATGCCGGACAGCGGCAGATCAATCCGCTGGACCGGGATGGGCGCCCACTGGATCCACTGGATAATATCTCCATTACATCCGCAGTCGATCGGGAGGCGGGGCTTCTCGCCCGCGCCCGTGACGAAGAGGATGAATCCGAATTGTGCCTGCCTGATCATGGTATCGCCGTATACAACTGGGGCAATGACAGCTCCTTTGCCGATCAGGTGGGACCGCTGCGCAGTGCGTTAGTTCGCGAGTTTGACGACGTTAATCCGGCAGGTGTGCTGGCCTTGGCGAAACTCTACATTTTTTTCGGCTTTGGCGCCGAAGCCAAGGCGATGATCCAAGCCATGCCCGAGGACCGGCTGACACCGGAAAACAAAAATATCCTAAATGCTTTGGCGGATCTCGTTGAAGGCGAGACATTGCCGATAAACCATCCGTTTTCCGGACAGCAAATCTGTGACGGCGACACTACCCTGTGGTCGGTATTGGCGGACGGTGAAATCAAGAAAGGTGCCAATACCGATGCCATTCAGCAGGCGTTTGGGCGTTTGCCTGTACATCTGCGGGTGCACCTTGGCCCCAAGGTCAGTTCTCTCTTTTCCGAGGCAGAGCAATATCATGTAGCCGGCGCGATCCTGAGGTCGGTGAACCGGACCGGTGTTGATCACGTGCCGGAATTGAATATGGCCGAGGCCGCGATTGCGGATCTGGAAGGGGACACGGAAAAGGCTGCGGAAAAACTGACCGAAGCTGTTGCGGAACGCACAGAGAATACTCCGGTTGCCCTGATTGAGCTGATTGTGCTCAGCTATAAGGAAGATAAAGCTCTGTCGCCGGACGTGCCGGATGTTGTCGGCTCTTATGAGCACGAGAATCGCGACGGCGAACTGGGGGCAGATCTGCGCAAGGCCGAGATCACCGCCCTGGCGCTCACCGGACGTTTTCACGATGCATTCCAAGAGCTGAAGGACCTCAGCAACCGCGATGGTCCGGCCGCCCGCACGGCGGCTCTGGAACCTTTGATGACTCTTCTCACAGAGCGCGCGGACGACGTAACCTTCCTTCAGTATGCGCTCGTCTTTGCGATGCAATCCACCGCCAGAGAAGCGGCGCCGGTCGCAGATATCATCGCGCGCCGGTTGCTGGATCTCGGATTTGCAGAGCAGGCCATGTCCCTGCTGAAGAAACTGGCGCTGGAGCCCGAAAACGAAAAACGCCGCGAGATGCTGGCCGAAGCTGCTCTGGCGTTGAATAAGCCGCAGCGGGCTCTGGTTGAACTGATGGGGCTGGAGAGCACCGAGGCCAACCGTCTGCGCGCCGAGGCGCTGTGGCGCAATGGTGAATACGGTCGGTCGGGTGAATACATGCAGGTCGCAGAGGACAAGAACGCGGCGGCCCGCGGCTTCTGGCACTCCGAAAACCTGGAAGCGATCCAGTCGTTGGAAGCGGATGAGGGAACTCCGTTCCGGCAAGTTGCCGACATGACCACAGAAATCGGCGAGACTGCGAAGGATCCCGAAGGTCTGACACCGCTGGCCCATGCCCGTGCACTTGTCGAAAGCAGCCAGGGCACCCGCGGCGGGATCGAAGATCTGCTGAAACAGCTGAAAGCCGCACGCGCTGAAACAGAGTAATCGAAGGCTCCTTTAGATCATGGACCGCTCTCTTTTGAGGGCGGTCTTTGCGTTGGGCGATAACGGTTTGTAAACCGTCTTTGCCTAGCTTGAACCGTGGATGAATCCGCAATTGGAACGGGCAGAATGCCGGAAAAACAACATAGAATACGCCTGATTGGGCGGCGGCGCTTTGGGCAGCCGCTGCACCTTGAGCAGGTCCCGCCGTCCTTGGGTGATTCTGCTTCACTCGACAGGCTGCGCCCCGGCGACACGGCTGTCGCTTTCTCCGTTTTCTCAACGCGTGAACAGGCAGGGGTTGGTCTCCCCCGCACGAACAGCTGCGCGCTGCGTCCTTCCCGTTCGCTACGCTCTCGGCGCTGGTCCAGGACCGGGCAGCTGCCCTCTGCCGTGCGGTCTTCAACATATTCCCAGCATGCCGTGGCACCTGCCCGGCCTGCACTGACATCTTTGAAATAGGGGACATTACAGGTGCCCAAAATCACACCTCAACAGCTGTTTAGCCCCACCGTGCTGCTGGCGCTGGCATTGATGGCGATCATCGTGATGATGATTCTGCCGATGCCGTCCTGGGTGCTGGACGTTGGTCTTGCTGCCTCCTTTGGTCTGGCGATTCTGATCTTCACCATCACGCTGTTCATTGAAAGACCACTGGATTTCTCGTCCTTCCCGACGATCCTGCTGGCCTCTCTGATGTTGCGGCTGTCGCTCAACGTCTCGTCGACGAAACTCATCATTGGTCAGGGTCACACCGGAACCGATGCGGCTGGTGATGTTATCCAGGGCTTTGCCCAGTTCGTGATGGGCGGCAGTGTTTTCTTGGGCCTTGTGGTCTTTGGGGTGCTGCTGATCGTGAACTTCATGGTCATCACCAAGGGCGCGGCCCGGATGGCCGAGGTGGGCGCCCGTTTCGCCCTGGACGGTATGCCGGGTAAGCAGTTGGCCATCGACAGCGATATGTCCGCTGGTGCCATTGATCATGCCACCGCCCGGGCTCGCCGTGAAAATGACCAGCGCGAAACCACATTCTTTGGCTCGCTTGACGGTGCATCGAAGTTCGTCAAAGGCGATGCGGTTGCCGGTCTGCTGATCACCCTGTTGAACCTGGTGATGGGTCTGGTGATGGGTGTTCTGGTGCATGGCATGCCGGTAGGTAGCGCCTTTGAAACCTACGCCATCCTGACCGTCGGCGACGGTCTGGTTTCGCAGATCCCGTCGGTAATCATTTCCATTGCCGCGGCCCTGCTGCTGGCGCGCGGCGGTGCCACCGGCGCCACCGATATCGCCCTGTTCGAACAGTTCGGCAAACACCCGGCCGCTTTGACCACCGTTGCGGTTCTGATGGTTCTCTTCGCGCTGGTGCCCGGTTTGCCGTTCCTTCCCTTCATCGTTGGCGGCGCGGCTCTGGGCTTTGCGGCGTATCGCATTCAGATGAAAAAACAGAGCGCCGAAGAGGCCGAGGTTGAAGAACAGCTTGAAGAGGCGGCCAATCCGGCGCCGTCCAAGGCGCTTGGTGATATTCTTGACCTTGACGATCTGCACCTGGAGTTCGCACCGGATCTGGTGAGCATGGTTCTGGATGAGGGCACCGGGCTGGATGCGCGGATTGCCAATATGCGAACCCATATCGCCACCAGTTTCGGTCTGATCCTGCCGGAAATCCGGCTGACGGATCAGGCGGATCTTGAGATGGGAACCTATGTGGTGAAGGTTCAGGGGGTGGAACAGGCCCGTGGCACGCTGCACCCGGATATGGTGCTGGCGTTGATGCCGGACAACCATTCGGCACTGCCGCCCGGTACCGATGTGACAGAACCTGTCTACGGCGCTCCCGCCCGGTGGATCGGAGCCCAGAATCAGGATGCGGCTGCCGTTGCGGGCGCGACCGTGGTAACGCCGCCCGAAATCCTGGCCACCCACCTGCTTGAGGTGATCAAACAGAACTTCTCGCGGCTGCTGACCCTGAAATCGCTGCGCCGTCTGCTGAACGAAATGACCGAGCTGTCGGATGCTTTCCGGGCCGAGGCAAACCGCAAGCTCCTGGATGATCTGGTGCCGGACAAGGTGCCAATGGACACGCTACATTCGGTGCTGCGCCTGCTCCTGGATGAACGCGTGTCGATCCGGAATCTGCCACTGATCCTTGAAGCCATTGCAGAGGCACGGGTGCACACCACCCAGCCCGAACTGATCTGCGAGCACGTGCGTCAGCGCATGGGGTTCCAACTGGTGGCAGAGATGAAGCGCGAAGATGGTACCATTCCGCTGATCCAACTGGCGCCGGAATGGGAAGACACCTTCTCCACCTATCAGGTGGACATCCAGGGCGGGGGGATGGATATCGCGCTGCCGCCCGACATGTTCAACCGCTTGGCCGAAGGGTTGAGCGAGCGGCTCAACACGATTACCGAGCAGGGGATTTTTGCTGCAGTTGTCACCTCGACCCGCCGCCGCCGTTATCTGCGCACGATCCTGAAGTCGCGCGGCATTACCAACCCGGTGCTGTCCTTCGAGGAAATTGGGCTGGAGGCCCGCCCGGCGCTCGTGGGGATGGTGCAAGCATGAACCTGCTGGATCTTCCCCCAGGGCTGGTTGCGCTTCTGGGGGCGGGCTTCTGGCACGCGGCCATCGTGTTTTTGCGGATCTCGGCGATCGTGTCCGTGCTGCCCGCCTTTGGTGAGCAATATGTGTCGATGCGGGTTAAATTGGCGCTATCCATTGCCTTTACCGCGATTGTGGCCCCTGCGCTGCCCGCAATCCCCGAGCCCACAAGCGCCTTGCAGTTTGCAGGGTATGCCGCCAGCGAGGCTGTCGTCGGGCTGGCGCTTGGCGTCGGGATCCGTTTCTTTGTTCACGGTCTCCAGACCGCCGGCACCATCGCCGCGCAAAGTACCTCGCTGTCGCAGGTGTTGGGCGGTATCGGCGCAGAACCGATGCCGGCCCTTGGCGCTGTTCTTTTGATCTCTGGCCTGGCGCTGGCAGTGATGATGGGCCTGCACGTGCGGGTGGCAGAGTTCATGATCTATTCCTACGACGCCTTTCCGGCCGGGGTTTTCCCGGCGGCGGGCGGTCTTTCCGAATGGGGCGTCCACCGGGTTGCCAAAAGCTATTACATGGCATTTACCCTTGCGGCACCTTTCCTGATTACGGCGGTGATCTACAATCTGGCACTTGGCGTCATTAACCGTGCGATGCCACAGCTGATGGTGGCCTTTGTCGGGGCGCCGGTGATCACCTTTGGCGGCTTGTTTATTTTGATGGTCGGCAGCCCGGTGATCTTGGATGTCTGGGTTCGGGCGTTGATGACGTTCCTTGCGAATCCGGGAGGCAACATACCATGAGCGGTGGTGACGACGACTCAGATAAGTCATTCGAGCCGACGGCGCAGAAGCTTCAGAAGGCACGGGAAAAAGGCGAGGTTGCCAAATCCACCGATCTGTCGGTTGCGGCTGCCTATCTGGGGCTAGTCGTGGCTTTGTATGTTTCTGGCAGTGGCATGGTCGAGGGCTTCGGAACGGTGCTGATATCCCTGTTGGATCAACCCGACCGGCTGGCCCAGCAAATGTTCACCGGCGCCGCAAGCGCCCCCGTCGGCGGGATCCTGATGGCTTTGGTGATACCTATTTTGCCGATCTTCATTCTGCCCTTTGGTGCGGTGCTGTTGTCGATCCTGGCACAGCGCGCGCTGGTCTTTGCGCCCAGCAAGCTGGAGCCGAAGATGTCAAAGATCTCTATCATTTCGAACGCGAAGAACAAATTCGGCCGAGCTGGATTGTTTGAGTTCCTCAAGAGCTTCGTAAAGCTGGTTCTCTATTCGATTTGTCTTGGTGTCTATCTTAGTTACCGGTTGCCAGAGATGATTGCCTCCTCCGGAACGGGTGCCTTTTCCGTCGTCGCGATGTTGGCGCAGCTGGGAATGGAATTTCTTGTTATCGCCCTGTTGCTCGCATTGCCTGTCGGTGTCGTGGATGCGGTGTTTCAGCACGCCGAGCACATACGTAAGAACATGATGTCGCGCCAGGAAATCCAGGATGAGGTGAAGGATTCCGAAGGCGATCCACATGTGAAGGGGCAACGCCGTCAGAAGGGCCAACAAATCGCCATGGGTCAGATGATGGCTGATGTTCCCAAGGCCGATGTGGTGATCGTCAACCCGACCCACTATGCGGTTGCGCTGCAGTGGAGCCGGGAAAAAGGCTCTGCCCCGAAATGCGTTGCCAAAGGGGTGGATGAGGTTGCCGCCGCAATCCGCCGGGTTGCCAACGAACATGCGGTACCGATCCACAGTGATCCGCCCACTGCCCGGGCGTTGCACGCCACCATCGAAATCGGTGAGGAAATCATGGAAGAGCACTATGCTCCTGTTGCGGCGGCCATCCGGTTTGCCGAGGCCATGCGCCAGCGGGCGAAAGGAGGGATCTGATGAAACAGAAGATGCTGGATCAAATGGCAGCGGTGACTGCGGCGCAATATCTGCGCGAACATGCGCGGGTGAAGCCGATTCTGGATGAGGAAGCCCGTTTGCGTGGGCAGCTTACCAAGCTGAACGCCCATGTGCAGGCCACACGCAGTGAAGCAGATGAGAACCACATGATGAAGGCGTTGGGCGCTGATCTGCTGTGGGAAGGCTGGCACACCCGGGCAAAGCGGGAACTGAACACCGAATTGGCCCAGGTCACGGCAAAGAAGCTGATGGCGATGGACAAGCTGCGCAAATCCTTTGGCCGCAAGACCGCTATTGCGGACATGGCCAAGGCCGAACGCGATCTGCACAAGGCCGCGCGTATTAAGGCGCTGCAGGAAAAGTTGTTGAATTAAGTCCGGGTGCTGGGCGCGCCCGACCAGCTCTGAAACAGGAGCGGCGCGGAGAGGTCTCCAGGCAAGGTCACACAGCTTTGGTGGCAGGCGAAACGTATTGGCGAAACGAAACAATGACAGGCGAAATGCAAAAGGCCGGACCAATCAAGGTCCGGCCTTTTTGTTGTATATAGGTAAGTTGTATCAGACGTCTTGGCGGGTCATATCCATAATCAGGACGTCATAGACGTCATGTCCAAGCTGCCGCTGTGCGGCTTCACGCAGCGCCGTGCGTAGGGGGTGCATCACGTCAGAGCGAGTGAACGCGCCTTTGAAGCCGCCCATGTTTGCATGGTCGAACAGTACCTGCAGGAACACATCGCGAAGTTTGGGTTCAAAGGTGCGAATTTTATCCGCCATACCGGGTTTTGTTTCCAGGCTGAGAGTGATCACAACCAAAGAGGTCAGTTCGTCGTGTTCAACAACGGGAACGATGAACTGGTTCGGGATCTTGACGTAATCATGCTCTCCACCCTCCATGGACTCGGCGGCGCCATGCCCGTCGTCCATAGTTTCCGTCGGCGTGGCCATGTGTTCTTCCCCGGTTGAGGCCATTTCATGCTCGGGGGCCGGTTCGGGCCCCATCATGATCCCGGCGCCAATTCCAGCGCCGGTGCCCACAATCAGCAGGATGAGAGGCAGTATCTTTGCAAGCATGGTTTACCTCAGAATGGCAGGATGGCGTCCAGGACCTGTTGGCCGTAACGCGGTTGCTGCATGTCGGTGATCTGGCCGCGACCGCCGTAGGACACGCGGGCCGACGCGATCTTGTCGTAGGTGATCTCGTTCTGGCGGCTGATATCCTGCGGCCGTACATAGCCGGACACTAGGAGTTCGCGCATTTCGAAGTTCACTCGCAACTCCTGCGAGCCGCTGATCGCCAGAACTCCGTTTGGCAGCACGTCAACCACGGTGGCTGCCACCCGCAGCTCGAGTTTTTCGCTGCGTTTCACCGATCCCTTGCCTGCGGCCGAGCTGGAGCTGCCAAGTTCCACCGCGTTCGAGGCGCTGGCTCCATCCGGAAGGTGACGATCCAGGCGCTGAGGCAGACCCAGAAGCTGCGGCAGTGCCATGCTTTCCGAGCCGGAGCGGGAGCGCGCGGTGTCGTTCTTGATCTCTGCCGTTTCATCAATCTCGATGACCACGGTCATGATGTCGCCCTTCTTGATGGCGCGGCGGTCGCCCAGCAGGGACTGTTGCGAACCGCTCCACAAAGAGGCGCTATCGACAGCGCGCCGCGGTTGGCTGTCCTGCGGCAGGCCCTGCCAGAGCATCGCGACATGTTCGGAAGATTCATTGGCCGGCGAAAACGACGGTGGCTTGCCAAGGTGATCAGCCCGCCCACAAGCGCCGAGAATGATCAGCCCTGCCAGGGCGGCTTTGGAAGTGAATGCTGTGTGTTTCATTTTCGTACCTCGACGGATCCGTCGGCTGCTATGCGTCCGGTTACAGTGGTGCGTGATGCCAGATTCATCACGCGGATCAGTTCGCCCTCGGCGCCGCGTCCAAGCGCGCGCCCTTCGGCGGAAATGGAAAGCCCACCCTGAACGAAGGTCAGAATCACCATGTCGTTGCGCTCGACGATGGCCGGCGGGCCAACATCGCCGGGCCGCAAGGGGCGCCCCGGATAAAGCGCAACGCGGGCTTCCTGACCGATCACCTCTTCGGGGTCGGACAGGGCACCCAGAACCTCGCCGGGTTTGAGCGCCAGATCCGATGCCGTCAGAATTTCCTTGGGGCGCACCGTGCGGACCGGGACCAGGATATCGGCCCAGGCGGTCTGCGCGATCAGCGTCACAAGGAGGGCGAGCTTGAGTTTCATCAGCGGACCTGTGTGGTTGCGCCCATCATCTGGTCGACTGCCGAGATGACCTTGGCGTTCATTTCATAGCCGCGCTGCGCTTCGATCAGTTCGGTGACTTCGCGCACCGCATCGACCGAACTGGCCTCCAGATAACCCTGGCGCAGGGTGCCAAGACCGTCTTCGCCTGCGGTGGCAACCAGAGGTGCCCCGGAAGCTTCGGTCTCAGTGAAGAGGTTGCTGCCGATCGCCTCCAGCCCCTTGGGGTTGGAGAAACCCGCGAGGGTCAGCTGGCCAAGGATCTGACCTTCGGCGGTTTCGTCGAAATAGGCGTAAACTTCACCCTCGGCGTTGATCGAAATGCTGCGCGCATCATCCGGAATGGTGATTTCGGGAGAAACAGTGTAGCCGTCAGAGGTGACGATCAGCCCTTCGCCAGATTGTTTCAGAGAACCATCCCGGGTGTATGCGGTCTGACCAGAGGGCAGGGTGACTTCCAGGTAACCTTTGCCGTCGATCGCCACATCCAGGTCATTGTTAGTTTCCTGCAGCGGCCCCTGCGACAGGTGAACCGAGATGGCCGCGGGGCGCACACCAAGGCCAACCTGAACACCGGTGGGAAGAACGGTCCCATCCGAGGCATTCACCGTGCCCGCCCGCGACACCTGCTGATAGTGCAGATCGGCGAACTCCGCCCGCCGTGCGTTGTAGGCGGTGGTGTTCATATTCGCGAGGTTGTTCGAAATGGTTTCGACACGCAGCTGCTGTGCGCTCATACCGGTGGCCGCGATTTTAAGGGCACGCATGGTGTTTCTCCTACTTGATCAGGTTCTTGATGGCGGCGCGGATGCGCTCGTCTTCGGTTGTCAGAAAGCTTTGGCCCATTTCATAGGCCCGTTGGATTTCGATCATGCGCGACACCTGTTGAATGGCATTCACGTTCGATCCTTCGAGAAATCCTTGCAGAACCCGGCCTTCAAGTGCGGGTTCGATTTCGCCATCGACGCGGAACATCACCCCGTCTTCGCGGGACATGGTGTGCATCTCGACCGGCTTGAACAGACCGATCTGGCCCAGGGGCTGGCCATCGGCACTGAGCGTGCCGTCAGAGCCGACCTGGAAGGATTCGGCATCCGTCGGCACAAACAGCGGTGCGCCACCGGCATCCATCACCCGGTGGCCATCCATGGTGACCAGATCCCCCTGGGCATTGGATGAAAACGCGCCGGAGCGGGTCAGCCGCTGACCTTGCGGGGTTTCGACCATGAAGAAGGCATCGCCTTCGATCGCAAAATCGAAGGTGCCGTTGGTCTTGGTCAGCTGGCCCTGCTCCATCGAGGTGTTGTGAATATTCGCGCGTGCCATCGACATGGATTGCTGCCCTGGCGCTGATTGCACGTATTCCGAAAAAATCAGCCCTTCGGAGCGATAGCCCGTGGTTGCGGAGTTGGCGATATTGTTCGCCACCACCCGCATTTCACGCATCAGGCCGGTTTGACGGGACAGTGTTGCATACCCTGCGGTTTCCATCACGAACCTCCGGAAATCATTGGAATGACGTGGCCGTTGAAAAACGCCACGAGTGTTTGTGTCATGAAGCCCATCGACATCCAGAAGACGATGAGGATCGCGACGAGTTTGGGCACGAAGGTCAGCGTCATTTCCTGAACCGATGTCAGAGCTTGAAACAGGCCGACGGCCAGGCCGACGACCAGTGCCACGACCAGAATCGGCGTCGACATCACCACGGCTGCCCAAAGGGCCTGCCGCAACGTGTCGTAGAAAACGCCCTCACTCATCATGGCTTAGACCGGCATCCGCAGGATTTCCTGGTAGGCTTCGACCACCTTGTTGCGGACGGTCACTGCGGTTTCTACCGCCAGTTCCGTTTGTGCCAGCGCCTGCACCAGCGCGTGGGGGTCGCCGTTACCAGTCATGGCCTGCACGGACATCTGTTCACCCTGCTGCAGCGTGTTGGTGAAGTTTTCAAAGCTCGCCTTGGCCCGTTCACCCGGCGTGGCGCCGGTGAATTCCGGATCTGCCTGCGTTGCAGGGCGGGCGGCGGCATAGCCGGTTGCGGCGGAAAGAGTGCGAATATCCATTCTGGATCTCCTGGTTCAGGGGGAGTTTATTTTCTCAACAGGTCCATCAAGGACGAGGACATCTGCCGCGTCTGGTCGAACATTTTGAGGTTAGCTTCGTAGCTGCGCTGGGCTTCACGGGCGTCTGCGATTTCGATCATCAGATCTACGTTGGAGCCCTTGTAGTGGCCGCTTTCATCGGCAAGCGGGTGCGAGGGGTCATAGACCTGTTCCAATTCGCTGCGGTCCAGCGACACGCGGCCGACCTTGACGCTTTCGACATCGGTGTTGATGTCGCGCACGGCCTGGAACGGCACGGTCTTGCGGCGGTAACCCGGGGTGTCGGCGTTGGAGATGTTCTCAGATACGTGGCGCAGACGTTTGGCTTGGGCCTGAAGGCCGCTGGCGGTTACGCTCAGGGATTTGGCAAATTCGCTCATGGATCAGCCCTCGATCTAGGTGGTGCGGATGCTTGTGCGCAGGACGTTCATCGACGACTTGTAGATCGCCAGTGCCCGATCATGCTGGCGCTTCGTGTCGACCCCTTTCAGGATCTCTGTCTCGATCGAGACAGAGTTGTCGTTGGGATCGCTGCCATCTACCGATTCCGTCACCGCCCAATCCATTCCGACACCAGAGGTGCCATTCAGATGTGATCCGCGGCTGGCGATCATGTCGCCGGGCCGGGAGTTTGCAGCGTAGACTTCCTTGAAGGGTTTGATGTCCTTGGCGTGATAGCCAGGGGTGTCCGCATTCGCGACGTTCTGCGACACCAAGGCCTGGCGCTTACCCGCATGGGTCGCCATGGCATATGCGATTTTAAAAACATTCAGTTCCGTAAACACCGGGGCTTCTCCCTCGATCAATTTCAATCAAGGCTTAACCCCGATTCCTTTAGAAATTGTTGCAGGAAACAATTGGAGGCCAGGACAATGATTGCTGAGCTGAAAGCCATGACCGAAGAAATCGCCAGCAAACGGCTGTCGACGCCGGTCGGGCGTGTGATTGGTATTGTTGGCGGTGAGATCGAGATTTCAGGCCTGCAGAATATCGCCCGCATCGGGGATCGCCTGGTGTTGCGTCGCGGTCCAAATGATGAACTTCATGGCGAGGTTCTGAAGATTGAAGCAAGCAAAATCAGCATGTTGTCAGACAAAACTCCGGATCGTGTCGCGATCGGGGACGCGGTTCTTCTCTATCCTGCGCCGCAGTTTGCACCAAGTGACAACTGGATCGGGCGCGTTATCGATCCTTTCGGAGAGCCCCTTGATGGGCGGCCATTGCTGCGCGGGTCACAAGCACGTGACCTGATGACGCCGCCGCCAAAAGCCGCCGGACGCCGCCATATGGGAGAGCGTCTGGATACGGGGTTGTCGGTGTTCAATACGATTCTCCCGATTGTGCGTGGTCAGCGGATTGGCCTTTTTGCGGGGTCTGGTGTTGGTAAATCGACGCTTTTGGCAAAATTGGCACAGCATATGGAGGCCGATGTGGTCGTCATGGCGCTGATCGGGGAGCGTGGGCGCGAAGTAAATCACTTTGTTGAGCAGGTTCTGGGGCCGGAAGGCATGCGCCGCGCGGTTGTTGTTGCCGCGACATCCGATCAATCGCCGCTGGTGCGACGGCGCTGTGCCTGGGCGGCGATGACGATTGCGGAACATTTCCGCGACCAAGGCAAGAACGTCCTGCTGCTGGCCGACTCGGTTACGCGTTTTGCCGAAGCCCACCGCGAAATCTCGGCGGCTTCGGGCGAAGCGCCGGCCCTGCGCGGCTTCCCACCCTCGGTCACGCCGCTGATCACGGGCATGTGCGAACGGGCAGGTCCCGGGACCGGAGACCAGGGTGATATCACCGCGGTCTTCAGCGTTCTGGTTGCCGGCTCCGATATGGATGAACCGATTGCCGACATCCTACGCGGGGTTCTGGACGGGCATATCGTGCTCAACCGCGAAATCGCGGAACGCGGCCGGTTCCCGGCGATCGATGTGTCGCGGTCGGTGTCACGAAGCCTGCCAGCCGCGGCGACCAAGGAAGAGAACGATCTGATCCTCGACGTGCGGAAATACCTCGGCTCTTATGAACAGTCCGAAGTCATGATCCGCGCTGGCCTTTATTCAGAAGGGACGGATCCGGTTCTCGATACGGCAGTGAAACTCTGGCCAGAGCTGGACGGCTTCTTTGGCCGCGACGACCCCAACGGTGTGAAGAGCAGTTTCGACCGCCTGAAACTGCTCTTGCGCCGCGCCGCAGCAGGCGCGCGTTGAAACGGAACCAGGCGCGGCCGACGCGCCGTGCCTGGATGGTCTCAATAGGATGGTAAAAACAAAGGCGCCTGTCGAACAATACCGACAGGCGCCTTTTGCATGGTTTGGACGTGTCTTGTCGCCTAGGAGCCAAGGAGCAGCCGCAACGCGGTCGAGGCACTTGATTGCGAGGATTGGTAATCGGCAAGCTGCGCCTGAGCCAGGTAGCGTGTTGTCAGTTCTTCCATCTTTTCAGGATCGGCATAGACACTCAGATCGTCGGTCCCAAGAAAGTTCTGCGCGCGATCCTTGTAGATTTCGAGCTGACGGTCCACGTCCAGCTGAATAAAGCTCGGCGGCAGATTGAACGTTGTCTGGAACATCTTCTGAAGGGCGGGCTGACCGATGATATTGTACCATTTGGTATCAATGGAGGTTGGCTCGCCGTCCTCGTTTAGGTCGGTTGCGATATTGACCAGTTCGCGCTCGGCAAACAGCGCAATCCGCATGGATTCGTTCTGTACGCCGACCGCGGCTTCGAAAGACTGGGTCTTGTTGGAGAAGATGATGTTCTCCATGTCCTCTACGGACCCGGTTTTGACTGTGTCACCGGGACCGAAACCGAATGCTTCGGTGAAGGCAACCCAGCGGTCGTCTCCCAATCTGTTCGCCAATGCATCATCCGCCGAAGACCCCTCCTCCAGAACCTTCTGGACGAGGGCCTTCATAGGGAGCTGATCGTCAAGGCCGAAAGCCCCCAGAGCGATGCCCAGCAAGCGGGTGTCTTTCACCAAATCGCCAGCTGTTTTGATATTTCCGATATTCTCGCGGAAATAGTCGCTCTCGCTTTTGAGCAGGGTGTCGTTGGAGAACGTTTCGAACTGCTTGTCGTAGGTCGCCTGCAGAATTCTCCATCCAACAATCCCGTCGGCTGGTATGATTGGCTGGTAGAGGATCATGACGGGCGAATGGCCATCAGGCGTTCTTCGCGCGGCAGCAAGGCCCGCAGCGCTTTCAGGCAGCGATAATGGTTGTCATTCAGCAGAGATTCCGTCGCCTCGGCCAATGCCGCACGGCTGTCGGAATCGGTGAAAACCTGACTGAGCTCTTCGATGCGGCGCAGCATCGGCAGGCGGTCTTCTTCGGGATTGCTGTCACCTGTCAGGACCAACTGCGCTGCATAGCAGACGCGGCGGACGGGGGTATTTGCCTCTTCGGGACGGATCGCGTCCCGGAGACGCAGGATGTTTGCGTCTGGAGTTACAATCGAAAGGCGGCTACGACGATCCCCGTTTTCAATAACAGCGCCGTTAACAAGAACGCGCTCTTTCGGGGCGAGTTTCAGAACAAGTCCACTCATATTTTAGGTTGCTCCACTGCGAAGGCCACGCATGATGGCTGTGTTGATTTCTACCAAGGGGCCAATTCCCGATTTACGGGAGAGTACTTGGCTGGTGTGTTGGCTTGTGAACGCTGCGAGATATACGATTTGTTCTTTAAGTTCTTCTGGAAGCCCATTGTCCGAGTCGGCAACATCCGAGCGGAAAATCTGCCAAAGTTTTCGGTTGTCATGGAGAGCTTCGGCAAGTGAAGTGAAGCCTTTTGACCCTTGTTTGGAAGCACTGATCATACGGTGCGTGATCCGGGCGATTGCCTCGAACTCCAGGTCTTTTGGTGTGCGGGTCGGGGCTTTCGCCGCCGAATAGGCGCGCTTCGCATTCAGAAGGGCATTCACGTGTTATCCTAACGTACTATTTCTTCAGGTTCTCTGAGAATAAAGGACCGGGGCGCGTCTGGCGCGCCCCAGATCAGGCCGTTTAACGGAACAGCTGCTGCAGGGTCTGTGGTGCCGAGTTGGCAATCGACAGAGCCTGTACACCCAGCTGTTGCTGGGTTTGCAATGCTTTCAATCGGGCGGATGCTTCTTCCATATCAGCGTCCACCAGCGCACCGATGCCGCTCTTCATCGCATCAGTCACCTTTGAGACGAATTCGGATTGCTTCTCGATGCGGGCTGCCGAAGCACCCAGGGCGGCGGCGCCGTCGACCGCAGTCTGGATCAGAGCTTCAATATCGTCGATGGAAGCTTCAGCGTTAGCGGGAGTGTCGACCATAACGGTTGTCAGGTCTAGACTGGCTTCAAAATTAACCGAGCTTACGGTGATGTTCGACGCGGTCACCGTACCGGTGGAATCGCGGTCCAGCGAGGACAGAACGGTCAGGTCGCCACCAGCAGTGTTCAGCAGGTTCGCACCGTTGAACTGCGACGATGCGATGATCGAGGTGATCTGGTTTTTCAGCTCGGTAACTTCGGCTTCGAGTTTCCCGTTTTCCACGTTCTCCCCGGTCGCATTGACCACTTTTTCCTTCATCTCTTTCAGGAGCTCGGTGATCTGTTCAGCACCGGCTGTCGCAACAGCAACAGTGGATTCCCCCAGAGCCAGGGAGTCGCCCACGGCGTTGAAACCTGCAACGTCCGATTCCATGACTTTCGAGATCGCCCAGATGGCCGAGTTGTCCTTGGCAGTTGCGACGTCCTTACCGGTGGAAATCGCGTTCTGGGTATTCTCCAGGTTCATGTTGATGGAGTTCAGGGTCTGCAGAGCGACCATTGCGCCGTTGTTCGTCAGAATGCTGGTCATAGCTTTCATTCCTTTAGCGTTTTGAGACGTTTCGTCCCGAGTTTTCCCTGCCCCGAAGGGCATCTCTGACGTCTTTCTGACTGTGCGTTCTGCCGTTCGGCTTGCGCGCCACCCCGTTTTCCAAGGTGCAAGTGGACATTGCCGCGATATTTGCTAAGGGAGTGCTAATTCGGAGAGACCGATTCTGTAGAATTTTCTGTAATTGCCAGCGGCAACATCTCTAAGTTGTGCGCGGCCTTCCTTTGCGTCCCGAAGGGGCTGACGGTTCTGGTCGGCAATAACTGTTGAGCTCATCCATCACGGGGGAACGAAAAAGACCGGGGCACGTCTGGCGCGCCCCGGATCAGGCCGTTTAACGGAACAGCTGCTGTAGGGTCTGTGGCGCCGAGTTGGCAATCGATAGCGCCTGTACACCTAGCTGTTGCTGTGTCTGCAACGCCTTTAATCGCGCGGATGCCGCCTCCATATCAGTATCCACCAGCGCGCCGATGCCGCTCTTCATCGCATCAGTCACCTTTGAGACGAATTCGGCCTGCTTCTCGATACGGGCTGCCGAGGCACCCAGGGCGGCGGCGCCGTCTACCGCAAACTGGATCAGATTCTCGATCACCGAGATGGAAGCGTCAGCCTCTGCCGAAGTGCCGACTTTGACGTCGGTCAGGACTAGGCTGGCTTCAAAATTGACCGAGCTTACGGTGATGTTCGACGCGGTGACCGTGCCAGTCGAATCGCGGTCCAGCGAGGACAGAACAGTAAGGTCACCACCAGCGCTGTTCAGCAGGTTCGCACCGTTGAACTGCGACCCTTTATAGATTGCTTTGATCTGGTTTTTCAGCTCGTCGACTTCGGCTTTGAGTTTCCCGCTGTCCACGTTCTCCCCGGTTGCCGTGACCACTTTTTCCTTCATCTCTTTCAGAAGGTCGGTGATCTGTTCGGCGCCAGCAAGTGCAACCGCAACAGTGGATTCCCCCAGGGCCAGCGAGTCGCCCACGGCGTTGAAACCGGCAACATCCGACTCCATGACTTTCGAGATCGCCCAGATGGCCGAGTTGTCCTTGGCCGTTGCGACTTCCTTACCGGTGGAAATCGCGTTCTGGGTATTCTCTAGGTTCATGTTGATGGAGTTCAGGGTCTGCAGAGCGACCATTGCGCCGTTGTTCGTCAGAATGCTTGTCATAGCTTTTTGTCCTTTAGCATTAGGAGACGTTTCGTCTCGCGTGTTTGATGCCCCGAAGGGCGTCTCTGACGTCGTTCTGACTATGCGTTAAGCCGCGCGGCTTCCGCGCCCCCCCCGTTTCCCGAGGCGCGATTATACCTTTCTGCAATAGTTTCTAAGAGAATATTAATGGCGAGAGTTGGGATCTCTAGAATTCCGCCTGGGTTGTGCAGGCTTGCGCATGCCTCTCGAATGTTTGATCCAATCTGGTGCCAAGCGGATCTTGCGGCCCGCGCCTTCGTATAGATCCGGACCTGTCCGAATGACCTGCTCGCCGCAGGACGCGCGGTTTTTCGTCGCTCTTGTCAAGGTTGGGGGCTCAACTGGCCTTCGGTGCGACCTGTACGGGGGAGCTCATCTAGGCTCGTGTGTGGGGTCCACTGATTGCAATCGCCACGCAACTGGCACAGGTTCGCCATTCGTGCCGCGACTGAGCGGATGCCCCTCCCCAATGGCACTTTTCGATGGGTTCTGAATGCGCGTGACCTTGCCTCACGCCGTCGAAAAGGGCTGGCGTTTCAGGTCGGAAAAACTGTTGAGCGCTTCGATCGCCTGTTCTTTTCGCACGAGGACGGCTTTTCTCTTTTTCAAAGCGCCATCCATCATGGCAGTACGCCCTTCGCCGAGGCCGACATTTCGTTCATCGATGAGGGGCTAAGGATAAGAAACCGGGGCGCGTCTGGCGCGCCCCGGATCAGGCCGTTTAACGGAACAGCTGCTGTAGGGTCTGTGGCGCCGAGTTTGCAATCGATAGCGCCTGTACGCCTAGCTGTTGCTGCGTCTGCAACGCCTTTAATCGCGCGGATGCCGCTTCCATATCAGTATCCACGAGCGCGCCGATGCCGCTCTTCATCGCGTCAGACACCTTTGAGACGAATTCGGCCTGCTTTTCGATGCGGGCGGCCGAAGCACCCAGGGCGGCGGCGCCGTCAACCGCAGTCTGGATCAGTTTCTCAATGTCGTCGATGGAAGCGTCAGCCTCTGCAGAAGTACCGACTTTGATGGTGGTCAGGTCCAGGCTGGCTTCAAAATTGACCGAGCTTACGGTGATGTTCGACGCGGTGACTGTGCCAGTCGAATCGCGATCAAGCGAGGACAGAACGGTCAGGTTACCGCCGGCGGTGTTCAGCAGGTTTGCACCGTTGAACTGCGACCCTTTGATGATCGAGGTGATCTGGTTTTTCAGCTCGGTAACTTCGGCGTCGAGTTTGCCATTTTCCACGTTCTCCCCGGTTGCATTGATCACTTTTTCCTTCATCTCTCTCAGAAGGTCGGTGATCTGCTCGGCGCCGGCCGTTGCAACCGCAACAGTGGATTCCCCCAGGGCCAGCGAGTCGCCCACGGCGTTGAAACCTGCAACGTCCGATTCCATGACTTTCGAGATCGCCCAGATGGCCGAGTTGTCCTTGGCCGTTGCGACGTCTTTACCGGTGGAAATCGCGTTCTGGGTATTCTCCAGGTTCATGTTGATGGAGTTCAGGGTCTGCAGAGCGACCATTGCTCCGTTGTTCGTCAGAATGCTGGTCATAGCTTTTAGTCCTTTAGCAATATGAGACGTTTCGTCTCGCGTGTTTGATGCCCCGAAGGGCGTCTCTGACGTCGTTCTGACTATGCGTTAAGCCGTGCGGCTTCCGCGCCCTCCCCGTTTCCCGAGGCGCGATTGGACATTGCCGTGACGTTTGCTAAGGGAGTGCTAATCGGGAGATCACGCCTCCGTGAAATCACTTAAGGGTTGTGTCTTCTTGGGCGCGCCGCTCCAGTTTTTGATCCAACCCGGGCGCCAAAGCGGGTCTTGCGGCCTGTGCTGTCGTATAGCACCGGACCTTTGCGTAGCCGACGCCGGCCTGCTATCCGTGATCCGTCTGAGCGGATTGGAGTGGCCCCCGGAAAGGAGGCTAAACCCACGTGAATTTTTCCCAAATTTGAGGTATCAGCGATGGCTGGAAACGAAAATTCCTGAAGAGCCTGCATCGAAATTTCGACAGGTTGAAGTGCTGTAGGGGCAGGGGGCAGCGCTTGTCGGGGACGAATACTGCGAGACCTTCAATGTCCGTTGCCGCGGCGAGTTGCTAAATGGAGAAATCTTCTACAGTCTGCGGGAAGCCCAATGCGGATTGAGCAATGGCGCACTCAATACAACCTGGTCGGGGCGCAGAGCGCTATCGGCCGCCAGCGCTCGAATGTATTGTCATGGTGGATCAGATTCAGATGATAAAGTGCCACGCAAATCGGAACACTCAATGCGGGCACCCTAGGATACCCTCAATGGTATTTTTCGATGGGGGTCTGAATGCGGGTGATCTTGCCCTGCACCTGTGAAAGGGACTGGCGTTCTAGATCGGAAAAACTGATGAACTCTTCGATCAGCAGTTTCATTGCGAAAATGACTTTTTCTTTTTCAGTGCGTCCTTCGCCGAGGCCGACACTTCGTTCATCGATGACGGGCTAAAGAAAAGAAACCGGGGCGCTTGGCGCGCCCCGGATCAGGCCGTTTAACGGAACAGCTGCTGCAGGGTCTGCGGTGCCGAGTTGGCAATCGACAGAGCCTGTACACCCAGCTGTTGCTGCGTCTGCAGGGCCTTCAATCGCGCGGACGCTTCTTCCATATCTGCATCCACCAGCGCACCGATGCCGCTCTTCATTGCGTCAGTCACCTTTGAGACGAATGCGGACTGCTTTTCGATGCGGGCTGCCGAAGCACCCAGGGCGGCGGCGCCGTCGACCGCAGTCTGGATCAGAGCTTCAATGTCGTCGATGGAATTTTCAGCGGCTGTCGAAGTACTTACATCGACAGTTCCCAGGGACAGGTTGGCTTCAAAATCAACCGAGGTTACGGTGATGTTCGACGCGGTGACTGTGCCGGTGGAATCGCGGTCAAGCGAGGACAGAACGGTCAGGTCACCACCAGCGGTGTTCAGCAGGTTTGCACCGTTGAACTGCGACGATCCGATGATCGAGGTGATCTGGTTTTTCAGCTCGGTGACTTCAGCGGAGAGTTTCCCGCTGTCCACGTTCTCGCCGGTTGCATTGACCACTTTTTCCTTCATCTCTTTCAGAAGGTCGGTGATCTGTTCGGCGCCAGCAGTTGCAACCGCAACAGTGGATTCACCCAGAGCCAGGGAGTCGCCCACGGCGTTGAAACCTGCAACGTCCGATTCCATGACTTTCGAAATCGCCCAGATTGCCGAGTTGTCCTTGGCAGTTGCGACGTCTTTACCGGTGGAAATCGCGTTCTGGGTGTCCTCCAGATTCATGTTGATGGATTTCAGGGTCTGCAGAGCGACCATTGCGCCGTTGTTCGTCAGAATGCTGGTCATAGCTTTTATTCCTTTAGCAATATGAGACGTTTCGTCCCGAGTTTTCCCTGCCCCGAAGGGCATCTCTGACGTCTTTCTGACTATGCGTTCAGCCGTCCGGCCTCCGCGCCCCCCCGTTTCCCGAGGCGCAGAGACACTTTGCCGTGATGATTGCTAAAGGAATCCTAATGCGTGGAGTTTGGCTTCGTAAATTTTTCCCTAAATTTCCCTGGAGTTTTTCTTAAGTTATAAAGGTGCGCAGTGTTCTCCAGCTTCTGATCCAAGGCTTTTGGTTCAGTCGGGCGGCCCCAATGGGGCTTTCCGATGGGTTTTGATTGCGCCAGACCTTCCTTAGCACTCCCAAAAGGGCCGGGTGTTTCAGACTGGAATGCGTGTTGAACTCATCAATGAGCGTTGGGAATAAGAAACCGGGGCGCGTCTGGCGCGCCCCGGATCAGGCCGTTTAACGGAACAGCTGCTGTAGGGTCTGTGGCGCCGAGTTTGCAATCGATAGCGCCTGTACGCCTAGCTGTTGCTGTGTCTGCAACGCCTTTAATCGCGCGGATGCGGCTTCCATATCAGTATCCACCAGTGCACCGATGCCGCTCTTCATCGCGTCAGACACCTTTGAGACGAATTCGGCCTGCTTTTCGATGCGGGCTGCCGAAGCACCCAGGGCGGCGGCGCCGTCAACCGCAGTCTGGATCAGAGCCTCAATCTTCGCGATGGAAAGTTCAGCCTGTGTTGAATTTGAAACATCGATGGTCCCCAGGGACAGGCTGGCTTCAAAATCAACCGAGCTTACGGTGATGTTCGACGCGGTGACTGTACCCGTGGAATCGCGGTCCAGCGAGGATAGAACGGTCAGGTCGCCACCAGCGGTGTTCAGCAGGTTCGCACCGTTGAATTGCGACCCTTTGATGATCGAGGTGATCTGGTTTTTCAGTTCGGTAACTTCAGCTTCGAGTTTGCCGCTGTCCACGTTCTCCCCGGTTGCATTGACCACTTTTTCCTTCATCTCTCTCAGAAGCTCGGTGATCTGTTCGGCGCCGGCCGTTGCAACCGCAACAGTGGATTCCCCCAGAGCCAGCGAGTCGCCCACGGCGTTGAAGCCGGCAACATCCGATTCCATGACCTTCGAGATCGCCCAGATGGCTGAGTTGTCCTTGGCCGTTGCAACGTCCTTACCGGTGGAAATCGCGTTCTGGGTGTTCTCCAGGTTCATGTTGATGGAGTTCAGGGTCTGCAGAGCGACCATTGCGCCGTTGTTCGTCAGAATGCTGGTCATAGCTTTTATTCCTTTAGCAATATGAGACGTTTCGTCTCGCGTGTTTGATGTCCCGAAGGGCATCTCTGACGTCTTTCTGACTATGCGTTAAGCCATCCGGCTCCCGCGCCACCCCGGTTCCTGGGACGCAATTAGACATTGCCACGAAAATTGCTAAGGGAGTTCTAATGGGGAGAGTGGCCGGTAGTTAAATCGTCGCAAAGTTGTGCGACCTTTCGCAGGATTTTCCAGTTTCTGATCCACCCGGTTGCTATAGCGGATCTTGCGGTCTGCGCTGACTTATACCGTCAGACCTTTGCGCAGCCGACGCAGGTTCGCCATCCGTGCTGCGGCTGAGCGAATGCCCCCATGGCGTTTTCGATGGGTCCTGATCGCGCGTGACCTTGCTTAGCGCTCCCGAAAGGGGGGGGCTCCAGGTCGGAGACATTGTTGAGCGCTTCGATGAGGGGCCGGGGATAAAGACCGGGGCGCGTCTGGCGCGCCCCGGATCAGGCCGTTTAACGGAACAGCTGCTGTAGGGTCTGTGGCGCCGAGTTGGCAATCGATAGCGTCTGTACGCCTAGCTGTTGCTGTGTCTGCAACGCCTTTAATCGCGCGGATGCGGCTTCCATATCAGTATCCACCAGCGCACCGATGCCGCTCTTCATCGCGTCAGTCACCTTTGAGACGAATTCGGACTGCTTTTCGATGCGAGCTGCCGAAGCACCCAGGGCGGCGGCGCCGTCGACCGCAGTCTGGATCAAAGCCTCAATCTTCGCGATGGAACCGTCAGCGGCTGTCGAAGAACTGACATCGACGTCGCCCAGCGTCAGGCTGGCTTCAAAATTGACCGAGCTTACGGTGATGTTTGACGCGGTGACTGTGCCAGTCGAATCGCGATCAAGCGAGGACAGAACGGTCAGGTTACCGCCGGCGGTGTTCAGCAGGTTCGCACCGTTGAACTGCGACCCTTTATAGATTGCTTTGATCTGGTTTTTCAGCTCGTCGACTTCGGCTTTGAGTTTGCCGCTGTCCACGTTCTCCCCGGTTGCATTGACCACTTTTTCCTTCATCTCTTTCAGAAGGTCGGTGATCTGTTCGGCGCCAGCAAGTGCAACCGCAACAGTGGATTCCCCCAGAGCCAGCGAATCGCCCACGGCGTTGAAGCCGGCAACATCCGATTCCATGACTTTCGAAATCGCCCAGATGGCCGAGTTGTCCTTGGCCGTTGCGACGTCCTTACCGGTGGAAATCGCGTTCTGGGTATTCTCCAGGTTCATGTTGATGGAGTTCAGGGTCTGCAGAGCGACCATTGCGCCGTTGTTCGTCAGAATGCTTGTCATAGCTTTTTGTCCTTTAGCATTAGGAGACGTTTCGTCTCGCGTGTTTGATGCCCCGAAGGGCGTCTCTGACGTCGTTCTGACTATGCGTTAAGCCGTGCGGCTTCCGCGCCCCCCCCCGTTTCCCGAGGCGCGATTATACCTTTCTGCAATAGTTTCTAAGAGAACATTAATGGAGAGAGTTGGGATCTATAGAATTCCGCCTAAGTTGTGCATGCCTCTCGAATATTTGATCCAATCCGGTTCCAAGCGGATCTTGCGGCCCGCGCCTTCGTATAGATCCGAACCTGTCCGAATGACTTGCTCGCCGCAGGACGCGCGGTTTTTCGTCGCTCTGGTCAAGGTTAGGGGCTCAACTGGCCTTTGGTGCGACCTGCACGGGGGGAGCTCATCTAGGCTCGTGTGTGGGGTCCACTGATTGCAATCGCCACGCAACTGGCACAGGTTCGCCATTCGTGCTGCGACTGAGCGGATGCCCCTCCCCAATGGCACTTTTCGATGGGTTCTGAATGCGCGTGACCTTGCCTCACGCCGTCGAAAAGGGCTGGCGTTTCAGGTCGGAACACTGTTGAGGTTTTTGGTCGTCTGTTCTTTCCGCGCGAGAATGGCTTTTCTCTTTTTCAGAGTGCCATCCACCATGGCAGTACGTCCTTCGCCGAGGCCGACATTTCGTTCATCGATGAGGGGCTAAGGATAAGAAACCGGGGCGCGTCTGGCGCGCCCCGGATCAGGCCGTTTAACGGAACAGCTGCTGTAGGGTCTGTGGCGCCGAGTTTGCAATCGATAGCGCCTGTACGCCTAGCTGTTGCTGCGTCTGCAACGCCTTTAATCGCGCGGATGCGGCTTCCATATCAGTATCCACCAGCGCGCCGATGCCGCTCTTCATCGCGTCAGACACCTTTGAGACGAAGTCGGCCTGCTTCTCAATGCGGGCTGCCGAAGCACCCAGGGCGGCGGCGCCGTTGATTGCAACCTGGATCAGAGACTCAATCTTCGAGATAGAAAGTTCAGCCTGCGTTGAATTCGAAACATCGATGGTCCCCAGGGACAGGTTATCCTCAAAATTAACCGAGGCTACGGTGATGTTCGAAGCGGATACTGTAGAGGATGTGCCAGTCCCATTGCGGTCAAGCGAGGACAGAACTGTCAGGTCACCACCGTTCTTGTTCAGCAGGTTTGCACCGTTGAACTGCGACCCTTTGATGATCGAGGTGATCTGGTTTTTCAGCTCGGTAACTTCGGCGGCAAGTTTCCCGCTGTCCACGTTCTCGCCGGTTGCATTGACCACTTTTTCCTTCATCTCTTTCAGAAGGTCGGTGATCTGTTCGGCGCCGGCCGTTGCAACCGCAACAGTGGATTCCCCCAGAGCCAGCGAGTCGCTTACCGCGTTGAAGCCGGCAACATCCGATTCCATGACTTTCGAGATCGCCCAGATGGCCGAGTTGTCCTTGGCCGTTGCGACGTCTTTACCGGTGGAAATCGCGTTCTGGGTATTCTCCAGGTTCATGTTGATGGAGTTTAGGGTTTGCAGGGCGACCATTGCGCCGTTGTTCGTCAGAATGCTGGTCATAGCTTTTAGTCCTTTAGCAATATGAGACGTTTCGTCCCCGAGTATTTCCTGTCCCGAAGGACATCTCTGACGTCTTTCTGACTATGCGTTAAGCCATCTGGCTTCCGCGCCACCTCGTTTCCCGAAGCGCAAGCGGACTTTGCTGTGGAGTTTGCTAAAGGAACCCTAATTACGAGATCAAGCTTCTGTGATATCAACCGTTGGTTGTATTTCCCTACGCGCGCCTCTCGAGTTTTTGGTCCAAACGGGTGCCATAGCGGGTCTTGCGGCCCGCGCTGTCATATACGTCCAGACCTTTGCGAACCCGGCGCAATTCGGCCATACGTGTTGCGACCGAGCGGATGCCTTCCATGGCGCTTTCCAGAAGATCCTGATTACGCGTGACCTTGCTTTGCACCTTCGAAAGGGTTTGGCGTTCCAGATCGGAAAAACTGTTGAGCGCTTCGATCGCCTGTTCTTTTCGCGCGAGGATGGCTTCCATCTTTTTCAGATCGCCGTCCATAAGGGCAGCGCGCTCTTCGTCGAGGATGGTATCCAGTTCATCGATGAGGGTCTGGGGATTTTGGTCAGTCATTTCTGAGATTCCTTCAGTGCGTGATAGAGTGATTCGGCGAGCCCGATGCCGCCGGCTTTTGCAATTTGTTCTGCCTGGGCACGGACCAGAAAGCTGGAAAACTGTTCTTCTCCAGCACCGCCGCCGCCAAGTCCTTCGCGTGATTCACCAAGCCCCGCAGATTTCAACATTTCCGCCAAAAATGAAGCTTCTAGCTCGAGCGCCGCCTTGCGCAGAGGGTCATCTTGCGGGGGCTGTTGCACTGGCTGGGGCTTGGCCTGCGGCAGGGCCTGTGACAGGGGGGATATGGTTGCATTCGGCATTTTGGCCTCGGTCTGACAGAAACTACGAATTGCTTCGATTTTTCTGAGACTGCGACATAACCGGTTAAAATTGCCGTAACCGCTTTGAGGTAGAAGGGGGTATCGAGATAGAACGTCTGGAAACCCATGCATACCACATCACTCATAGGTCAGGCCCTTGGCGGAGCTACGGGCAGCAAGACCTCCCCAGCGCAGGATGCTCCGAAAAAGACTCAGGATCGTTCGTTCGCAGATCATGTAAATGACGCATCCTCCAAGCAGGAGGCGGCACAGTCCCAAACATCAGAAACAATCGATAGCGGCATAGCGGATCAGGCTGATTCTCAGGCTGCTGTTGAGGCGGATAGCGCGTCCGCAAGATCAGAGGACGCGGTTGCCGATCAGGCGACGGGAGAATCGACCGGGAGCGCAGCGGGAGAGGATGTTGAAACGCCGAGCGAAGCGGCCATTTCGGCAGGACATGCGGCTCTGGATGCGGAAAAACGGTCTGCCAGGTCTGCAGATCTGCCTGAAGGTGCGCGCGTGGGGCAGAAGATAGGTCAGGGAGCTGTCGCCGGATCGGCGGTGGCAGAAGACGGCGAAGCAGCCGGTAACACGACAGCTCAGACGGCAGGCGAGGAAAAAGCGCAAGGTCCGGCTGCCGCAGGCGCAGCCTTTGCCGGACGAGAGACGATTGAAAACCAGGCCCCGGCGCGGGCGGCACAGTCAGGTGGTAAAGCCACCGCGGGCGGTGGCGATGTGAAGGTCGGCGAACAGTCGGCCATGACGGTCAATACCGAAGCGGCCCAGGAAGAGGGAGCAAGCCCCGCCAGAACGCAGACCGGAGCCGCAGATCAGGCCGTCGCCAGAGTGGCTCAGGACAAGCCAGGCGCTGCGGCGGCAACTCCGGCCAGCCCTGCAACCGCGGCTGACGCGACCAAATCCGCGACACCGGCTAGTCCGGCAGAGGCGAAAGCATCGTTGAAAGCAGAAGAAAAGGCGGCTGACGCCCGGATGGCTGCAGCAGACAAGGCGACGCCCGCTGCCGCCGCCGCCGCGAGCAAGACATCTTCCGCCGACAGTCTGCCGAAGTCTGTGTTCCAGATGCAGGTCGAAAACGCAGAAGCCGGGGATTCCCGCAAGGCGCGCTATCGCACCCGCAATGGTGATGCGCAGGCCGCTGCCGAAGTGGCCAAGGCATCCACTGCTGCTGCGGGTGTCCAGACAAACGCGGCCACTGCAGTCAACGCAACCACCAATTCCGCCATTGCAATGATGCAGGCGTTGCAGGCAGACACCATGAAACTGTCGCAGGCGCCGGGGTTGCTGGGGGATTCATCCGGTAGCGGGTTGAGCATGACAGCAGATCTTCCGGGATTGCCGCAGCTTCTGACCGAAGCGGTGTTCCAGCCCGGAATCACGCACCGGCCGGAAACCCCGCGTATGATCGCTTCGCAAATGGCCGAAGCATTCGTGGCGAAAGGCGACCGGAACGTGGATGTCTCACTGAACCCCGAAGAGCTGGGCAAGGTGAAGATGCGCGTTGCGACCAGTGAAAACGGCATCACCATGATCATCCAGACAGAACGCCCGGAAACCGGCGATCTGATGCGTCGGCATATCAATGAGTTGGCCGAGGAATTCCGTCGCATGGGGTTCCAGGACATCTCGTTCGAATTCAGCAGCGGTGATTCCGCGGGCGGGCAGGCCCAGCAGGGGCTGGGCGATGGCACCGGTGCCGGGACCGGGCATGGCGCCTCGACCGGGGCCACCGATATGAGCGCGACCGATGAGGTCGCTGAAACGCAGATACAGAACCTCCGGTTGGGCTCGACCGGCGTTGATATGAGAGTTTGAACCATGACAGATGCTGTAAGCGCGGCCAGTGCCGCGACAACGACACAGGCCAGCGCCGCGAAAGCTACGCGTCCGACCGGGCTGACTTCGGATTTCGAGACCTTCCTGAAAATGCTGACCGCCCAGGCGCGCTATCAGGATCCTCTGGAACCGCTCGATTCGACCGAATACGCATCACAGTTGGCGCAGTTCTCGATGGTGGAGCAACAGGTTCAGGGCAATGATCTGCTGCTGGCCATGCAGAATCAGCTTGGCCTGTCCAATATGGCGGCGATGTCCGGCTGGGTGGGTATGGAGGCCCGCGTTGCGGCGCCGGGGTATTTTGACGGATCCTCTCCGGTGGTGGTGGCTCCAAATCCGGCGGCTGCTGCGGATCAGGTGACAATGGTCGTCACCGATGCTGATGGGACCGAAGTCGCCCGTATCAACCTGCCTGTTTCGGCGGAGCCCTATTCCTGGGATGGTACCGATCAGGAGGGGAATACGCTCGAACCCGGCAGCTATGCCTTCACCATCGAAAGCAGCCGGGACGGTGAGGTGCTGCTAACGGATCTGGCCGAGGTTTATACCAAGGTGACGGAAACCCAGATGCAGGGCGGCGATGTGGTCTTGATCACCGAAGGCGGCTCGGCGATCTTGGCATCCACTGTGACGGGGCTTCGCGACGCTCCGGCCGAAACCTGACAATAGGGCAGGGACCGCCGGAACATCGGGGGGCATCGTCCCCTGATACCCTCGCATTTCGCCGGGGGATGAAGACTGGAGTGGACCCTGTCAGCCAAATCGCCTGAATTTCACAGCAGATTTTTTGCGTATCTGAACGCCTCGGGATTTGAGGCGCGGGCCCCCCGGATCTTGACCGGGGGGCGTTCGAATCATGTCTGGCGCATGGGCGATTTGGTGGTGAAATTGTTCGAGCCGGGACGAAAAAATCCGCTGTTTGCCAATGATCCCTTGCGGGAAATTGCAGCGCTTTCGGCCTTGTCCGGGACCGGAATGGTGCCGCATCTGGTCACTTCGGGTCATTTCGAGGGGCGCCATTGGTTGGCCTATTCCCATATTGAGGGCGCTCCCTGGCAGCGCGGTGCTGCCGAAGTGGCCCGGCTGCTTGGCCGGTTGCATGATCAGCCGGTTTTCGCAGGCGTTCCCGCAGGCGTGAATGGCAGCGCGATGCTGACGGCGCAGACCGAAAGCATCCTGTCCCAAACCCAAGGTGGCGCGGATCTGCGCGCGATGCGCCCCTCAGGACAGGTGCCGCCCGCCTCCGGCACCAGCCTGATCCATGGTGATCCGGTGCCGGGCAATCTGGTGGCGCATGACGGAACACTGACCCTGATCGACTGGCAATGCCCGCAAAAAGGCGACCCGGCCGAGGATCTGGCACTTTTTCTGTCGCCCGCAATGCAATTCCTGTACCGCGGCAAAGTCTTGAGCCGCGCCGAGGAGGCCGCCTTTCTTGCGGCCTATCCGGATCGGCAGGTCGTCGAGCGTACAGAGGCCCTGAAGCCCTGGTTCCATTGGCGCATGGCAGCCTATTGTCTGTGGAAAGCGGAGCAAGGCGGGGCGCAGGACCGGGCCGCAATGCAGCTGGAGCTTGCCGCGCTTCAGTCCATCATCCCCATCACCGCATAGGCGGGTGGCATCACCACCCGGCGGGCGCGGCCAAAGGGGAATTTTTCCATGCTCTGAATGACCGGGGAATAGGGCAGACCGGGCTGTTTGCCCTGCACCAGATCGGCCAGCAACCGACCGGAATAGCTGCCCATGGCAACCCCATTACCGTGATAGCACAGGCCCGCGAACATCCCTTTTTCACCGGGCACCGGCCCGACAAAGGGCACCAGATTGCGCGCCATCGAGACCATGCCGGACCAAAAATGCGTGCCTTCCACCGCGCGCCATTCCGGGAACATGGTGTCAAAATGCTGGCGCAGCAGGCGGCGAATCGCTGCTTCGGAGCGCGGCGAGGCAAAAAGCCCACCCCGCATGCCAAACAGGAACCGCTGGTCTGGCATCAGCCGGAAATAATGCAGCAGGTTGCGGGTATCAAAGGCCATCTGATCACTGAACCAGCCCTGTGCCCGCAGCTCCTCATCGCTGAGTGGGCGGGTCACCATCACTGTGGATTGCGCCGGGATATAGCGGCCTGACAGCCAGTCCGGAAGCCCGTCCCAGGAATAGCCGTTCGTGGCCACGATCACCTGATCGGCGTGCAAAGCACCGTCTGGTGTTGTCAGGATATGCCCGCCGCTTGATGCGCGGCTGAGTCCGGTGACCGGGCTGTTCTGAAACAGGCGGGCCCCGGCAGATTGCGCGGCGCGGGCGATGCCGAACAGGTATTTGCGGGGATTGAGACCGAATCCCACCGGGGTTGTCAGGGCACCAAAAAAGCCGCCGTTCATTCCGTTCGCGGCCAGTTCATGCTGTTCCAGCAACTGCGGTGAGCCGCCCGCAGCGGCAATCTCATCGGCCTGTCGGCGCAGCGCCTTCATGGCGCGCGGGCTGTGGGCCATCTGGGTTTCGCCATCCGAGTGGGTATCGGCATCGATCTGGTGACGATCCAGCAGCTGGCGCACCAGATCCACGGCTGCGACCTCTCCGGCATCATAGATGTCGGTGGCCTCGGCGCCGAATTTGCGGCGCATGGCAGCGCCCGACAGCTTGGCACCTCCGATACAACAAAAGCCGCCGTTGCGCCCGGAGGCACCCCAACCGGGTGTTTCAGCCTCAAGCAGGGCGACCTTTGCTCCGGCCTCGGCCAGATGCAGGGCGGCGGACATGCCGGTGAAACCGCCGCCGATTATTGCGACGTCCGCCGTCACCTCACCGGACAACCTGGGCCAGTCGGGGGCAGCGATGGTTTCATCCCACCAGCAGCCGTCCCGCGGGCCCGGCCCATAGGCGTAGTCAGAGAAGATCCGCCGCATCAGGTCCGCGCCGCCGCCTGTTCATCCCGTTTCTGCCGCACCATCTGGTGTTTCGTCACCAGCGAGGCCGAGATCACGCCGACGGTGACGATGGCGATCATGATGGTCGACAGCGCGTTGATCTCTGGGGAGACCCCAAGGCGCACTGCCGAAAAGATCTTGATCGGCAGGGTGGTGGCCGCTGGTCCCGAGGTGAAAGAGGCAATGACCAGATCATCGAGCGACAGGGTGAAGGCGAGGAGCCAGCCCGAGATCACCGCAGGTGCGATGATGGGCAGGGTCACCAGACGGAATGCCTCGGCTGGGGAACAGCCCAAATCCAGCGCGGCCTCTTCCAGCGACCGGTCGAATGTCACCAATCGCGAGGAGACCACCACCGAAACGTAGCACATGGAGAAGGTGGTATGCGCCAGAACGATGGTCAGAATCCCCCGGTCCAGCCCAATGCCGATGAACAGCAGGAGCAGCGACAGACCGGTGATTACCTCGGGCATCACGAGGGGTGCGTAGATCATCCCGGAAAACAGGGTGCGGCCAAAGAACCGGCCGCCGCGCACCATCACATAGGCGGCCATGGTGCCAAGGACCGTCGCGATGGTCGAGGAGAAGACCGCGACCTTGATGGTGACCCAGGCGGCGTTGAGGAAGGCCTCGTTCTGCATCAGCTCGCCGTACCATTTGGTCGAAAAGCCCGCCCAGACGGTGACCAGCTTGCTTTCATTGAAGCTGAAGATGACCAGAATCACCATCGGCACATAGAGAAAGGCAAAGCCAAGCGTCAGCGAAACGGTATTGAACCAGCTCATCCTGTTCATTGTTCGGCCTCCTGCTGTTTCTGCTGGTTGCGTTGGAACAGCACGATGGGAACGATCAAGAGGAGCAGCAGCACCACCGCCACGGCCGAGGCAACCGGCCAGTCACGGTTCGAGAAGAACTCTTCCCACAGAACCTTGCCGATCATCAGCGTGTCCGATCCGCCCAAGAGCGATGGAATTACGAACTCGCCCAAGGTGGGGATGAAGACGAGGAAACAGCCCGCGATGATGCCGGGTTTCGACAGCGGGATGGTCACCAGCCAAAAGGCGGAGAGCCGCGAACAACCCAGATCCTCGGCCGCTTCGATCAGCGATTCATCCATCCGTTCCAGCGCGGAATAGATCGGCAGGATCATGAAGGGCAGGTAGGTATAGACCACGCCGATATAGACGGCGGTATTGGTGTTGAGGATGGTCAGCGGCTCGTTGATGATCCCCAGCCACAACAGCAACTGGTTGAGGAACCCTTCGTTCGACAGGATGCCCATCCAAGCGTAGACGCGGATCAGGAAGCTGGTCCAGAACGGCAGGATCACCAGCATCATCAGCGTCGCGCGCCATTCGGACGGCGCCCGCGCCATGCCGTAGGCGATCGGATAACCCGCCAGCAGCGTCAGCACAGTCGAGAAGAAGGCGATCTGCAGCGAGCTGAGATAGGCTTTCCAGTATAGATCGTCCTGTGTCAGCCAGACAAAGTTTTCTAAGTCCAGCTCGGACAGGAAGGTCCAGATGCCCGTCGCCCAGTCGAATTGCGGCATATAGGGCGGGCGCGCCAGCGCCACATCCGAAAGCGAGATTTTCAGGACGATGGCAAAAGGCACCAGAAACAGCGCAAAGAGCCACAGGTAGGGGACAATGATCAGGGCAAAGCGGCGCATCAGTTCGCCAGCAGGACGCCTGCCGTGGCGGTCCAGGACAGCCAGACAGTGTCTTCCCATGTAAAGGCCCGGCGCGAGATGCGGCGGGTATTGGCAGCCTGCGCCTTGATCACCGCGCCAGAGGGCAGTTCAACGTGATAGGTCGAGATATTGCCGAGATAGGCAATGTCGAGGATCTTGCCCTGCACCGCGTTATCGGCGCTTTCGGGACGGTCTGCCGTGATGGTGACCTTTTCCGGGCGGATGGCCAGATGTGCGGTCTGCCCGTCCGAGAACGTGTTGGGGGTTTTGACCGTCAGCGGTTCCTGCCCTTCTTTCCAGTTCAGGGCATAGCTGTCTTCGCCGGTGGGCGTGACGGTGCCGTCGATGATGTTCACATCACCGATGAAATCGGCGACGTAAACGGAATTGGGGGTCTCGTAGATGCGATCCGGGGTGGCGACCTGCATGATCTTGCCGTTGTCCATCACCGCAACGCGGCTGGCGACGGTCATCGCCTCTTCCTGGTCGTGGGTGACGATGACAAAGGTGGTGCCAGTCTTCTCCTGAATGTCCATCAGCTCGAACTGGGTGTCCTGGCGCAGCTTCTTGTCGAGCGCACCAAGGGGTTCGTCCAGCAGCAACAGTTTTGGCGCCTTGGCCAGCGACCGGGCCAGCGCCACCCGCTGCCGCTGTCCACCCGAGATCTGGTGCGGTTTGCGGCGGGCGAATTTTTCCAGCCGGGTCAGGCGCAGCATGTTCTCCACCCGCTCGGCGATGTCGTCCTTGGGCATGCCTTCGCGTTTGAGCCCGAAGGCGATATTGTCCCAGATGCTGAGATGCGGGAACAGCGCGTAGGACTGGAACATCATGTTCACCGCGCGCTTGTTCGGCGGCACCGGGGCGATATCCTGACCGGCGAGATAGATCTTACCTTCGGTCGCGGTTTCAAACCCGGCGAGCATCCGCATCAGCGTGGTCTTGCCGCAGCCCGAGGGGCCAAGAAGCGCGAAGAACTCCCGCTCGTATATACCGATTGTCAGATCGTCGATTGCGGTGAACTCACCAAAGCGTTTGGTGACATTTTGGAACTCGATCAGAGGCTTGGCCTCGGGGTCGTTCCAGGGTTCAAAAACGGGAAGTGTCAATCCGGCCCCCTGCGCGGTCCAGGTCCAAAGCGGCACTGGCCCCTTTGGAAGGTGTATTGGCATAGCCCGGCAGGGCACAGGGTGCGCCCTGCCGGATCAGGCGATATCGGATCAGGTGCCCGACTTGATCTTGGTCCACAGACGGGTCACGACGCGCTGCACCTTGGGGGCATAGGGCGTGGTGGTGAACAGGTTGGCCAGGGTGGCTTCATCCGGGTAGATCGCCGGATCGCCGATCACGTCCTCAACCAGGAATTCCTGCGATGCCTTGTTGCCGTTGGCGTAGTAGACGTAATTTGATGCCGCCGCCATGTTCTGCGGGTCCATGATGAAGTTCAGGAACACATGCGCCGCATCCGGGTTCGGGGCGTCGACCGGAATGGCCATCTGGTCGAACCACATCTGGGCGCCTTCGACGGCCGCGTGATAGGCGATTTCGACGCCATTGTCGGCTTCGGCGGCGCGGTCACGGGCCTGCAGCACGTCACCGGACCAGCCCACTGCCACGCAGATGTCACCATTCGCCAGCGCGTTGATGTATTCGGAGGAATGGAATTTCTGGATATAGGGACGCACAGCCATGAAGACGCCTTCGGCCTTGGCGATCACGTCCGGGTCATGGCTGTCGGGATCTTCGCCGATGTATTTCAGCGCAGCGGGGATCATTTCTGCCGGGGCATCCAGGAAATGCACGCCGCATTCGGCCAGTTTTTCCATGTTGTCGGGGTTGAAGACCAGCTCAAGCGAGTTGATCGGGGCATCGTCGCCCAGCAGTTCCTTGACCTTGCCGACGTTCACACCGATGCCGGTGGTGCCCCACATGTAGTTGATGGAATAGGCGTTGTCCGGGTCGTACTGTTCGGTGCGGTTTTCGACCACATCCCACATGTTCTTGTGGTTGGGCAGCTTGGACATGTCCAGTTTCTGGAAAGAGCCTGCCATGATCTGGCGCTGCAGGAAGGTGCCGCTGGGCACCACCACGTCATAACCCGACCCGCCGGCCAGCATTTTGGTTTCCAGAAGTTCGTTGCTGTCGAATACATCGTAGATCAGATCGATCCCGGTCTCTGCCTCGAACTTTTCCAGAAGGGCTTCGTCGATGTAGTCGGACCAGTTATAAACGCGCACCTCTTCCGCGATGGCGGCCGTGCTGCTAAGGGCAACGACGGCGGTCAGTGTCATCGTCTTGAGTGTCATGAGTATCTCCCTGTGCCTGCCGGTTTCATTGCCCGGCTGGGGTGGATTTGATCAAGTTTTGCCTCGTGGGGCAATACTGTTTATGTTTTCACCGGGTGGTTCTTGGTGCAAGCTGCCCAAAAACTAGGAGGATACCCCAAGGTGACAGAGATCACATCTTCGGCCCAGAATGCAGAAGACGGCGCGGCGAAAACGCCGGCCCATGAGGCCGTGTATCAAAAGCTGCGCGCGCAGATCCTGTTCGGTGAACTGGCGCCCGGGCAGGCGGTAACGATCCAGGGTTTGACTGCGGCTTTGGGGGTTGGGATGACACCGGTCCGCGAGGCGATCCGCCGACTGATCTCGGATGGGGCTCTGGTGTTTCAGGGCAACCGGCGTGTTTCCGTTCCCCTGCTGCGGACATCGGATGTCAAAGAGCTTATTTTCGCAAGAAAAACAATTGAGTGTGAGCTTGTCAGGCTCGCAACAACACAGGTTTCGGACGCCGATATCGCTGAGCTGGAGCGTATCGACACGGCGCTGGATCAGGCGATTTCCGCAGGCGATGTGCCGGGGTATCTGGCGCAAAACTACAGTTTCCACACCGCATTATACAGTCGCGCCGCCGCTCCGATCCTGACCGATCTTGCGGATCGCCTATGGCTGCGCTTTGGCCCGTCCCTGCGGGTGGTCTGTGGCCGCTTTGGCACCCAGAGCTTTCCGGACCGTCACAAGGACATCCTTGAGGCCTTGCGTCGCAGGGATCCCGAAATGGCTGCTTTGGCGATGGAGCGGGACGTTTGTCAGGGCATGGATCAGGTCAGCATGGGGCTGGATCCGGACAACTGATTCGATTGACACCGTGAAATTTGATCATATTCTGGGGCCAATCTCTTATTTTTGGAGCGACTCCCATGAATGCGATCACCAACCACATGCCGACGGCCGAATTGCAGGCCCTGGACGCCGCGCACCACATGCATCCCTTCACCGCCAATGGTGAACTGGCGGAAAAAGGCGCCCGGATCATCACCCGCGCGAGCGGCGTCACGCTGACCGATAGTGAAGGCAACGAGATCCTCGACGCGATGGCGGGCCTGTGGTGCGTCAACATCGGCTATGGCCGTGACGAGCTGGCCGATGTCGCCGCCCGTCAGATGCGCGAGCTGCCTTATTACAATACCTTCTTCCAGACCTCGCATGTGCCGGTCATCGCTCTGGCCAACAAGATTGCGGAACTGGCGCCCGGTGATCTGAACCATGTATTCTTTGCCGGGTCGGGATCTGAGGCGAATGACACCAACATCCGCATGGTGCGTCACTACTGGGCGCTGAAGGGCAAACCGACCAAATCCATCATCATTAGCCGCAAGAACGCCTATCACGGCTCTTCGGTTGGCAGCGGCAGCCTGGGCGGGATGTCGGCGATGCATGAACAGGGCGGCCTGCCGATCCCGGATATCCACCATATTAACCAGCCGCATTGGTGGGCCGAGGGTGGTGACACCTCCCCCGAAGAGTTCGGCCTGCAGCGCGCGCAGGAACTGGAACAGGCGATTCTGGAACTGGGCGAAGACCGCGTTGCAGCCTTTATCGCCGAACCAGTTCAGGGTGCGGGCGGCGTTATTGTGCCGCCGGAAACCTACTGGCCGGAAATTCAGCGCATCTGCGATAAATACGAGATCCTGCTGATCGCGGATGAGGTGATCTGTGGCTTTGGCCGCACCGGCAACTGGTTCGGCAGCCAGACCATGGGCATCCGCCCGGACATCATGACCATCGCCAAGGGGCTGAGCTCGGGCTACGCGCCGATCGGTGGCTCGGTGGTGTCGGATGAGGTCGCCGCCGTGATCGCGAGCGACGAATTCAATCACGGCTATACCTATTCCGGGCACCCGGTGTCCTCGGCGGTGGCGCTGGAAAACCTGCGCATTCTCGAAGAGGAAAACGTGGTTGGTCACGTGCAGGATGTGGCTGCGCCCTATCTGAAAGAGAAATGGGAGGCGCTGATTGATCACCCGCTGGTGGGGGAGGCCAAGATCGTTGGTATGATGGGCTCAATCGCGCTGACACCGAACAAAGAAGCGCGGGCTGCCTTTGCTGCACCTGCCGGAACGGTGGGCTATATCTGCCGCGAACGGTGCTTTGCCAATAATTTGATCATGCGCCATGTGGGCGACCGGATGATTATCTCTCCTCCGCTGGTCATGACCCCGGCCGAGATCGATACCCTGATCGAACGAGCCCGCCTGTCGCTGGACGAATGCTATGCCGCACTGAAAGAGCAAGACCTGCTGCACAGCGCCTGAACTTAAGCGCAAACACCGAATTTCGGCAGGAAAGCGGTGTTTGGCATGCATTATTTGCCTGAAAAACAGGCCCTGCGCCGGAATCAAAGGATCTTCCCGGCGCAGGGCCTTTTCTTGCACATTTTCGTGAAAGGGAGCCCGTGGCAGAGGATTCTCCTGTATGATCATTTAAAATATGCCGCAAATTCTGCTTTTGCGGTCGCAATCGGTCCGATCCGCTGAAAGCTAGTCCCTAAGCTAGTTTCAAGCACTGAAAGGACGATCCGGTTGCATCCACCATGGTGGGTATGTTTACATCAGTGCAACGAGTGCAGACCAAACTGCCAAATTAACACGGGGAGCCTGTTTTGGCTGATGCGTCAAACAGTGATGCGTTCGTTGAATTCGAACGTGTCCAAAAGAGTTATGATGGCGAAACGCTCGTCGTCAAAGACCTTAACCTGGTGATGCCTAAAGGTGAGTTTCTGACAATGCTTGGGCCGTCTGGCTCTGGCAAGACAACTTGCCTTATGATGCTTGCCGGATTTGAAACCGCCACCCACGGGGATATCCGTCTGGGCGGTGTTTCGATCAACAACATTCCGCCGCACAAGCGTGGCATCGGCATGGTGTTCCAGAACTATGCGCTGTTCCCGCATATGACCATTGCCGAGAACCTCAGCTTTCCGCTGGAAGTCCGCAAGATGGGCAAGTCCGAGCGTGAAGAGAAGGTCAAGCGCGCGCTGGACATGGTGGAAATGGGCGCCTTTGGCGGCCGCCGCCCTGCGCAGCTTTCGGGTGGTCAGCAGCAGCGGGTCGCTCTGGCACGCGCGCTGGTGTTCGAACCCGAACTGGTTCTGATGGACGAACCGCTGGGCGCGCTGGACAAGCAACTGCGCGAAAAGATGCAGTTCGAGATCACCGATCTTGCCCACCGTCTGGGCATTACCGTGGTTTATGTGACCCACGACCAGACCGAAGCGCTGACCATGTCGGACCGCGTTGCTGTGTTCGACGATGGCCGTATTCAGCAGCTGGCGCCGCCGGATCAACTTTATGAAGAGCCGGAAAACAGCTTCGTCGCGCAGTTCATCGGTGAGAACAACACCCTTGAAGGCACCGTGAAAGAGATCAACAACGGTCTTGCTCTGGTGCAGCTGGATGGTGGCGAATTGATCGACTGTAAGCCGATCAACGTATCCCAGCCCGGCGAGCGCACCCGCGTTTCCATTCGCCCCGAGCGGGTCGAATACAACAAGGAACGCCTGCAGGAAGGCGCCCACACCCTGAAGGCCGAAGTGCTGGAATTCATCTACATGGGTGACATCTTCCGTACCCGTCTGCGGGTGGCGGGAAATGACGAATTCATTATCAAGACACGGAACGCACCGGACCAGGTTCGCCTGAAGCCGGGCCAGCAGATTGAAATCGGCTGGCTGCCCGAAGACTGCCGCGCGCTGGACGCCTGACGACGGCGCGCGCTTTGAAACCCCCGGCGGCCAAGTGACCGGGGGATCACAGTTAAATTCAAGATCAACAAGGAGAGAGTGTTTATGAAACTCACCAAACTGACAGCCCTTGCCGCCACGACGGCGCTCTGCGCGCCGATGGCGTTCGCAGAAATGGCAGACGAGATGACCATCGTGTCCTGGGGTGGCGCATATTCGAACTCCCAGCTGAAGGCCTATCACGAGCCCTATGCTGAAAAGACCGGCGTCAAGATCATCAACGACGAAAGCTCGGCCGAAGCGGTTGCGAAGCTGCGCGCGATGAACGAAGCGGGCAACGTGACCTGGGACGTGGTTGACGTGGTTGCTGCGGACGCGATGCGTCTGTGCGACGAAGGTCTGGCGATGGAAATCGACGCGGACGAGCAACTGGCTGCCGCACCCGATGGCACCCCGGCCTCCGAAGACTTCGGCGAACTGCTGGTCTCCGACTGCTTCATCCCGCAGATCGTTTACTCGACCACCTTCGGCTACCGCACCGACATGGTTGGCGACACGCCTCCGGATGACATCTGCGACGTCTTCGACCTGGAAGCCTACCCGGGCAAGCGCGCGCTGGAAAAGCGTCCGATCAACAACATGGAATGGGCTCTGCTCTGTGACGGCGTTGCAAAGGACGAAGTCTATGACGTGCTGGAGACCGAAGAAGGTCAAGAGCAGGCCCTGGCCAAGCTCGACACCATCAAGGACAGCGTGATCTGGTGGTCTGCTGGCGCCGACACTCCGCAGCTGCTGGCTGACGGCGAAGTCGTGATGGGCTCCACCTACAACGGTCGCCTGTTCTCGGTCATCGAAGAGCAGAAGCAGCCCGTCGCCATGATGTGGGACGCTCAGGTGTTCGACCTGGACGGCTGGATTATTCCGGCAGGTCTGTCCGACGAGCGTAAAGCACGCGCGCTGGACTACATCATGTTCGCAACCGACACCCAGCGTCTGGCGGACCAGGCCAAGTACATCTCCTACGGTCCGGCCCGTGCGTCCTCCGCTCCGCTGGTTGGCAAGCACGCCGAACTGGGCATCGACATGGCGCCGCACATGCCGACCGATCCGGCAAACGCAAAGAACACGTTCCTCTACAACTACGAGTTCTGGGCTGACTACCGCGACGACATCGACGCCAAATTCCAGGCGTGGCTGGCCAAGTAAGCCGGTCTGAAGACCTCGCCAGAGAGCGCCCGCCGCTCTCTGGCACCCACTCTTCGTATCAGGTCGCATCTGAACGACCGGAAGAGCAAAACCCGCGGGCGACACAGCGGGCAAAACACAGGGATAGATATGAGCGACACCACCCAATCCGGCCCGGTTCTGGCGGCTGACGGCACGCCATTGAAGCGCAGCCTGGCCCGCGCCCTGAGAATGCAAAAGATGCGTGCGCTGATGCTGATCGCACCGCTTCTGCTCTTCATCCTTCTGACCTTCATTCTCCCGATCGGCGACATGCTGTTCCGCTCGGTCGAGAACCGGATCGTTTCGGACACGCTTCCCAAGACCGTGGTCACCCTTGCCGACTGGGACGCCAAAAGCGGTGAAGCCCCCGGCGACGCGGTATATGAAGAGCTATATTACGATCTATTTGTGGCGGCAGAGGCTAAGGAGCATACCAAGCTCGGCACCCGCCTGAACTATGAACAGACCGGTATTTCCTCCCTGTTCCGCAGCAGCGGCCGCAAGGTTGATGACATCGGCAAGGACCACGTCAAAGCCATCGAACGCGCTGCCGATCGCGCCCTCAAGGATGAGGCGCTCTGGTTCGAAATCATGACCGGTGGCAGTGGCGCGGCGGGCAATTCCGATCTGCTGACCGCACAGCGCGAAAAGATGCGCAATCTCACGGATGAGGTTTTCCCGGCCGATATCGGCTTTGTGCCCGGCGCCGAGATTTCCGAACTCTTCCCGCGCATGGCGACCGCCTATACCGATTTCGCGCTGTTCACGGCGATCATCGATCAGGATGTCGTGGCCGAAGAAGATCCCTGGGAAAGCGTTTTCGTGGCCTTTGCCACCGAAGTGCAGGCCCCCGGTGGCGCAGAAAAACTGGCCAGCTATAGCGGCCCCGGCGCGGCTGAACTTCAGGCCGCGGGCGAAGCACTGGCCGATCTGGAGCCGATTTCCTTCAAGGCAGCCTTCCTCGACATCGACGAAGACTGGGGCGACGTCGACAACTGGCGCACGATCCAGACCTACAGCCCGAAATATACCAGCGGCTATTTCCTGAACTCCATCGACATGCAGAAAGGCCCGGATGGCGCCGAAGCGCGTCCCGAGAACCAGCAGATCTATATCACGCTGCTCAAGCGTACGATGTTCATGTCTCTGGTGATCACGGGTTCCTGTATTCTGCTAGGGTACCCGGTGGCCTGGATCCTTGCGAACCTGCCGACACGCTCGGCCAACCTGCTGATGATCCTGGTGCTGCTGCCTTTCTGGACCTCGCTTCTGGTGCGGACATCGGCGTGGAAGGTGATGCTGCAGCAACAGGGCGTCATCAACGACGTGCTGATCTGGCTGGGGCTTGTGGCGGATGACGCCCGGCTGGTGATGATCAACAACCAGTTCGGTACCATCGTGGCGATGACCCACATCCTGCTGCCCTTCATGATCCTGCCGATGTATTCGGTGATGCAGACGATCAACCCATCCTACCTGCGCGCGGCGAAGTCGCTGGGCGCGACCAACTGGACGGCCTTCTGGCGGGTTTATTTCCCGCAGTCGGTGCCCGGTATCGGCGCGGGGTCGATCCTCGTCTTCATTCTGGCCATCGGCTACTACATCACCCCGGAAATCGTCGGCGGCACCAAGGGTGTCTTCATCTCGAACCGGATCGCCTATCACATCTCGTCTTCGCTGAACTGGGGCCTCGCGGCTGCACTTGGCGCGATCCTTCTGGTCGTCGTTCTGGTGCTCTACTGGGCCTATGACAAGATCGTCGGCATCGACAACGTGAAACTGGGATAATCGACATGGCATTGACTCCTGTTACAAATCAAACCCCCGGTTTCACCGCCGCCGTGGCAGCTGGCGCCGGAGCTTTCTTTGGTCTCTTCGTGGGCACCGCTCAGGCCACCGGCCTGATCGGGATCCTCGTCGGCGGCGCCATCCTGGGCGTACTTGGATTTGTCTTTGCCGGTATGACCGACAAGGAAAAACCGCTGCGCTGGGCGACCTTTGCGCTGTTCCTGGTGCTTGGCTACCTGTTCGGCGGGCTGCCCGCCGCGGTGGTGGGCGGCTTGTTCGGCTGGTTCGCGGGCTGGTTCATTTTCTGGCTGGCGACCTCGCGCTACCGGGCGCATCTGCCGCCCTATCTGACCCCCGGTCAGGTGCTGTGGCATTACAGTTTCCGGGTGATCTGCGGCGTTATCTTCGTCTTCCTGATCACGCCGATCCTCGTGGTGATGCCGCTCAGCTTCAACGCCGAGAACTTCTTCACTTTCACTCCGGAAATGCTGCGCTTTGATCCGGCTGGTTATTCGCTGAAGCACTACAAGGACTTCTTCAGCAATGACGACTGGCAGCAGGCGCTGTGGAACTCGATCAAGATCGCGCCGATGGCGACGATCCTGTCGGTCAGCTTCGGCACCCTGGCGGCGATTGGTCTGAGCCAGCCGCACGTGCCCTTCCGCCGCGCGATCATGGCGATCCTGATCTCTCCGATGATCGTGCCGCTGATCATTTCGGCTGCGGGCATGTATTTCTTCTATAGCCGCATCGGGATGCAGGGCACCTACTTCGGCGTGGTTCTGGCCCACGCGGCGCTTGGCATTCCCTTCGTGATCATCACCGTGACCGCGACACTGGTCGGCTTTGACCGCTCGCTGACCCGTGCTGCGGCGAACATGGGCGCCGATCCGGTGACCACCTTCTTCCGGGTGCAGATGCCGCTGATCCTGCCCGGTGTGATTTCCGGTGGTCTCTTTGCCTTCATCACCTCCTTTGACGAGGTGGTCGTGGTGCTCTTTGTCGGCTCCGCCGGTCAGAAGACGCTGCCGTGGCAGATGTTCACCGGCCTGCGTGAGCAGATCTCGCCCACCATCCTGGCGGTTGCGACCATCCTTGTGGGGATCTCAATCTGCCTGCTGACGGTGCTGGAACTGCTGCGTCGCCGCTCCGAACGTCTGCGCGGCATGAGCCCAGGCTGATTCGCCACAGAACGCTGTTATAAAGAAGGCCCCGCAGAGGATGCGGGGCCTTTTCTTTTGCTTGTCGTGAGGTGTGGCTCAGCGCAGGCGACGCAGCAGTTTGAGCGAGGCATAACCATCCGGGATCAGACCTTTGGAGGCCTGATAGCTGCGGATCGCGGCCAGCGTCTTGGGGCCAATCTTCCCATCGACGCCACCAGTGTTGAAACCGGCCCGCGACAGGCGCTGCTGCAGCTCCTTGCGTTCCCGGAAATTCAAGGAGCGGTCGCCGCGCGGCCATTTCGCCTGGATCGCCGGTCCGCCTGCGATGCGGTCGGACAGGTGCCCCACACCAATCACATAGGCATCGGCAGCGTTATAGCGCTCGATGACCGAGAAATTCTTGAAGATCATGAAGGCGGCGCCATTCCCGCCGGCGGGCAGCAGGATCGAGGCCGTGCCATGGTTGGGAACAGCGCGCCCGTTAGTTCCCACGACACCCAGCCGGGCCCATTCCGCGGGGGATTTCTTCACCGATCGGCTGGCCAGACCATAGTTGAACCCGCGCGGTAGCTGCACTTCGACGCCCCAGGGCTGGCCTTTGACCCAGCCGAACCGCTTCAGATAAGCGGCGGTCGAGGCCAGCGCATCAGAGGGGTCTTCCGACCAGATGTCGCGTTTGCCATCGCCAGTGAAATCCACAGCATAGGCCAGATAGGAGGTGGGTATGAACTGGGTGTGCCCCATGGCCCCGGCCCAGCTGCCGGTCATCTTGCGCGGGGCGACGTCGCCGGATTGCAGGATCTTCAGCGCCGCGATCAGCTGCTTTTCAAAGAACCGCCCGCGGCGTCCGTCATAGGCCAGCGTCGCCAGTGACTGAATGACGTTCATATTGCCGCGGTGATTGCCATAATTGCTTTCCATGCCCCAGACGGCGACCACCACCTCTTTGTCAACGCCATAGGTGGCTTCGATCCGGTTCAGGCGGCGCCGTTGTTCGCGCAGGGCCTTCTTGCCGTTCTTGACCCGGGAGTCCGAGACGGCGCTGTCTAGGTATTCCCAGATCGTCTTGGTGAACTCGGACTGGTTGCGGTCGCGGCGAATGACGTCGTTGTCATACTCCACCCCGCGAAAGGCGCGATTCAGGGTCGAAGAGGAGATCCCCTGTGCCATGGCACGGCGCCGGAATCCGTTGATCCAGGCCTGAAAGCCACTGTTGGCGGCGACCGGCACCACCTGATCGTCCTGAACGATGTCTGGTGCCAGCCCGCTGGGGCGGCTCAAGGGGCGCAACGAGATCGCCGCCGCCAGCTGGTAAGAGCCATCAGCCGCCGGGGCGCCCCGTTCGACCGGGCGCTCAGGTGGGCGCAGGGATTCGTCGGGTCCGGCCTGTGCTGCAACTGCGCCGGTCGCGGCAAGGGCTGCCGCCTTCATCCAGATCCGCATGGGAATACTACCTTGGTTCAGTGTCTGCTCAGCTTGAATGTAATCATTGCCGGTCCATCGCAAAAGGGTGCAATCGGCAGGCGCGCAAGGCGCCGCCGAACCGGCGTAGCAGGCCGGATCTATTGGCTGTTTTACTTGCGGCGTTTGCGTTCGACCTTGCGCTTGGTCTTGGCGGCCTTGTGTTTGGATTTTGCCGCCTTGCGTTTGACGGTGCGGCCCGCCGGGCTGCGTCGTCCGCGCCCGCTGCCACCTTTGGGCAGGGCCTGATCCTCGATCGACAACAGCTCCAGCTCCAGCCCGCCGGTGACCGGCGCGGCCTGTGTCAGCCTGACGGTGACGCGCTGACCGATGGCAAGCGTGAGACCGGTATCGGCCCCCATCAGCGTCCCGGCATCAGCATCGAAATGGAAGAACTCGCGTCCGATAGTGCGCACGGGCACCAGCCCGTCGGCATGGGTTTCATCCAGTTTCACGAAGGCGCCGAACCGAGCAATGCCGCTGATCCGGCCGGTAAATTCATTGCCGACCCGTTCCGACAGGTAGGCCGCCAGATAGCGGTCCGTGGTGTCACGTTCCGCGATCATCGAGCGGCGCTCGGTCTCGGAAATATGAGTGGTGGTGTCGTCCAGCCGCTCGATTTCATCGGGGGTGAGGCCATCCTTGCCATTGTCCGGCCCCCAGCCATGGGCGGTAATCAGCGCCCGGTGCACGATCAGATCCGCATAGCGCCGGATGGGGGATGTGAAATGCGCGTAGTTGCGAAGGGCCAGCCCGAAATGGCCAAAGTTTTCAGGGTTGTAATAGGCCTGCTGCATCGACCGCAGGGTCGAGATATTGATCAGCTCTGCATCGTCCGTGCCCGCCGCCGCATTGAGCAGCGCGTTCAGATGCCGGGTTTGCAGCACCTGTCCCTTGGCGAGGTTCAGACCTGCCGCCTGCGCCGTTTCGCGCAGCGCCTCAAGTTTCTTCGGCGCGGGTTCTTCGTGGACGCGGAACACCAGCGGTGTGCGTTTCTTGATCAGGGTCTCGGCAGCTGCGACATTGGCAAGCACCATGAATTCCTCGATCAGCCGGTGCGCCTCCAGCCGGTCACGGAAATTGACCGAGGCGACCTGGCCGTCGTCATCCAACACGATGCGCCGTTCCGGCAGATCCAGATCCAGCGGCTGACGCGCGGCGCGGGCCTTGGTCAGGGCGCGATAGGCGGCATAAAGCGGTTTGATCACGTCCTCCAGAAGGGGCGCGGTCTTCTCGCTCGGGCGCCCGTCCATGGCATCCTGCACTTCCTGATAGCTGAGCGCGGCGCTGGAGTTGATCAGCGCCCGCATGAAGCGATGGCCGATCTTGTTGCCCTCCGCATCGACCTGCATGCGCACCACCACAGAGGCCCGCGGTACGTTTTCATGCAGCGAGCACAGATCGCCCGACAGCCGGTCCGGCAGCATCGGCACCACGCGGTCAGGGAAATAGCTGGAGTTGCCCCGTTTACGAGCCTCGCGGTCCAGCGCCGAGCCGGGGCGTACATAGGCGGCCACATCGGCAATCGCGACCCAGATCACATGGCCCCCGGGGTTCTTGGGATCGGTGTCGGCCTCGGCGAAACAGGCATCGTCGCGGTCGCGCGCATCCACCGGGTCGATGGTGATCAGCGGCAGGTCGCGCAGGTCTTCGCGTCCTTTCAGGCCAATGGGTTTGGCGGCGTCCGCCTCGGCCATCACCTGATCGGGGAATTGGTCAGGAATGCCGTGCTGGTGGATCGCGATCAGCGATACCGCCTTGGGCGCCGATGGGTCGCCCAGACGTTCGACGACGCGCGCGCGCGGCAGGCCCAGACGGGTCTTGGGACCGGCCTGTTCGGCCTCGACCAGTTCACCATCCTTGGCGCCGCCCGTTGCATCCGGCGCCACGCTCCATTCGGTCGAGCTGGATTTGTCGATCGGAACGATCCGGCCCCCTTCGGCACCGGTGCGAAAGACGCCAAGCACCCGTTTGGGGTTGGTACCGATACGGCGGATCAGCCGGGCTTCGTAATTGTGATCCGCGCCTTTGACGGCGGTCAGCCGGGCCAGGATCCGGTCGCCTTCCCCCAATGCGGGATCCGAGGCGCGCGGCATCAGCAGGATAATGGGTTCCACCCCTTCGCCGTGCCATTCCATCGGGCGGCCAAACAGATCGCCGTCCCGGTCTGGACGTTTGACCGTCAGGATGGTGACGGGCGGCAATTGTTCTGGATCGCGGTAGGTTTTCCTGCGCTTCTCCAAGTGCCCTTCGGCCTCCAGTTCCTTCAACACGCGCTTGAGGTCGATACGGTCAGCCCCCTTGATGCCAAAGGCCTTGGCAATGTCGCGTTTCGAGTTCTGGGTCGGGTGGGCGGAAATCCAGTCGAGGATTTCGGCCTTGGAGGGGATACGGGTCATATCTCCCGCGTATCATGACCCGAAGACAAGGTCATGATGAAAAGAGCGGGTCAGCTGCGGCTTTGGCGCAGATCTGCTGCCGTGTCCACGTCGTTCAGGATGTCTGTTTGCGCAATGCGCCATTCCGGAAGCGTCGCGACAGAATCGGCCAGCGCGTGCTCGCTGGACCAGCGCACGTTCTGAAACAGGGTTTGCGGCAGGCGGGCCGGGTGTTTTGCTCCGACCAGCCAGTAGCCGCCATCGGTGGCTGGGCCGAACACCGCATCCGAGTGCCCCAGCGCGGCAAAGGCACGGGCGATATGGGCGCGGGTGATGCCGGGAATGTCGGCGCCGATCAGGCAGACAGGACCGTGCACCGGGGCGCGGCCCAGCCTATCGACCGGGACAGAGCACGCCGCCTTGAGCATCCGCTTCATGCGCTGTCCCAGATCGCCGCCGCCTTGCGGCAGACGCGGCAGATCAGCGTGCCAGACGCGGGAGGTGACGGCCCGGTCCGGGGCCACCGCCAGAACGATCTGCCAACGTGGATCGCGCAAGGATCGGATCAATCGGGCCGATTGATGCCGGAACCACCAGGTGGCGGGGATCACGCCGATCCCCTGTCCCAGCCGCGTTTTGACCCGACCCGGGCGCGGTTCCTTGATCATGATGACAAGGGTTTGGCGTTTCATCTTAGTTCAGGTCCAGAACCATATCACGGTGGTCGATCCCGGCGTCATCATAGACGGGGCCGGTGGCTGTGAAGCCCAGCTTTTCATAAAAGCCGAGGGCGTGCAGCTGGGCGCCCAGCTTGGCGCGGGACATACCGGGTGTCTGGCGGGCGATCTCCACCGCCTTTTCGATCAGCGCCTTGCCCAGACCGGTTCCCCGGCCCGCCTGTGTGACGCAAACCCGCCCGATCTTGGCGGTGTCACCGGCAAAGACGATGCGGGCGGTGCCGATGGGCTGTCCATCCTGCGTGGCCAGAAGATGGGTTGCCACATCATCCAGCGCGTCGATCTCTTCCTCGACAGGTACGCCCTGTTCCGTGACGAAAACATCGAACCGCAGGCGAAAACAGGCCTCGCGGTCCTCGGTGACCGCAATCTGCGCCGTCATGCGAAATAGTCTTTCAGGATGCGGGAATAGATGGCTTTCAGCTGGTGAATCTGCGCGATTTCAACGTTTTCATCCACCTGATGCATGGTGTTGCCCACGAGGCCGAACTCCACCACCGGGCAGTGCGATTTGACAAAGCGCGCGTCCGAGGTGCCGCCTGTGGTGGACAGCTCCGGCGTGACACCGGTTTCCGCCGCCACTGCGGTTGAGACCAGATCGGAGAGCGCGCCCGGCGGCGTTATGAAGCTTTCGCCGGAAATCTTGACCTGCATGTCGATGGTGGTGCCAAACTCGGCTTCGACCTTGTCGGCCTCTGCCCGCAGCCATTCCGTCAGGCTGGCGCCGCTGTGGGCATCGTTGAAGCGGATGTTTACGGTGGCGCGGCTTTGCGCCGGGATCACGTTGGTCGCCGGGTTGCCAGTGTCGATGGTGACAACCGCGAGCGTCGAGGCGTCGAAATGTTCGGTGCCCTGATCCAGCTCGTGACTGGCGAGACGATCCATCAGCCGCGCCATGGCGCTCAGCGGATTGTTGGCCCGGTGCGGATAGGCGGAGTGGCCCTGTTTGCCGGTCACGGTGAACCATGCCGACAGCGATCCGCGGCGCCCGATCTTGATCATCTCGCCCATGGTATTGGGGCAGGTGGGCTCTCCTACCAGGCAGACCGACATGGCCTCCCCCTGTTCCTGCATATAGTCCAGCAGCGCGGTGGTGCCGTCCAGCGCATCGCCTTCTTCATCGCCGGTGATGGTCAGGATGACGGCGCCGTCGGGCGGGGTGGTCTGCACAAAATCGATGGCAGCAGCGGCAAAGGCGGCAACGCCCGATTTCATGTCGGTGGCGCCCCGGCCATAAAGGATGCCGTCTTTTTCCTCGGCGCCAAAAGGATCGACGGTCCAGGCTGCTTCATCGCCCACGGGCACCACATCGGTGTGACCGTTGAAGCCAAAGGTGCGGGCGTGGCCTTTTGCACCCCAGCGGGCAAACAGGTTGCTGATCCCGCCGCGGTCTGCCCGGGCGCAGTCAAAGCCTGCTGCGCTTAGGATCTGTTCCAGCAGCTCCAGCGCGCCGCCCTCTTCAGGGGTGACCGACGGGCAGCGGATCAGATCGGCGGTCAGGCGGGCGGGATCGGTCGGGGACATGCGGTGGGCTCCTGAAATTCCGGTTTGTCATGGCCTAGCGTGGATCCCGGCAAGGTGCAAACCGCCAGAAGGTCGCCAAGGGGGCAGGTCATGGGACTGTGAAAGGGCGGAGAGGGGGCGAAACGTGGCGCAAAAAAGGTCATTTTGTGTACCCCCTTCAGAGGCGGGGACAGGCAAAAAGAATCGTGTTAATAATCCATTAACCAAGAAGACCTGAGGCAGGTCACCAACGCGCAGTACAGGTCCATGTGGCCACTGCATCCCGGAAAACAGGACCCGGAAGGGTCTTTACCCCGCATGGCGCCGAAAAGGCGTTTCAATGCGCCGGATGGTCTGTCTCATCGTTATGAGTGAGGGCAGGGCAATGGTGGCAGCGTCTGAACTGAACTACAATCTGGCGGCGTCTGCCGATCAGATGGCGGAAGAGATCTTTGGCACCGGCGTCACGGTGGTCAGCGCGAGCTATTCCGGCGACAGTCGTTCCTCTGCAATCTACTCGGGCGGCGATACAATAGCCCCCGGTGCAACGCCGGGCGATACTGGGGTGATCCTGTCGACGGGCCGCGCGGATGACTACACCAATTCCAGCGGCGAGGCGAACCAGCGGGCCAACCAGTCCACCAATACCAGCGGTGAGAACGACAACGCCGATTTCAACGCGGCTGCTGGCGCGCGGACCTATGATGCCTCCTATCTGGATGTAAGTTTCATTCCCGATGCGGACGTGATGACGATGCAGTTCATCTTTTCGTCCGAGGAATTTCCGGAATACCAGGATTCGATCTATCAGGACTCGGTCTCGGTCTGGATCAATGGCGAACAGGTACAGTTGGAGGTGGGTAGCGACACCGCCAACCCGGACACTGTCAGTTCTACCAACAATCAGAACCTCTATCTCGACAATACCGGCGATGCCTATAACACCGAAATGGACGGGCTGACGCTCACCATGACGCTGACGATGGTGGTCAACCCGGATGAGGTGAACACCCTGCGCATCGGTATCGCCGATGTGGGCGACAACAAATACGATAGTAACCTTCTGATTGCCGGGGATTCGATCCAGACAGATCTGGTGGCGCAGACGGATCTGGCGCACGTGCAGGCCGACGGCAGCAAGACGATCGATGTGCTGGAAAATGATACAAATGTGTCGGGCAGCACGCTGACGATCACCCATCTGAATGGTGTCGCGGTCACAGCAGGATCGCTGGTGACGCTGAGCACCGGGCAGACGGTCGAGCTGAACGGTGATGGCACGCTGACCTTGGTCGGGGATGGCGACGTGGAGGATTTCACCTTCACCTATACCGTCAGCAATGGGATCAATTCAGATACCGGGGTGGTGAATGCGACTTCGATCCCCTGCTTTGTGGCAGGGACGCTGATCCGCACCCCGCGCGGCGAAGTGCCGGTGGAGAGCCTGATGCCCGGGGATCTGGTCATGACCCGCGATGACGGGCCGCAGCCGGTGCGCTGGACCGGATCGCGCCGGGTTGCCGGGACCGGGGAATTGGCACCGGTACGGATTGCTGCGGGCAGCTTTGGCGCGCACCGGACATTGTCCGTCTCTCCGCAGCACCGGGTGCTGGTGCGCGGCGCTGCGGCGGAACTCTTGTTTGGCGAACCCGAGGTTCTGGTGACGGCGCGGGATCTGATCAATGACAGAACGGTCCGGCCCTCTCCCTGCCGCGAGGTGGAGTATGTCCACCTGATGTTCGACCGCCATCAGGTGATCTATTCTGAGGACCTGCCCAGCGAAAGCTTCCTGCCCGGTCCGGAAACCCCGAACCTGTTCGAACGGAGGGTGCTGGATGAAATCTGCGCCCTGTTCCCCGAGTTGGACCCGGAAACCGGCACCGGTTATGGACCTGCGGCCCGGCGGGCCCTGTCCGGGGCTGAGGGGCGTTTGCTGTCGGCTATGCAGATCGGCTGAGCAAGAAGTCTGCCTCCTGTGCCGCGCCATTGGGCAGGGCAGAGCATGACCCGAGGGGAGCGCGCGGCATCACGCTTGCGTGATGCTATTATCCGGCCTAAGACATTTCTGATTTCCTTAATCCAGGGTCGTGATTTCGACGTGTCTTTCTTCCGTCTTCTTCTATTGATGATGTTTGCCCTCTGGGGACAGGTTAGCCTGGCCCAGATGCTGACGGTCAACACCGTGACGCGGCCGCCGTTTTCAATGGTGGAAAATGGGGTCGATACCGGATTCTCGATCGAGCTGGTGGAGGCGATGGCTGATCGCCTTGGCTGGAACTACGAGATCAACCGGACCGAGACCTTTGCCGAGATGCTGGAGGGCGTGCGCAACGGCACGGTGGATATGGCGGCGGCCAATATCTCGATCACGGCGGCGCGCGAAACCGAAATGGATTTCAGCCAGCCAGTGTTCGAAAGCGGGCTGCAGATCATGGTGCATGCCGAGGACGTGCGGGCGCCGTCGCTGTGGCGGGCCATGCTGTCCTGGGATCTGGCGATTGCCATCGGTCTGGCGTTCCTGCTGCTGTTCGGGGGTGGCATGCTGATGTGGACATTCGAACGCCGCGCCCAGCCCTATTTCGACCGACCGCTGAAAGAAGCCTGGTTTCCGTCCTTCTGGTGGGCGCTGAATCTGGTGGTGAATGGCGGTTTTGAAGAGCGCGTCCCCCGCACCCCCATCGGTCGCCTGTTCGGGGTGCTGCTGGTGATTTCATCGCTGTTCGTGGTGTCGGTCTTTGTCGCAAAGATCACCACGGCGATGACGGTCGAGGCGATCACCGGCAAGGTGAATTCCGTCAATGACCTCTATGGGCAGCGGGTCGGCACCATCGAGGGATCCACGGCATCGGGCTTCCTGCAGCGGCGGGATATCGATTTCTATGGCTACCCGGGACTGGAAGAGCTGATCGAAGCTTTTGAGGGGCGCAAGATCGACGCGGTGGTCTTTGACGCGCCGGTGCTGAATTACTACGTCACACACGAAGGCGAGGCCCACGGGCGCACCATTGGGTCTGCTTTCCTGCGGGAGAATTACGGTCTTCTGTTCCCGCAGGGCTCAGAACACACGGAAGAAGCCAACCGCGCGCTCTTGGCACTGCAAGAAGACGGCACTTATGATCAGCTTTATAAACGCTGGTTCGGCGGATCGAGGTGATCTGGACCCCCGGGTACGCGTTCAGTGGATGGTGGGTTCTTCCCCGTCAAAGAACGGCGTCATCTGAGCGACGATGACGGCGTTCTCCGCCAGTGCGCGGTCCATCAGCTCTCGCTCTTCCTCTCCGATCTCGTGACCTTCGGCTTCGCGCTCGGCCAGGGTGCCATATCCGGTCACATCCAGCGGCGCGGTGTCGGCCTGTTTCAGGATCGCCACCGTTTCACGCACGGCTTCGGCTTCATCCACGCCGGAGGCATAGACCATCAGCGCAGCGCCCGAGGCGCCATCGGGCAGCCCGTCGCCTTCTTTGCGGCCAATCTGAACCAGCAGCGTATAGACCTGCTGGCGGGAGGGTTTCTTCTTTTCCATGGCGCAGGCCATACGCGGGGCGCGCTGCGCGGTCAATCGTCTTAGAGCCTGCAGAAGTGGTCTGCGAGGCTGTCATTTGCGCTGGTTTACCGATCCTCAACTCCGGGTCTGCTAAGGGAGGCGGGGCCGGTTCTCACGTGCCGGGCCGATTTTCTGTTTTGCTCATGCTTTTTCAGGACCGATCTTATGCCCATTGCATCCGAGTTGCCCGTCGATACCTCAGCCTCTGCGGCGCAGATGGCGGATGCGATGTTCGGCAGCGGAATTACCGTTCTCAATGCCAGCTACACAGGCGCCAAAGACGCCTCAGGCATCTATTCGGATGGCGACACGGTTGCCTCCGAGATCACCCCCTCGGACACCGGCGTGATCCTGTCGACTGGCAATGTGACGGATGTGACCAACAGCAGCGGTGACGTGAACACCAGCTCGCGGACCACGACTCGCCACGGAGAAGCGGGCGATTCCGACCTGACCGATCTGGCGGGTATGCAGACCTATGATGCGGCGGTGTTCGAGGCGAATTTTATTCCGGCGGGCTCGACGCTGACCATGCAGTTCGTGTTCTCCTCGGAAGAGTATTTGGAGTACGTCAACAAGGGGTTCAACGACGCGGTCGGGGTCTGGGTCAACGGCGAGCAGGCCGAGCTGACGATCGGCAGCGGTGACATTTCCATCGACAATATCAACGATGGGTCGAACCAGGATCTTTATGTCGACAACAACCAGCATGACGACACCTACAATACCGAAATGGACGGCTTCACCATCACGTTGACGCTGACCGCGCCGGTCAAGCCGGGGCAGGTGAACTCGATCAAGATCGGCATCGCGGATGCGGGTGATGATAAATACGATTCCAACCTGCTGATCGCTGGGGACTCTATCCAGACCGCGCTGGTGGCAGGGGATGACGCAATCACGCTGGATGAGGGCAGTTCGGACACGCTGGATGTGCTGGCCAATGACAGCCACACGCCCGGCACGACGCTGACCATCACCCATATCAACGGCCAGCCGGTGGTGGCGGGCAGCACCGTCACCCTGTCGGGCGGCCAGCGCATCACCCTGAATGACGATGGCACCTTTGACATTGCCGCGCAGGATGATGTCGACGATCCCGAGACCACGACTTTTACCTATACGGTTGCCGATGGGCTGGGGAATACCGACACGGGTCTGGTGAAAATGACCACGGTCCCCTGTTTCGTGGCCGGGACGTTGATTGATACCGCCGCGGGGCCGCAGCCGGTGGAGAAGCTGGAGCCGGGTACTCTGGTTCATACCCGTGACAATGGATTGCAGCCGCTGCGCTGGGTCGGCCGCAGCCACCGCCGCGCAGAGGGCGCCGATGCGCCGGTGGTTCTGGCCGCAGGCGCGCTGGGCGATCACGCTGCGCTAGAGCTGTCGCCCTGCCACCGGGTTCTTGTGTCCTCGGATCGGGCAGAGCTGTTGTTTGGTGCGCCGCAGGTTCTGGTCAAGGCCAAGGATCTGGTAAACGGCGACAGCATCCGCATGCGCCGTGATGGCGGCCCGGTGACCTATGTGCACCTGCTGTTTGACCGGCATGAGATCATCCGGGGCAACGGGCTGGACAGCGAAAGCTATCATCCCGGCCTTGAAACCGCTGCCAGTTTTGATGGTGAAACGCGGGCCGAGATCCTGAACCTCATCGGCGGCGACTGGTCCGCCTACGGCCCCGCTGCCCGTCCGGCGCTGAAAGGATACGAAAGCCAGCTGCTTTTGAAGGCTGGCTGAGGGGCAGGTGCGGGGTCAGTACTGGGTGCGCATCCGGTAGCCCGGGTGAAAATGCATCCGGACAAAGGTCACCGGCTGCTCCTGAAACCAGGTTGCCCGTTCCATGAGGAACAGCGGCGTGCCCTCTTGCGTGCCAAGGAACCCGGCCAGCGCCGCATCCGCCGCCACCGAGGACAGGGTGATTTCAGCATTGGAAAAGGGGACCCGTGACAGCAGCCATTCATTCGGCCCGGTCTGCGAAAAATCCGCCTCCGCGACATCCGGCACCGCGTCGATATTGATCCAGCGGTCCTCGAACTGAAAGGGGCTGTTGTCGGCGTAATGCATGCATTGCAGATGCAGGACCTCTGCCCCCGCCGTCAGCCCCATCTGCGAGGACAGCCACCCCGGCGCAGGCACGGCGGCACGGCTGACCAGCCGGTAGCGATACACCGCGTTCATGTCTTCGACCTGCTGGCGGGTTACGGTGATTTCCAGCCGCGCCTGTTTCACCGGCGCGATGGCAACGCGCGTGCCGCTCTTGCGCTTGCGGTCGATGATGCCACGTTCGGCCAGTTCGCGCAGCGCGCGGTTCACCGTGGCGCGGGCGCAGCCGAATTCCTCGGACAACTCCTGTTCAGTGGGGAGTAGGGCACCCTGATCCCAAACCCGGTCCTGAATGCGGCGCAGCACCTCGTCCCGGATATCCTGAAAACTGGTTTTCTTTTGTGGCTGCACCGGCTGTCCTGCTGTTGGTTGTGGCGAAAGGGTCGATCCGTTCTCGGCGCCCGGGCGCGTTTTGTAAAGTCGCGCGGTCAGAGTGCGGCGCGCAAGGACTGCACTGTGTCGCGGAAGGCGGCCAGAATCTGCTCCCGGCCCACGTGGCGCCCTTGTTTCACCTGATGACGCCCGGCGCTCCAGACATCGGTGACGGCGCCGTCACCCGCGGCGAAGCACAGACCGTCCAGCAGTTGTTCGGGCGTCAGCGCACAGAGAGCAGGCAGAGAGGTGTCGACGGCAATAAGATCGGCCAGCGCCTCGGTTTCGATCTGTCCGGCGGCGCGGCCCAGCGCCTGCGCCCCGCCCCGGGCGGCGCCCAGATACAGGGTGTCACCGACGGATCCCGGTCCCGGGGTCATCACGTTGCGGGCCAGATCGCGCAAGCGCTGGGAATACTCCAGCTGGCGCAGTTCTTCGGGCAGGGCAATGCGGATATTGGAATCCGATCCGATCCCGAAGCGTCCGCCATGCGCCAGATACTCCGCCCCATTAAACGGGCCATCGCCCAGATTTGCTTCGGTGATCGGGCACAGCCCCGCGACCGCGCCTGATGTGGCCATCGTCCGCGTTTCCGCCTCGGTCATATGGGTGGCGTGGATCAGGCACCAGTCCTTGCCCACCGGCGCGTTGTTCAGCAGCCATTCGACAGGACGAGCGCCCAGCCAGTCTTGGATATCCTTCACCTCGGCGGGTTGTTCGGCGATATGGATATGGACTGGCGCGCCGTCTTGGATCTTCAGGACCTCTGCCAGATCTTCGGGGCTGGTGGCACGTAGGGAGTGCGGAGCGATGCCAACGCGGGTGTCGGCGGGCAGGTCTCGGTCAGCATTTCTGCGAACCTGCGCCACAAGATCGGTAAACCCGTCCACCGAATTGCCGAACCGCAATTGCCCACCTGTCAGAGGCTGCTGCCCAGCCCCGCCATAGGAATACAAAACCGGCAGATGCGTCAGGCCGATACCGGTCTCGCCAGCGGCGGCAAAGACCCGGTTGCTCAACTCGGCTGGGTCGTCATATAGGGCGCCACCGGGTTGGTGGTGGACATAGTGGAACTCACCCACGGCGGTGTACCCGGCCTCAAGCATCTCCATGAAAGTCAGCGCAGCGATGGCCTGATACTGCTCAGGGCTGAGGTGGTCGAGAAAGCGATACATCAGCTGTCGCCAGGTCCAGAAACTGTCCTGCCCGGCGGCGCGGTATTCGCTCATCCCCGCCATCGCCCGCTGAAAACTATGCGAGTGCAGGTTGCCCAGCCCCGGCAACAGTGTGTCGACGCGGGCATCCCCATCGCCGGGCGCCGCATTGGCGGTGATCTTTGCAATGGCTCCATTCTCAATCCTCAGCCGGACGTTCTGGACCCATCCCGATGGGGTGCGGGCCTGCCGTGCAAAAATTGTCTGCATCTGATCACCTTATGTATAGACATAATATGAATATGCTCATATCAATCCTGCATCAAGAACTTTGTGAGGGGCTGATGACTGACGCATCCCGATACGTGCTGACCGGAGGACCTGCTGCCACGCTGGTGCAGGGGGACGCGCCTTATGGGCTTATTTCCGCAGCGGCTGTCGCCATCAAGGATGGCCTGATCGACTGGATCGGAGCTGAGGCTGACCTGCCTGATACTTACGCAGACTGGGACCGGCAGGATCTCGAAGGGCGGCTGCTGACGCCCGCGTTGATCGACTGCCATACCCACCTGGTATTCGGCGGTGACCGGGCGCAGGAGTTCGAAATGCGTCTGAACGGCGCATCTTACGAAGAACTCGCCCGTGCCGGGGGCGGCATCGTCTCGACCGTTTCGGCCACTCGCGCCGCGTCAGAACAGGAACTGGTTGCGAGCGCCCTGCCGCGTCTGGATGCGCTGATCGCCGAAGGGATCACCACGGTCGAAATCAAATCCGGCTATGGGCTGGACCGCGAGGCTGAGCTGACAATGCTGCGCGCCGCCCGTCGGTTGGGGCAGATGCGCCCGGTGACAGTCATCACGACCTTTCTGGGCGCCCACGCCGTGCCGCCGGAATACACCGGCCGCGCTGGGGCCTATCTGCAGGAGGCCTGCCTGCCCACCCTGCGCGCGGCCCATGACGAAGGACTGGTCGATGCGGTGGATGGTTTCTGCGAGAACATCGCCTTTTCCCCGGCAGAGATCGAACAGGTCTTTGCCTGCGCGCAGGAACTGGGCCTGCCGGTCAAACTGCATGCCGAGCAGCTGAGCCATCAGGGCGGCACTGCGCTGGCCGCGCGTTATGGGGCGCTGTCGGTCGATCACCTTGAATATGCCAATGCGGCGGATGCTGCGGCAATGGCCGGGGCAGGCAGTGTCGCGACCATCCTGCCCGGTGCCTATTACACGATCCGGGAAACCCAGGCGCCGCCCATCGCGCTGTTTCGTGACCACGGCGTGCCGATGGCGCTGGCAACGGACTGCAATCCCGGTTCCTCGCCGATGACCTCGCTCCTGATGGCGATGAACATGGGTTGCACCCTGTTCCGCATGACCCCGGAAGAGACACTGGCCGGGGTGACCTGCCACGCGGCGCAGGCGCTGGGCCTTTCGGACCGGGGCCGCATCGCGGCGGGCCTGCGCGCCGATCTGGCAATCTGGAACGTCAGTCGCCCGGCCGAACTGTCCTATCGCATCGGTTTCAACCCGCTCCACGCACGTATTTTCGAAGGCAGACCATGATTGAGATGACCCCGGGCGCGGTGACGCTGCAAACGCTCGAAACCCTGTATCGCTCTGACACCCCGGTCCGGCTGGACCCGGCGGCGCGCCCCGCTGTCGAGGCTGCAGCCCGGATGGTGGCCGACGCCGCAGCGGGTGATGCGCCGATCTATGGCATCAACACAGGATTTGGCAAACTCGCCTCGACCCGGATCGCGCCGGAAGACACCGCCACGCTGCAACGCAATCTGATCCTCAGCCATTGCTGCGGTGTCGGCGATCCGCTGCCTGCAGACCGCACCCGCTTGATGATGGCGCTCAAACTGCTCTCGATGGGACGGGGCGCCTCCGGTGTGCGCTGGTCGGTGATCGCCCAGATCGAGGCTATGCTGGCATGCGGGGTCATTCCCGTTGTGCCCTCGCAAGGCTCTGTCGGCGCCTCGGGCGATCTGGCACCGCTAGCGCATATGGCGGCGGTGATGATCGGCGAAGGCGAGGCTACCTATGACGGGGCGCGCATGCCCGGCGCCAGGGCGCTGGAACTGGCGGGGCTGGAGCCGATCGTTCTGGGGCCAAAGGAGGGGCTGGGCCTGATCAACGGCACCCAGTTTTCCACCGCCTGCGCTCTTGCCGGATTGTTTGATGCCTGGCGTCTGGCCGAAGCCTCCATCGTGGTGGCGGCGCTGACAACGGATGCGATCATGGGGTCCACCGCGCCGCTGATCGCGGATATTCACGCGCTCAGGGGGCATGCGGGTCAGATTGACGTGGCCCGCGAGATGCGCGCCATCATGAGTGGTAGCGAGATCCGCGAAAGCCACCGTGACGGCGACAGCCGGGTGCAGGATCCCTATTGCATCCGCTGTCAGCCGCAGGTGCTGGGCGCGGCGCTGGACGTGCTGCGGATGGCTGCCGCAACGCTGGAGATCGAGGCAAACGCGGTCACCGACAACCCGCTGGTGCTGGTCGAGGCCGGAAAGATCGTGTCGGGCGGCAATTTCCACGCCGAATACGTTGGCTTCGCCGCTGATCAGATTGCCCTCGCTGTGGCGGAGATCGGTGCCATCGCGCAGCGCCGTGTGGCGCTGATGGTGGATCCGTCGCTGTCCTTTGACCTGCCGCCCTTCTTGACCCCCGATCCGGGGCTCAATTCCGGTTTCATGATTGCCGAGGTCACGACGGCGGCCCTGATGAGCGAGAACAAGCATCTGGCCAATCCTTGCGTAACCGATTCCACCCCCACCTCTGCCAATCAGGAGGATCACGTGTCGATGGCCGCCCATGGTGCACTGCGGCTGGGGCGGATGAACGCGAATCTGTCTGTGATCCTTGGCGTCGAATTGCTCTGCGCCGCCCAAGGGGTAGAGGCGCGGGCGCCGCTGGTGACCTCTGATCGGCTGACGGAAGTGCTGCAGGCGCTGCGGGCGGAGATCCCGCCGCTCGCCGAAGATCGCTACCTCGCCCCCGAGATTGAGGCCGCCAGCGCCATGATCCGCAGCGGTGACATCGCCCGGGCCGCCGGAACCGAGGTGGTGCGATGATCGAGGTTACCCGTGGCTCTGCTCCTTTGGTTCTGGGGCTGCCGCATACCGGCACCGACGTCCCGGAGGGCATCCGGGCGGGGCTGAACGAGACGGGCCGGGCACTGGCCGATACCGACTGGCATATTCACGACCTTTACGCGGGGCTGGTGGAAGAGGTCACCACCGTGCGCACCCCGGTCCATCGCTATGTCATCGACGTGAACCGCGATCCGGCGGGTGTCAGCCTCTATCCCGGGCAGAACACCACGACGCTGGTGCCGCTGACCGATTTCGACGGGCGCCCGATCTGGACACAAGGGGCGGAGCCGGACGAAACAGAGATCGCCCGCCGCCGCGACGCCTATCACGCGCCCTATCACGCCGCGCTTGGGGCAGAGTTGGAGCGGGTCAGGGCACAGCACGGCTTTGCCATTCTCTATGATTGCCATTCGATCCGGGGCGAAATTCCCTTCCTCTTTGACGGGCCGCTGCCGGATTTCAACGTGGGCACCAATATGGGCACGACCTGCGATCCGGCGATCGAGGCGCTGACCCTGGCCCATTGTGAGGCAGCAGAAGGCTACACCGCGATCCTGAACGGGCGCTTCAAAGGTGGCTGGACCACCCGCCACTATGGCCGCCCGTCCGAGGGCCTGCATGCGATCCAGATGGAACTGGCGCAGCGCTGCTATTGCCTTGAACAGGCGCCCTGGACCTATGACAACGCCCGCGCTGACCGGCTGCGGGCGCATCTGAGCCGCATTCTGACCGATCTGAAAACCTGGAGGCCGACATGAGCGATCCCCGCAAGAACAACCGCGATATCTATCCCCCCACCGGCCCTGAGATCAGCGCAAAAAGCTGGCTGACAGAGGCGCCGCTGCGGATGCTGATGAACAACCTGCATCCCGACGTCGCCGAAAACCCGCACGAGCTGGTGGTTTATGGCGGCATTGGCCGCGCCGCGCGGACCTGGAAGGACTTCGACCTGATCGTCGACAACCTGCGCGCGCTCGAAGAAGATCAGACCCTGCTGGTGCAATCGGGCAAACCCGTTGGGGTATTCCAGACCCACAAGGATGCGCCGCGCGTGTTGATCGCCAACTCGAACCTTGTGCCGCATTGGGCGAATTGGGACCATTTCAACGAACTCGATAAAAAGGGGCTGATGATGTACGGCCAGATGACCGCCGGGTCCTGGATCTACATCGGCACCCAAGGCATCGTGCAGGGCACCTATGAAACCTTTGCCGAGGCCGGCCGCCAGCACTATGGCGGCGATATGCGTGGCAAGTGGATCCTGACCGGCGGCCTTGGCGGTATGGGCGGGGCTCAGCCTTTGGCAGCGGTCTTTGCGGGCGCCTGCTGTCTGGCGGTGGAATGCAACCCCGACAGCATCGATTTTCGCCTGCGCACGAAATACCTCGACGAGAAGGCCGAGACCCTGGACGAGGCCCTGGCGATGATCGACCGCTGGACTGCCGCCGGAGAGGCAAAATCCGTTGGCCTTCTGGGCAATGCGGCCGATGTCTTTGCCGAGCTGGTCGCGCGCGGCGTCCGCCCCGATCTGGTGACCGACCAGACCTCGGCCCATGACCCGGTGAATGGTTACCTGCCGCAGGGCTGGACCATGGGCGAGTGGAAGCAGAAGCGAGAAACAGACCCTAAAGCGGTGGAAAAGGCCGCCCGTGCCTCGATGAAGGTGCAGGTGGAGGCGATGTGCCAGTTCCACGCGATGGGCATTCCCACCGTCGATTACGGTAACAACATCCGCCAGATGGCGCTGGAGGAGGGGCTGGAAAACGCCTTTGACTTCCCCGGTTTCGTGCCCGCCTATATCCGCCCGCTGTTCTGCCGGGGCATTGGTCCCTTCCGCTGGTGCGCGCTGTCGGGCGATCCCGAGGATATCCGCAAGACCGACGCCAAGATGAAAGAGCTGTTCCCCGAGAACGAGGGCCTGCATCGCTGGCTTGATATGGCAGAGGAACGGATCGCCTTTCAGGGCCTGCCTGCGCGGATCTGCTGGATCGGCCTTGGCGACCGGCATCGGGCCGGGCTGGCCTTCAACGAGATGGTCCGCAATGGCGAGTTGTCGGCGCCGGTCGTCATCGGCCGCGATCACCTCGACAGCGGCTCGGTCGCCTCGCCCAATCGCGAGACGGAGGCGATGATGGATGGATCCGACGCGGTGTCGGACTGGCCGCTGCTGAATGCGCTGCTCAATACCGCCTCGGGGGCGACCTGGGTGTCGCTGCACCATGGCGGCGGGGTTGGGATGGGCTTTTCGCAGCATTCCGGCGTGGTGATCTGCTGCGATGGCAGCGAGGATGCCGACCACCGTATCGCACGGGTGCTGTGGAACGATCCGGCCACCGGCGTCATGCGCCACGCAGATGCAGGGTATGAGATCGCCAAGGACTGCGCGCGTGAGCACCAGCTGAATCTGCCGGGTATCCTGTAACGAAAAACGCGCCCCGGAGGGGGCGCGTTTCAAACAGTGCCAGTCCAGGCCGGGATCAGTCGCGCAGCAGCTCGTTGATGCCGGTCTTGGAGCGGGTCTGCGCATCGACGCGCTTCACGATTACCGCACAGTAAAGGTTGATGCCGTTCTTCGACGGCATGGAGCCGGAGACCACAACCGAATAGGGCGGGACTTCGCCATACATCACTTCGCCGGTTTCACGGTCGACGATCTTGGTCGACTTGCCGATGTAGACGCCCATGCCCAGCACCGAACCTTCGCGCACGATGCAGCCTTCGACCACTTCGGAACGGGCGCCGATGAAGCAGTTGTCCTCGATGATGGTCGGGCCGGCCTGCATGGGTTCCAGAACGCCGCCGATGCCGACGCCGCCCGACAGGTGTACGTTCTTGCCGATCTGCGCGCAGGAGCCGACGGTGGCCCAGGTGTCGACCATGGTGCCCTCATCGACGTAGGCGCCGAGGTTCACGAAAGAGGGCATCAGGACCACGCCCGGCGCGATGAAGGCGGATTTGCGCACGACGCAGTTCGGCACCGCGCGGAAGCCCGCGGCCTTCCACTGGTTTTCACCCCAGCCCAGGAACTTGCTGTCGACCTTGTCCCACCAGCCAGAGCCCTGCGGGCCGCCGGACTGGATTTCCATGTCCTTGATGCGGAAGCCCAGCAGAACGGCTTTCTTCGCCCACTGGTTCACGTGCCAGTCGCCATTCTCCAGCTTTTCGGCCACGCGCAAGCTGCCGCTGTCGAGCGCGTTAAGCGTATCTTCGATTGCTTCGCGCTGCTCGCCGGTGGTGGTGGGTGTGATGGTGTCACGAGCCTCCCAGGCGGCTTCGATTGCGGTTTCCAGCTGTGCGTTGGACATGCGTGTATCTCCGGCAAGAATGTCGTTTCGCGCTTTCATAGCGGTATTCGGTGGGAAGGTCATGTGCGGATTGCGGTGAAACAGCGGCTTTGAGCGTCCTCAGACGATCTATCGCACCCGGCGCAGGTGGCGGCGCAGGATTTCACAGGCTGCTGCCGCATCGCGGCGCATCATGGCCTGTATGATGGCGGCGTGGTCCTTGTCGGCGCGCTGCCGCCACTGGTGCTGCCAGTTGGCAAACAGGTGCCGCGCCGCTGCGATATGCAAATCGTCGATCGAGGCCAGCAGCCGCGGCATCCCGCAGGGCGCCAGGATGATGCGGTGGAATTGCCGGTTGAGCCGTTCCCAGTTTGCCATGTCCTCGGCCTCGTCGCAGGCGATGCGTGCCGCGTCGGCGGTCTCGATGTCGGCGTCGCTGAGCCGGGGGAAGGCATGGGTCAGCGCCAGTACCTCCAGCGCCACCCGCATTTCGATCACCTCGCGGATCTCGGCCGGATCCAGCGCGCTGACGCGGGTGCCCCGGCGCGGCTCTGACCGCGCCAGCCCGTGCGCCTCAAGCCGCAACAGCGCTTCGCGCACTGGCACATGGCTGGTGTCGAATTCGCGGGCGATATGATCCTGACGCAGCTTTTCGCCCGCGGGCAATTGCCCGGTGACGATGCGCTCGCTCAGCGCGCTATAGATCCTGTCTGCGATCGTGGCGGTCATGGCCCTGCGATAGGGTGCCTTTGGCCTTGCCGCAAGCCTTAGCCCTGCGGCTGCAGCGGATCTGGGGCGATATTGCCACCACAGACCAGCACGGCCACACGTTCGCCAGGGTCAGGCTGGTAGGCGCCGGACATCAGTGCCGCCAGTGCGGTTGCGCCCGCCGGTTCGGTCAGGATGCGCCGCTCGCGCCACAGGGCATGCTGCGCGCGGGTGATGGCCTCGTCCGGAACCGTTACCGATGTGACGCCGCGCGCCTGCGCCAGATCATAGCAGATCGACCCGATGCGTTTGGCGCCAAGTGCGTTGGCGGCGACGCCTGAAACCTCAACATCGATTGGTGCCCCGGCGGCAAGGGCGGCATTGAGCGCGCAGGAGGTGTCGGGTTCGACCGCGACGATCTTCTTGGTGCCATTGAACCAGGCCAGCGCCCCGGCGATCAGCCCGCCACCGCCGACCGCTATCACCACGGTGTCGGCCTTTAGCCCCTGATCCTGCCATTCGGCGAAACAGGTGCCCTGACCCGCCACGGTGCCGAGCGCATCATAGGCATGCACCTGCATGGCGCCTGTTTCCTGTTCATAGGCCTGCGCCAGTTCCAGCGCATTGGCATAGGCACCGGGCACCACCTGAAGATCGGCGCCGGTGTCGCGGATCAGTGAAATTTTCGCGGGGCCTGCCATCTCGGGCACGTAGATGCGGGCGCGATGACCCAGTTTGCTGGCGGCATAGGCCACGGCCGCGCCGTGGTTCCCGCCCGAGGCTGCGACGATGCCTGCATCTGGAACATCACAGCTGAGCAGGGTGTTGAAGGCGCCACGCGCCTTGAAGCTGCCGGTATGCTGCATGTGTTCAAGCTTCAGCTCGATCGGCCGGTCCAGATCAAACCCTTTCGTCTGCAACACGGGGGTCACCTGCACGTGGTCCCGAATGCGCTCTGCCGCTGCTGCGATATCGCCTGTCCAATCCATATCGTCCGCCTTTTCTTGTCTTTCGGCGGGAGACTACGCCAGTTCGCTCCGGGTGCAAGGGGCGAGCGGTGTGTGCGGGCTGGCGCCGGAGGCAGGGCAACGATAGACATGGCAGCAGTTGAGCATAACATGCAGGTCTTTTCACATGAGCGACGATCGCAAAAGCCGGTTTCCCGACGCCCAATCCGACCGGAGCCGGGCCGAACATCTGCCGCATACGCCGCAGACCCGTTCCCCGTCCTATCGGCTGGCCTTTGACGACAATGAATTCATGCTGCGGGACGAGCTGCGCCCGGTGCGGTTGCAGCTGGAACTTTTGAAACCGCAGTTGCTGCTGGATGAAAAGGGGATCGAAAGCACCATCGTCATGTTCGGCGGTGCGCGCATTCCCAGCCCGCAAAACAAGGAGCAGGCCCGCACGCAGACCCTTGCGGAGCTTTCTCATTTCTACGATGAGGCGCGGGAATTTGCCCGGCTGATGACGCTGACATCCCTGGAGACTGTTGGACAGCACAATGTCATCGTGACGGGCGGCGGGCCGGGCGTGATGGAGGCAGGGAACCTCGGTTCCAGCGATGCCGGGGGGCATTCGATCGGCCTTGGCATCGTTCTGCCGCATGAGCAGGCACCGAACCTCTATGTGACGCCGGATCTCAGCTTTAACTTCCACTATTTCGCGGTGCGCAAGATGCACTTTTTGATGCGGGCCCGGGCGATCACCGTCTTTCCGGGTGGCTTTGGTACCCTGGATGAGCTGTTCGAGAGCCTCACCCTGATCCAGACCGGCCGCATGGAACGGGTGCCCTTCATTCTATTCGGGCGCGCGTTCTGGGAAAAGATCATCAACTGGGAGGCCCTGGCGGATGCCGGGACCATTTCCGAACAGGATCTTGATCTGTTCCGGTTCGTCGAAACGGCACAAGAGGCCGTGGAGATTATCGATAACTGGGAGCCTGCTCCGGCGCGCGGCGCTTTGCCGGACCGCGACATGTAATCAGGCTGCCGAGCCAAATTCGGCCGCACCGCATCCGTCACCAATGCGTGGGGGATGCGGGCGGGCTCAGAAAAACTCCGGCGGCAACACGCCAACCGCGATGCCCTGGGGCAGACGGGTCAGGATCTGTTCGCCTTCGATCGTCTTGATGCCATAGCCATAGCCACGCAGGCGAAATTGCCATTCACGGGTGCTCAGCGCCTTTTCACGCTCATCCCGGATCATGGTCAGAACGCCCGGTTCAATGGCGCCAACAGTGCGGGTTTCGATGGGTTCCTGTTGCATTGCGATTCCCTTTTCAACAGCATTGTTTTCGGAATCGAAACTGTTCTAGCCAAATGGCGAAATTGCACCCGAATATAGGAAAAAATGAGGCAGCCCATTTCGCTAAATGGCGATATTCGGACCTCAATCATTCCCGTTTAATCCCTGAAATTATTAAAAACTTATTAAAGATGCGCTGAACTGCGCGGTTTCCGCCAATCTCAAGCCGCATGGCAGCCACATTCCCTGACGAAACGTTGATGCGTGGAATTGGTGTGTGGAGATTGGGATGTCTGAGGTATCCGATTATTCGGCCCTATTATATTATCTGGACGATGACGTCTTTCGCTGGAACGGACAGACATCCGTGGGCACGCAGGTCGTTGTCACCTACAGTTTCGTCGAAACGCAGGATCTGGCGCCGGTATCGACAGATCCCTATGGCGCGAACTCCTATTGGTCCTTCAGTGAGGTGCAGCGCGGTTATTTCCGGCAGGTGACAGAAGAGTTTGAGGCCACAGCCGGGATACGGTTCGTCGAGGTGGACGGCCCGGCCATGGTCAATGTCTTCGGTTTCAACGGTGGCAGTGCGGGCGGCTGGGCCGATATCGCGCTATCTCAGGACGGTCACACCAGTCAGGGGGACCTTGCGATCGGGACCAGCGCACTCAGCCCCGGTAGCTATGGATACGAAACCATGCTGCACGAGTTGGGGCATTCGATGGGGCTGAAGCATCCGCATGACGGGGATCTGACCCTGAAAGAGAGCCTGGATAATCAGGAAAACACCGTGATGACCTACAGCTATGATGGCTACAGCGTCACGGATCTCGGAACAATGGACGCCCAGGCTCTGCAGAACATCTATGGTGACGCCAGCGCCTTTGAAGGTTGGAATGTCGGGCTCAATCGCGTGGGCAAGGTCAAGATCCGCGCGACGGGCGAGGACGATGTGATGGTCTCCACCGATCAGGCCACCGTGCTGGTGGGGCGCGGGGGAGACGACCAGCTCATCGGCCGCGAAGCAAAAGACGTGATGCGCGGCGGCGCAGGACAGGACACGCTGATCGGCGGGCTCGGCAATGACAAGCTGAATGGTGGTGGCGGCAGTGATGTACTTTATGGCGGCATCGGAGAGGAAGACTACTCGGGCGGCGAGGACGATTCCGATGTGCTCCACGGACGCGGCGGACATGACCAGATCTTCGGTGGCGGCGGTGACGATCGGTTGACCGGTGCGCGGGGCGCGGACACTCTTGAAGGTGGCAACGGAAACGACCGCTTGCTGGGAGGCGGCGGCAGCGACATTTTGAACGGTGGCGACGGAGATGACGTCCTGACCGGTGGCGGTGGCGCGGATGTCTTCGTCTTCACGGACGATGATTTCTACGATGTGAATACCATCACCGATTTCACATCCGGCGTCGATGTAATCGATGTTTCGCAGGTCGATCCCGCATACTTTGGAGAAATGAACGCGCAGCAGGATGGCGGAGACACAGTGCTCAGCTACGGTTCCTGGTTCGAGATACGGCTGGAAGGCTTTACCGGGTCTCTGACTGAAGGCGATATTCTGTACCTATAGAAATACCGTCTCGCGCGTTTCGGCAGACCGGTGTGGCGGTCTGCCTTTTCTCAGTCGGCCTATCGCGAGCCTCAGGACGATGTGCCTGTCTCGGCCTCGATCTGCTTGCGGCTCTTGCGGGCGCGTTCGGTGGCCGATTTCAGCTGACCGCAGGCCGCCAGAATATCTTCACCGCGCGGAGTGCGGATCGGTGAGGCATAGCCTGCCTGGTAGATGATATTGGCAAAGGCGTGGATGCGATTGTTCGACGACCGTTTGTAGGGCGCGCCGGGCCATTCGTTGAAAGGGATCAGGTTCACCTTGGCCGGAATGCCCTTGATCAGCTCTACCAGACGATGCGCGTCTTCGTCGCTGTCATTCACATCCTTCAGCATCACATATTCAAAGGTGATGCGTTCGGAATTGGTCAGGCGCGGATAATCGCGCAGCGCGTTCAGCAGCGCCTCGATGTTCCAGCGCTTGTTGATCGGCACCAGCTTGTTGCGCACCTCATCCGTGGTGGCGTGGAAGGACACGGCCAGCAGGCAGCCGATTTCCTCGGCGGTGCGGGCGATTTCCGGCACCACGCCCGAAGTGGACAGGGTGATCCGGCGGCGCGACAGGGAAATCCCCTCGGGGTCCATGGCGATCTTCATCGCATCGCGCACGTTCTCGAAATTATAAAGCGGCTCGCCCATGCCCATCAGAACGATGTTCGACAAAAGACGGGTTTCGTCTTTGGGCGCGCCCGGCACCGGCCATTCTTCCAGATCGTCGCGTGCCATCATAACTTGCCCGACGATTTCACCCGCTGTCAGATTGCGCACCAGCTTCTGGGTGCCGGTGTGGCAGAAGGAGCAGGTCAGGGTGCAGCCCACCTGGCTGGAAATACACAGGGTGCCGCGGCCTTCCTCGGGGATATAGACCACCTCGACCTCGTGCCCGCCGGCGATGCGCACCAGATACTTGCGGGTGCCATCGGTCGACACCTGCTTGCTGACCATCTCGGGGATGGCGATTTCGAAATGCTCGGCCAGCTGGGCGCGATAGGCCTTGGCGAGATTGGTCATCTCAGCAAAGTCGCGTTTGCCCCATTGGTAGATCCATTGCCAGATCTGCCCGACCCGCATCTTGGCCTGCTTTTCCGGCGTGCCGTGCTCGATCAGCGCCGCGCGCATCTGCTCGCGGGTGAGACCCACAAGGTTGATCTTGCCGCCCTCGGGCTGTTTGCGGGGCAGGGTCAGAACGTCTTGGGTGATCGGCGCGTTGGCGGTCATGGCAGGGCGACTCGGATTTATGGGCTGGATGCGGCTCTATATAGGAGTTTGACCAAAGATCAAAAGATTTCCTCCCCAGATACCACTGCAGAGGGGCTTGGGGTGGGGCAATAGCAAAAGCCCCGACTGCTGTCGCGGCCGGGGCAAAACGGTACTTTTATGCGAAGGGCCCGGCTTAATTACTGGGTGCAGCGCTTTTCCGCATCCTCGACTGCGGCAGTAAACCCAAGCAAGGAGAACCGGTCCTTGGTTTGGGTGCCGCGAGCCGAACGGGCGGTCAGCACCGCGTCTGATCCCCGTTTCATCGCGGTGATGATTTTAGCATCATCCGCTGGGGTCGCGGGCCAGGCCCATTCACCTTCGGTGAAGAGTTCGAATTCGGAATCCCCGATCACCATGTTGACGGTCGATCCGGGCGCGAAGGGGTATCCACCGGTAAAGCTGACCTGACCTTTGTCACTGTCATCCGGGCGATAGAGCACGAACAGCTGAATGTCGCTGCGGCGCACGGCGACAACCCGACCATCACGCGTATTGACGGTTTCCTTGGGGGCGGAAACGCCCCAGCATTCGGTTGGGTTTTCGCCCTGAAAAACGCTCCAATCCACGTTGGCGCCAACGCGGTTATCCGTTTTTGCTTGCTGTGCGTTCGCGCTGGTGGCCAATGCGGCCACACACAGGCCCGCGGCCAAGCGGGCGAGTTTCGATGCCATTTGTCCCGACTCCAAGACTGTCATAACCTCAATTTCAGGGAAATCGTACCGGGGCTGGCAGCGTTGTGACCGCCGTCTTTGCCCGTTTCCCCTGCTTGCCTTACTGAAGCACACTAACGTAACAATCACCACGAGCGAAAGTGCGTTTTGGCAGGATTTCGCCAAGAAGCGAGGCAGATATCATGAATAAACCCGTACCTATGGCCGAGATCTGGCGTGGCTCCCTTTTGGAAAGCCTGCATCTGGGGCATGCGGTCATCTGTGACGCCAGCGGCCAGATCGTGCGCAGCTGGGGTGACCCGGAGGCGGTGATCTATCCGCGCAGCTCGGCCAAGATGATCCAGGCGCTGCCGTTGATGACCTCTGGCGCCGCCGCGAAATACGGGCTGACATCCGAGCAGCTGGCGCTGTCCTGTGCCTCGCACAATGGCGCCCATATCCACACCGACCGGGTCAATGCCTGGCTCGGTCAGCTGGGGCTGGCGGATAGTGATTTCCGCTGCGGCCCGCAGGAACCGGCCGACATCCCGGCGCGCAATGAGCTGATCAAGACCGATCAAAGCCCCTGCCAGGTGCACAACAACTGCTCGGGCAAACACGCGGGCTTCCTGACCCTGAACCAGCATCTTGGCGGTGGGGCGGATTATGTCGAGATCGATCACCCGGTGCAGCAGGCCTGCCTGTCTGCCTTTGAAGAGGTCACCGGACTGGAGAGCCCCGGATATGGTATCGATGGCTGCTCGGCGCCGAATTTTGCCACCACCGTGCACGGTTTGGCGCGGGCGATGGGCTGGTTTGCCTCGGCGCACACACGGTCCGACCGGGCCTCTGAAGGGGCGGCGCAGCTGGTGGCGGCGATGGCGAAACACCCCGAGCTGGTCGCCGGGGAAACCCGCGCCTGCACCAACCTGATGCGCGCCATGGGCGGCCGGGTGGCGATCAAGACCGGGGCAGAGGCGGTGTTCGTCGCCATCCTGCCCGAGCAGCAGCTGGGCGTTGCGCTGAAGATCACCGATGGCGCAACCCGGGCCAGCGAATGCGCCATTGCGGCCATTCTTGTAGGGCTTGGCGTTCTGGAGGCGGATCACCCGGAAACCCGCAAATATCTGAATGCGCCGCTTCTGAACCGGCGCAATATCGATTGCGGCGCCATCCGTCCCGCTGCCGCACTGGCATTCTGAATCGCAAGGGCGGGCTCCCGCCCGTCGGTCAGCTTTTGAAAAGCCGCCCTCCCGTTGGGCGTGGCGCCGCGCGATGCGCGGCGCTGGGCCCAAGGCCGTCATGGGGTGACGGCCCCAGGGCCGTTGCACCTGCGGGCGCGGGAGAGGCCCGGACGCTATATGGCGCGCCTTCTCGTCGGCCCGGGGTTCTGGCTTTAGAGCATTTCGAAGATCAGTTTCATCGCCAGCGCCACCGAAGTCAGAACCAGCAGCGGTTTGATCAACCGAGCGCCAATCTTCTGCGCCAGCCCGGCGCCCAGCCGCGCCCCTGCGATCTGCGCAAGACCCATGGCCAGTCCGGTCATCCACCAGGGCGTCGCAACAAAGGCAAAGGCGACCAGCGCCCCGGCGTTCGAGGAGAGGTTCAGCAGCTTGGTATGGGCCGTTGCCTTGAGAATGCCGTAGCCCGCCAGCGACACGAAGGCGAGCATGTAGAAACTGCCCGCACCCGGTCCCAGCAGCCCATCGTAGGCTGCGCAGAGCGGCACCATGGTACCTGCGAACAAGGCAGGTGACAGGCGGCGCGCGCGGTCGAGATCGCCAAGCCCCTTCTTGGTGGCAAAGAAGACCGCGATTCCGATCAGCAGCAGTGGCAGGATCATCCGGATCCACTCTGTCGGCAGAACCGAGACCAGAAGTGCCCCGGCGATCGCTGCGACAAAGGCGATCAGTGCTGATCCCCCCTGCCGACGCAGGTCCACATGGCCGCCGCGGGCATAGGACAGGGCGGCGGTGGCGGCGCCGAACAGGCCCTGAATTTTGTTGGTGGCCAGGGCTGTGACCGGGGTGGCTCCCGCGATCAGCAGCACGGGAACCGTGATCAGTCCGCCGCCCCCGGCGACGGCATCGATGAACCCGGCAAGAAACCCGGCTGTCATCAACAGCAGAAGGGTTTCGATCCCGACCTCAAAGCCGGGCAATAGGTCGAGCACGTCTATCAGGCCTGGAAATCGCTGCGGGCATAGCCCTGCACATAAAGCAGCGCAGTGAGATCCCCGTGATTGATCCGGATATCACATTCCGCCGCCACCGACGGCTTGGCGTGCAGCGCAACGCCTGCGCCCGCACGGCTGAGCATGCCAAGATCATTAGCACCATCCCCGACGGCGATCACCTCCGCCTCAGTCAGACCCAGCCGGGCGGTGATCTCTTCCAGCGCGTTGACCTTGGCCTCGCGTCCCAGGATCGGGCGGGCCACATCCCCGGTCAGTGTGCCCTCTGCCGTCAGCAAGGTATTGGCGCGGTTTTCGTCAAAGCCCAGCTGGCCCGCGACCCGCGCGGTAAAGGCGGTGAACCCGCCCGAGACCAGCGCCGTATAGGCGCCGTTTGCCTTCATCGTGGCGACGAGCTCTGCCCCGCCCGGCATCAGGGTGATACGGGTGTTCAGAACCTCGGTGATCATGCCCTCGGGCAGGCCCTTCAGCAGGCCGACCCGTTCGGTCAGGGCGCCTTCGAAATCAAGCTCGCCGTTCATCGCGCGGGCGGTGATATCCTTTACCCGTTCCCCGACGCCAGCAACCTCTGCCAGCTCGTCAATGCATTCCTGCTGGATCATGGTGGAATCCATATCCGCCAGCAGCATGCGTTTGCGACGTCCCTCGGTCGGCTGGATGACCAGATCAACGGCCATGTTCTGCAGGTCCTGCCAGACGTCCCATTGGTTATCCGGCAGTGTCTCCAGCACAAACTCGGCGGCCGCGTCGGGGGCCAGCCACAGGGCCTCGCCGCCGCCCCAGGCATTGCGCAGGGACTCGACCAGGGTCGCCTCAAGGCAGGGCGCCGCAGGATTGCAAAGCAGGGTGACGGTATACATGGGCAGGCTCCGGAGCGGGGGAGAGACAGGAACAGTGTGAATTGCGGCCTGTCATAGCGAGGCGGGATCGCCGGGGCCAGCCCCTGCGGCCAATCGCGCATGTGTGCCCGCGCCAGTGGTTAGACCTTGCCGTTTTGGGACATCAGCACCGCCAGCCAGCGGGTGGTGGGGATTTCGGCCAGGATGATCATCACCATCGCGGTTAGTGGTACCGCAAGAATGGCGCCGGTCATGCCCCAAAGCTCGGTCCACAGCGCCAGCGCCAGAAGAACCGAGAACGGGCTGAGGTTGACCGAATGCCCAAGGTATTTCGGCTCAACGTAGTAACCGATGATCATCTGCGGCGTCATCAGCGTCACCAGCGCCAGCGCCGCGTGGCCGAAGGAGCCGAACTGGATCAGGCTGATGGTGACCGGAAAGAACACCGCGATGATCGAGCCGATATAGGGAATGTAATTGAGCAGCCCGATCAGGATCGCCCAGAAGGCCGGGTGGGCAATCCCCAGCATTAGAAGGATCGCATAGGACACCAGCCCCAGAATGACGTTCACCAGCGTCTTTGCTGCCAGATACCCGCCGATCTTGTCGTTGATCTTGCGGGCCAGCTCCAGTGTGCGCTCGGCATCTTCCGGCTCGCGCATCGCCATCAGGGTCTTTTCCGGCAGCCGGTCCAGTTCCGTCAGGATGAACACGGCGTATAGCGCGGCGCTGACGATCAGGGTGCCGCCGTTGCTGATGGTGGCAAGCATCGCGGGCATCAGCGTGGTGGCGTCGATCAGGTCCAGCAGGCTTTCGCCCAGATTGGCCCAGCTGGGCACCTCGTCGACGCCGAGATAGGTCAGGAAATCGTGCTGCAGCTTATCGAGATTGGCGGCGTATTGCGGCAGGGCGGCAGAGATCGCCGTGGCGCTGGCCGTAATGAAGGAGGCCAGCACCATGAAGGCGGCAAGGATGGCCAGCAGCACCAGCAGCCGCCGCGCAGTACGGGGCAGGCGGCTGAAACCCGGCACATCGGCCAGAACCTCGGCGGCGGTGGTCAGGATGTAGACGGCGATCACGGCCACGAGGATCGGCAACAGCACGGCCTGACCGGCGGTCAGCAGCCAGCCCACCATCAGCAGCAGCGCAAAGGAATAGGTCACCAGCGCCAGTTTGCTCATCCGCGAAATCCGATTCGAAACACCATGGAGACAGACAACAGCATCCCATACCTCGCCGCAATGACAGAGCCTGTACGGGGCGGATCGGGTGCCGATCCGGGGTGGAAAGTTTCCGAAAGGCGTCAGGAAGGGTCGCAATTGCGCGCCAGATCGCCGCAATCTGTCGTTTTGCGTATTGCGCGGCCGCGCGGCAGGCCTTAGCTCCGTCCGTGGGACACCCCTCCCCAACGAGGGGCATTTATCTGGAAGGATAGCATCAATGGCTAACCAGCAACCGGCTACGCGGCCGGCCAATCCGCGTTTTTCCTCTGGCCCCTGTGCCAAACCCCCCACATTCGATCTGACCAAACTCGCAGATGCGCCTCTGGGCCGCTCGCACCGTGCCGCTGTCGGCAAGGACAAGCTGAAGGCCGCCATCGAAGGCACCCGCGAAGTTCTGGGGATCCCCGCTGACTACAAGATCGGCATCGTGCCCGCCTCGGACACCGGTGCCATGGAAATGGCCATGTGGAGCCTTCTGGGCGCCCGCGGCGTCGAGATGCTCGCTTGGGAGAGCTTCGGCTCCGGCTGGATCACCGATGTGGTCAAGCAGCTGAAACTGGATGCCGTCGCCAAGACCGCAGATTACGGCGAGATCGTCGATCTGGCCTCGGTCGATTTTGCCAATGACGTCGTCTTTACCTGGAACGGCACCACCTCGGGTGTTCGCGTCCCGAATGGCGACTGGATCCCGGCGGATCGCGAAGGTCTGACCCTTTGCGATGCCACCTCGGCGGCCTTTGCGCAGGACCTGCCTTGGGACAAGCTGGATGTGACCACCTTCTCTTGGCAAAAGGTGCTGGGCGGCGAAGCGGCCCACGGCATGCTGATCCTCTCCCCGCGCGCGGTTGAGCGCCTGGAAAGCTACACGCCCGCATGGCCGCTGCCGAAAATCTTCCGCCTGACCAAGGGCGGCAAGCTGATCGACGGTATCTTCTCCGGGGCGACCATCAACACGCCCTCTATGCTGGCGGTCGAAGACTACCTCTTCGCGCTGGACTGGGCGCGTTCGGTTGGCGGTCTTGAAGGGCTGCAGAACCGCGCCAATGCCAACACCAAGGCGGTTGCCGATTTCGTCGAACTGCACGACTGGATCGATTTCCTGGCCAAGGATCCGGCGACCCTGTCGAACACCTCGGTCTGCCTGAAGTTCACCGATGACCGCATCAAGGACGGCGCCGCCTTTGCCAAGGCCGTGGCCAAACGTCTGGAAGCGGAAAACATCGCGCTGGACATCGGCGCCTATCGTGACGCGCCTGCCGGCCTGCGGATCTGGTGCGGTGGCACGGTCGAAACCTCGGATATCGAGGCCATGCTGCCCTGGCTCGAATGGGCCTTTGAGGCCGAGATCGCCGCGCAAGGCTGATCAAGTGACTGCGCCCGGCGGCACCGCCGGGCAGCGCCCGACCCTCCCCCAGGAGGGCGCTTTGCACCCACTAGGGTCGGACGCTTCCCTCGTTCAAAATTGACGGCCTTTCCACAGGCCCCCGCACAAAGGACCACCAGACATGGCCCCCAAAGTACTCATTTCCGACAAACTCTCCGAAGCCGCCGTTCAGATCTTCCGTGATCGCGGCATCGAGGTCGACTTCCAGCCCGACCTGGGCAAGGACAAGGACAAGCTGGCCGAGGTGATCGGCAACTACGATGGTCTTGCCATCCGCTCGGCCACCAAGGTCACCGAGAAGATCCTCGAGAACGCCACCAACCTCAAGGTGATCGGCCGCGCCGGTATCGGCACCGACAACATCGACAAGGAAGCCGCGTCGAAAAAAGGCGTGATCGTGATGAACACGCCCTTTGGCAACATGATCACCACCGCCGAACACGCCATCGCGATGATGTTCGCCGTTGCTCGCCAGATCCCCGAAGCCTCCGCCTCTACCCACGCGGGCAAATGGGAAAAATCCAAGTTCATGGGTGTCGAACTCACCGGCAAGACCCTGGGCGTCATCGGTGCGGGCAACATCGGCGGCATCGTCTGTGACCGTGCCCGTGGCCTGAAGATGAAAGTCGTCGCCTATGATCCCTTCCTCGGTCAGGAGAAGGCCGACAAGATGGGCGTCGAAAAGGTCGAGCTGGACGAACTGCTGTCCCGCGCCGACTTCATCACCCTGCACGTGCCGCTGACCGATCAGACCAAGAACATCCTGTCGGCTGAAAACCTCGCCAAGACCAAGAAGGGCGTGCGCATCATCAACTGTGCCCGTGGTGGCCTGGTCGATGAAGAGGCGCTGGCGGAAGCACTGAAATCCGGTCACGTTGCCGGTGCGGCCTTCGACGTCTTCTCGGAAGAGCCGGCCAAGGAAAACGTGCTGTTTGGCCTGCCCAATGTGGTCTGCACCCCGCACCTGGGCGCCGCCACCACCGAAGCGCAGGAAAACGTCGCCCTGCAGGTGGCCGAGCAGATGGCCAACTACCTGCTGACCGGCGCCGTAGAGAACGCGCTCAACATGCCTTCGGTCACGGCGGAAGAAGCCAAGGTCATGGGCCCCTGGATCAAGCTGTCCGAGCATCTGGGTGCCTTCATCGGCCAGATGACCGATGACGAGCCGATCAAGGCGATCAACATCCTCTATGATGGCTGCGCGTCCGAGATGAACCTTGAGGCGCTGAACTGCTCGCTGATTGCCGGGATCATGAAGTCGATCAACCCGGATGTGAACATGGTCTCGGCCCCGATGATCGCCAAGGAACGCGGCATCAAGGTGTCGACCACCAACCAGGAACAGTCCGGTGCCTTTGAAGGCTACGTGAAGGTGACCGTGGCGACCCCGACGCGTGAACGCTCCATCGCGGGCACCGTGTTCTCGGATGGCAAGCCGCGCTTCATCCAGATCAAGGGCATCAACATCGACGCCGAAGTGGGTGAGCACATGCTCTACACCACCAACAACGACGTGCCGGGCATCATCGGTACCCTGGGTAAGACCATGGGCGATCACGGCGTCAACATCGCGAACTTTACCCTGGGCCGCGCTGTGGCTGGCGGTGAAGCGATCGCGCTCTTGTATGTCGATGGTGTGGTCCCGGCCGAGGCCCGCGCCAAACTGGCCGAAACCGGCCTGTTCAACCAGATCAAGCCGCTGCAGTTCGACGTCAAGTAAACTGCCGCAGGCCACGAAATCGGAAAAGCCGCCCCATGATCCGGGGCGGCTTTTTCATGTGCCTCTGCGCCGCGCGCCGCTTATTTCCGGATCGTCCGCAGCACGACCACGAAAAACACCAGCATCCCAGCCAGCGTCAGTACCGAACCAAGCTTGGCCAGCATTTCATTGTGACTGGCAATGGCCATGGCAATGCCCGGCACGATCAGGCCCAGCCCGGCGGCAGACAGCGCAAAATGCAGCTTTGGCAGCAGCCCCTGATCCGCGGCTGGCACCAGATGATAGTAAAAGCCGAAGATCGCAAAGCTGACCCAGCCGATCAGGTTGAGATGCCCATGCGCCGGCGACAGGACGTGATCGCCCGTCGCGGCCATCTGGATGCCCCAGACCATACCCCCAAGCGCCGCGCTGACCGCGACAATGAAAAATGCGGATGAAATACCTTTCATCTGATCGTCCCCCTTGAACTCACCAAAAACGCCTGCCGTATCATCCCATGCCCGCCTTGAATGGCGGATCGGTTGCGGCAGGTGGCGACAACTGTGACCGGTTTCCGGTTTTCGATCCACTTATTTCCCGCGCTGCGCCACCGGGCAGGGGGCGTCATTCGCGGCTAACCTTCGGCGTCCTACAGGCTGCCCCTTGTGATAGGGCGGTGCATCGGCCATCTATTCCGTATCGCAGCCAAGGAGATGCCCATGCCCGCGCCGATCTACGCCATAGGAGACATTCACGGACAGCGCGAGATGCTGGAAGAGGCGCTGGAGCGGATCGTGGCGGATGGCGGCCCGGAGGCTCAGGTGGTGTTTCTTGGCGATTACGTTGATCGTGGGCCGGATTGCCGGGGTGTCCTGGATCTGCTGATCGAAGGGCAGGCGGCGGGCAAGAACTGGACCTGCCTGATGGGCAACCACGACCGCATGTTCTCGATGTTCATGGAGGACTATCCGCGTAACGATGCCCGACTGCTGGTCGGCTATCACTGGCTGCACGAGAAGATCGGCGGGGTGCAGACGTTGGCCTCTTACGGGGTCGATGTTCCGGAACGGGCGCGTATCCACGAGGTGCACGAAGAAGCGCGCGCCGCCGTGCCGGAGCGCCACCGGGATTTTCTGGCGGCCCTGCCCAGCCACCATGAACAGGGAGAGCTGCTGTTCGTCCATGCGGGCATCCGTCCCGGCGTGCCGCTGCAGGCGCAGACCGAGGATGACAAGATCTGGATCCGGCATGAATTCCTCGACGACACCCGCCCACACCCCTGGCTGGTGGTGCATGGCCACACCCATGTCCCAAGCGCTGAGCATCGCGGCAACCGTGTCAATCTGGACAGCGGCGCAGGCTTTGGCCGCCCGCTGAGTGCTGCCGTCTTCGAAGGAAAGGACTGCTGGCTGCTGAGCGATCAGGGGCGCAAAAGCATAGGCTCCGCCTAACCAAAAGAACCGCGTTTTTTACGCAGAATCCCAGCGCTTTTCGTCGCAAATCACAGAGAAGTGTGCTAATAGTGAACTGTGGCTGGACGCTGCTTTACGAGTTTTATTCTGTTTTTCTTCTCGGTTCTGGGATGACATGTTTTAGCGCCAGTCACGCCAATTTATCGCGCTTGACCAGATTGCAAACCGCCCCTTAATAGGACGGTTTTTTGTTGTTTTATTGGGTATTGCGCATGATTTTGGGCGTTGTTCTCTCCGCGCCGTTTGGTCAGGTCCAGTCTAGAATCACCTTGCCGCACCGACCGGATTTCATGGTGGAAAAGCCATCTTTGAACGAATCTATTCCGAATCGGTTTGTGATGATTTCCGAGATATCGAGGCCGTTCTGCAGCATGGCGATCATCTTGTACCATGTCTCGAAAATCTCGCGCCCGTAGACCCCTTTCAGGGTGATCGCCTTGAAGACGATGCGGCTCCAGTCGACCGGGGATTTTCCGGGCGGAATGCCAAGAAGCGCGATCTTGCCGCCCATCACCAGTGCTTCGATCATCTGATCAAGCGCGGATTGGTTTCCTGACATCTCAAGCCCGACATCAAAGCCCTGGGTCATGCCCAGTTCCGCGATGACGTCTTGCAAGTCTTCCTGAGCCACGTTCACGGCACGGACATCCGCGACCTTTGCGGCAAGGGCCAGCCGCGCCGGGTTCACATCGGTGATCGCCACATGGCGCGCACCAACGTGGCGGGCAACCGCTGCGGCCATGATGCCGATGGGTCCGGCGCCGGTGATCAGCACGTCCTCCCCCACCAGATCAAAGCTGAGCGCGGTGTGAACCGCATTGCCCAGAGGGTCCAGAATCGCGCCGATGTCATCCGGGATTTCATCCGGCAAAGGCACCACATTGAAGGCGGGCAATCGCAGATACTCGGCAAAGGCACCCTGTTCGTTGACGCCGATGCCGCGGGTTTCGGGATCCAGATGGAACTTGCCAGCCCGCCACTGGCGCGAGTGATGGCCGATCAGATGCCCTTCGCCCGAGCAGCGTTGACCAATCTTCAGATCCGTCACGTTGCGTCCCAGCTCGACGATCACCCCGGCGAATTCGTGCCCGGTGATCAGCGGGACGGGCACAGTGCGTTGCGCCCAGTCGTCCCAGTTCCAGATATGCAGATCGGTGCCGCAGATACCGGTCTTGTTGATCTTGATCAGCACATCATCCGCGCCGATCTCGGGCACCGGGGCCTCGACCATCCAGAGGCCCTCTTCGGGTCTGGATTTTTCCAGGGCCTTCATGGTGTTCGGTATCCTGTCAGGCCGTGTCATGAGATCACTCCCAGCGATTTGCCCACCTTGCCAAAGGCGGCAAGGGCGCGGGTCAGTTCTTCTTGCGTCAGGGCCGCGTTCATCTGGGTGCGGATACGCGCCTGGCCGCGCGGCACCACCGGGAAGAAGAAGCCAGAGACATAGACGCCTTCGTCAAAAAGCTGCGCCGCCATGTCCTGCGCCAGCTGCGCCTCGCCCAGCATCACCGGGACAATGGGATGCTCGCCGGGCAATAGATCAAAGCCTAGGCTTTCCAGCCCCGCGCGCCAGAACCGGGTGTTCTCGAACAGGCGTGTGCGCAGATCCGCGCCCTGTTCGACAAGGTTCAGCGCCTCGATCCCGGCAGCAACGATGGAGGGCGGCAGCGAATTGGAGAACAGATAGGGCCGCGCCCGCTGCCGCAGCAGGTCGATCACTGGCTGCGGCCCGGCGATATAACCGCCGATGGCCCCCCCAAGTGCTTTGCCCAAAGTTCCCGTCAGAATGTCCACATCGACACCGAAATGATCCGGCGTCCCGGCGCCATGCGGCCCCATGAACCCCGTGGCGTGGCAATCGTCCACCATCACCACGGCGTCGTATTTGTCCGCGAGCGCGCGGATCTCAGGCAGTTTGGCCAGGTAGCCATCCATCGAAAAGACGCCATCGGTGGCGATCATGATATGGCGTGCGCCATCCTCGCGGGCCTGTTTCAGCCAGGCCTCCAGATCATTCATGTCACTGTTGAGGTAGCGATAGCGTTTCGCTTTGCACAGGCGCACCCCGTCGATAATCGAGGCATGGTTGAGGCTGTCCGAGATGATGGCATCCTCGGGGCCGAGCAGAGGTTCGAACAGCCCGCCATTTGCATCAAAACAGGCGGCAAAGAGGATGGCGTCATCCTTGTTCAGGAACTTTGCCAGCTTCTGCTCCAGCTCGCGGTGGATGTCCTGGGTGCCGCAGATAAACCGGACCGAGGCCATACCGAACCCCTTGTCATCCATGACATTGCAGGCGGCGGAGATCAGATCGGGGTGATCCGCCAGTCCCAGATAGTTGTTGGCGCAGAGGTTGATGACCTCGCGGTCGCCCACCGTGATTTCGCCCCCCTGCGGGGAGGTAATCATTCGTTCCCGCTTGGTCAGACCTTCGGCTTCGATCGCGTCCAGGGTCTTGGCGATATCGGTCAAAAAGGCGTTGGACATGGGGAATCTCCTTCTACGTCGGAAGTGTGTCTATCATAACGGATTTGATTCCCAAATAGGGGAAATTCTTAATGGCGGAAAAATATCCGTGAAGATGGAATTTTGGAGTGAGATGGTATTGGAATCTAATGACCGGATGGCATCAATGTGCTCAGCGCCCGCCCGGGGGCGGGCAGGGGCGTGCCTGCCGCATGCGCGACAGGCCAACAGGATCGGTTCCGGATCGGGTTCAGCCGTTCTTGACGATCAGAAAGACCCGCGCAGCGTTATCTGGTGCGGTGATGTTGTGGGGTATATCGGCGGCATAGCGCGCGGTATCCCCTGTGTGCAGGCGCATATGGGCGCTGCCAGATGTGACAGCGATGTCGCCCTCCAGCACCGTCAGATGCTCGGCTGTGCCGCGCCCGTGCGGCTGGCTGTCCAGCGCGCCGCCGGTTTCGAACAGGATGTCGTAGACCTCGTGCCCGCCTGCGTCCTCGGGCGGGGAGAGGATGCGGATCCGGCAGCCTTGCCCCATATTGTCGATGGTGGGCACATCACCGTCGCGCAGCACCTCGATCCGGTCCGCCTTGTCAGCGGCGTCCAGCAGCCCGGCAAAATCCACCTGCAGCGCCCGCGTCAGGTTCCATAAGGTGGCAATCGTGGGGCTGGATTCACCGCGCTCAATCTGGCTGACCATGGAGCGCGAGACGCCCGACAGGTTCGCCACGGCTTCCAGGCTTAGGCCCTTGGCGCGGCGGGCCTCTTTCAGGCGCGATGGCAGTAATGTCAGGATATCGTCTGTGTTTTCCGGCATAACGGAACCGTGCGGTTTGCGTCTTGATTTGTCAATGACGGTACGTTTGACAAGACAGCGGATGCTGCATCTGCATAATGCGCGCAACTGACTCGTGAGGAGAGAAAAATGACCGATATCGTGATCCTGGACGGCGCCCGCACCGCCATCGGCACCTTTGGCGGTGCGCTGGCCAATACCGCGCCCATCGATCTGGCGACCGTGGCCTCTAAGGCGGCGATGGAGCGGTCCGGCGTGGCGCCGGAACAGATCGGCCACGTGGTCTTTGGCCATGTGATCAACACCGAACCGCGCGATATGTATCTGTCCCGCGTGGCGGCGATGCAGGCAGGCGTGCCCAATGGCACGCCCGCGATGAACGTGAACCGGCTGTGTGGCTCGGGTGCGCAGGCGATCGTGTCCGGCATCCAGTCGCTGATGCTGGGTGACGCGGATTACGCGCTGACCGGCGGCGCCGAGAATATGTCGCGCAGCCCCTTCATCATGCAACAGCAGCGCTGGGGCGCAAAAATGGGTGATGTGAAATCGCTCGACATGATGCTGGGCGCGCTGAACTGCCCCTTTGGCACGGGCCACATGGGTGTGACGGCCGAAAACGTCGCGGATGAGCACGACATCACCCGTGAGCAGATGGATGAATTCTCGCTCGCCAGCCAGACCCGCGCGGCAGCGGCGATTGAGGCCGGGTATTTCGCCAGCCAGATCACGCCGGTCGAGGTGAAAGTGAAGCGCGACATGGTGCCGTTTGAGGTGGATGAGCACCCTAAGGCCACCTCGCTGGAGGCGCTGGCGGGGCTGCGCCCGGTGTTCCAGAAGGACGGTCGCGTGACGGCAGGCAACGCCTCGGGCATCAACGATGGCGCGGCGGCGATTGTCATGGCGCGGGCCGAAGCGGCTGAAAAGGCGGGCCTCACGCCCAAGGCGCGGGTGGTTGGATACGCCCACGCCGGCGTGCGGCCCGAGGTGATGGGCATCGGTCCGGTCCCTGCGGTGCAGAACCTCTTGAAGAAAACCGGCCTAAAGGCCAGCGATTTCGATGTTGTGGAATCGAACGAGGCCTTTGCTGCACAGGCGCTGGCGGTGAACAAGGAGCTGGGTCTGGATCCCGCCAAGGTGAACCCTAACGGCGGCGCCATCGCGCTGGGCCACCCGGTGGGCGCAACCGGCGCGATCATCACCATCAAGACGCTTTATGAGCTGGAGCGCACCGGCGGCAAGCTGGGCCTCATCACCATGTGCATCGGCGGCGGTCAAGGCATTGCCCTGGCGATTGAACGCCTCTGATCCACCACAGACAGCGCGCGTGGCACTCCCGCGCGTGCTCGGGATCTGGCGGCTATGCCGCCGCACACCTTGCGCCCTTGGGCCCGGCTCGACGCCTTTGGCGTCGAGCCGGGCCCAAGGGGATGCAGACCTCCGAAAAGAGGGCAAATCCGCGCGGGAGAGCCTGTTTTAGTTTCGAGGGAGTGGCCCCAAATCATGCTGGTCCGGTTTGAACCTATACCCACAGTAAAAACATCGCTGCATTGAATTGTCTCTGGGGTATGTTCTCAGCCCAATTAGGGAATTCCGTTTTGAAATTCTTGCTTTACATCGTCCCTACGTTCTTAGCCTCGATGCTTCTATTTTTGGTGTTTGGCTGGTTAGGTCTCTGTGGGATGAGCGATTGCCTGCGTTCGGGACAAGGCCGTTTGACCGATGTAGTATTAGGTTCATCTTTAATCGCGGTAGCCTTTGTTCCGCTCACGATAACTTCATCTATTCTTTATCAAAGTCTCCGACGAAAGCCTCTTGGTAGATGGACGGCGATAATTGGCTGGATCGTAATTTTAGCAATCGGTGCTCTAGGGATATTTCAGGTAGCCGTTGATCCCGGTGATGCGTTGTGGGCAGGCTTCCCGATGATAGTTTTCGCTGGTTTCCTTGCCATGTCGATTTTGAATTTCCCAGCCCCTGAAACCAATTGAAGTTACAAAAGTAGCCGACCGATGCCCGTGGTTTGAACGGCAGCTTCGTCCCGCAAAGGGGACCAATGCGGTTTGCGGCAATTTCCGTTTTCAAAACTACTTCGGTTTTTGGCGCGGTGCGCCAGAGCAGGTCGGATTGTCAGGCCAATTTAAAGAACAAGCGCCAGCAGGCCCACACACAGCCCACCTGCCCCGGCTCCGATCAGGGCGGGGGCAAGCCATCCCCATGATCCGCGTTTCTGCGTTTCGCCGCCTTGCACCTGGGCAATCAGGGCGCGTTCCACCAGCGCGGGCAGGCGAGGGCCGAAGCGGGCCATGACCTGGGCGGTGCTGATCAGGTCCGAGGCCACGGCGCGCGGGCCGATGGATTTCTTGATGTAATCCTCGACCACGGGGCGGGCTGCTTCCCAGATGTTGATATGAGGATCCAGCGAACGGGCGACACCTTCAACAACGACCATGGTGCGCTGTAACAGGATCAGCTCGGTCCGGGTTTCCATTCCAAAGCGTTCTGTCACCTCGAAGAGGTAATTCAGCAGCCGCCCCATCGAAATGTGGCTGGCATCCATGCCGAAGATCGGCTCTCCCACCGCGCGCAGGGCGCGGGCGAATTCATCCACGTCGCGGTCGGCGGGTACATAGCCGGCCTCGAAATGCACCTCGGCGACGCGTTTGTAATCGCGGCGGATGAAGCCGAACAGGATCTCGGCATAGACCCGGCGGGTGTATTCGTCGATATGGCCCATGATCCCGAAGTCATAGGCGATGATGTTGCCGTTGGAGGCGACCTTGAGGTTGCCCTGATGCATGTCGGCGTGGAAATAGCCATCGCGCAGCGCATGGCGCAGGAACAGAGTCAGCACCCGCGCGCCCAGCTCTTGCCGGTTGTGGCCCGCCGCATCGATGGCGTCATTGTCACCCAGCGGCACCCCATCGGCCCACCCCAGTGTCATCACCCGGCGGGCCGAGTGGTTCCATTGAACCGGCGGCAGGGTAAAGCCCTCGTCCTGTCCCGTGTTGGCGGCAAATTCCGAGGCGGCGGCGCTTTCCAGGCGCAGGTCCAGCTCACCCTGTACCACGCCGTCGAAATGTTCGATCACATCCATGGGGCGCAGGCGCCGGGCGCCAGGGGCGAAAAGGTCGACGATGCGCGCTGCGAAATAGAAGGCGTCCACGTCTTTGCGGAAGGCGCGTTCAATGCCGGGGCGCAGCACCTTTACGGCGACGTATTCTCCGGTATCTGCCAGCCGCGCCCGATGTACCTGCGCGATCGAGGCGGCGGCAATCGGCTCGCTGAACTCGGAAAAGACCTCATCCACCGGTCGGCCCAGCTCTTTTGCCACTTCGGCCATCGCAACTTCGCGCGGGAAGGGGGGCAATTTGTCCTGTAGGACGCGCAGCTGCTGGGCCAGATCATCGCCCACTACATCGGGGCGGGTGGACAGGACCTGTCCGAACTTGATGTAGGCCGGTCCCAGCGCAGTCAGAGCGCGGGTCGCGGCGGGCATCTGTGGATCGCCCTTGTAGCCCAGCCATTTGAATGGCCAGCCAAGGGTATGCGCCAGGATGCGCAGCGGCTTTGGCGCTTCAAAGGCGTCCAGTACCACGTTCATGGCGCCGGTACGCTCCAACGTGGCGCCGGTGCGGATCAGGCGGATAATGTTGTGGGGACCGCGCATGGATCAGATCTTCCAGCCGGAGTGCAGCGCCGCGATGCCCAGGGACAGGTTGCGGTATTTGGCGTTTGCGAACCCGGCGTCCTTCACCATCTGAAGGAAGGTCTCTTGGTCGGGGAATTTGCGGATCGATTCGACCAGATACTGATAGCTGTCGTAGTCATTGGCGATCAGCTTGCCCATCCGGGGGATGACGTTGAAGCTGTAAAGATCATAAAGCTTCTGCATGCCGTCATTCGGGAGCTGCGAGAATTCCAGCACCATCAGGCGGCCACCGGGTTTCAACACGCGGTAGGCCTCCTCCAGCGCCTTTTGCGGGCGGGTGACGTTCCGGATCCCGAAGGAGATCGTGTAGACGTCAAAGGTATTGTCCTTGAACGGCAGCGCCATGGCATCGCCTGTGACCCAATCCAGGCTGTCGGCCATCTGAGCGGCTTCTGCGCGCATGCGGCCTTCCTCCAGCATTGGCTGGGTCAGATCCAACACGGTGGAATGCCCGTGCCCGGCGCGTTTCAGGAAGCGGAAGGAAATGTCGCCGGTGCCGCCTGCCACGTCCAGAAGACGCTGACCGGGGCGCGGCGCCAGCCAGTCCATCATCGCATCCTTCCAGATGCGGTGGATGCCGACGCTCATCACGTCGTTCATCACGTCGTATTTCGAGGCAACAGAGTTGAAGACGCCCTGCACGCGGCCCGCCTTTTCCCGCTCGGGAACGGTTTCAAAGCCGAAATGGGTGGTGGTGTCGTTTGTATCGCTCATGCGGCTTGCCGTTTTCCTAGGTTCGTCCCAGTTATAGGGCGCTTGCGGTCGGGCACAATGCGGCCCATGCATCTAAAGTGTCAGGAGCGATGTAATGCCAGAATTGCCAGAGGTCGAGACGGTGCGCCAAGGTTTGGCGCCTGCAATGGAAGGCGCGGTGATAACGCGGGCTGCAGTGAACCGCCCGGATCTGCGCTGGCCCTTCCCGGATCGTATGGCGGAGAGGTTGACCGGAGCCCGGGTCAATGCACTGAGACGCCGGTCGAAATACATCCTGGCCGATCTCGATACGGGGGAAACCCTGCTGGTGCATCTGGGCATGTCGGGGCGCATGACGGTGTCGGGGGATCCGCTGGGGCGTTTCGTATATGAACATCCGCAGGCCCAGAAGCACGACCATGTAGTGCTGGACATGGACAATGGCGCGCGCATCACCTTCAACGATCCGCGCCGGTTTGGGGCGATGGACCTCTTGGAGACCTCCACGGCAGAGCAGCACAAGCTGCTGTCGGTGCTGGGGCCTGAGCCGCTTGGCAATGATTTCCACGAAGATCACCTGACCGCTGCCTTCAAGGGACGCAACACGCCGGTGAAATCGGCGCTTCTGGATCAGGGAATCATCGCCGGTCTGGGCAATATCTACGTCTGCGAAACGCTGTTCCGGGCCGGGATCTCGCCCAAAAGAAAGGCAGGGCAGATTGCCGCGCCGCGCGTGGCGGCGCTGGTGCCGATCATCCGCACCGTGTTGGAAGATGCCATTCGCGCCGGTGGCTCCTCGCTGAAAGATTTCCGACAAGCCAATGGAGAACTTGGATATTTTCAGCATACCTTTGATGTCTACGGCCGCGAGGGAGAGCCGTGTCGGCGGGAGGGATGCGGCGGAACCATTGCGAGAATCACCCAATCCGGGCGATCGTCTTTCTACTGTGGCAAGTGCCAAAGATAGCTTGAACGAGATATGTCTCGTGATAATGACTCGTTTCTGAACGGAACAATCGAAAGCGATACCCATGGCCTATGAGACGATCAACGTCGAAGTGAAGGACCACGTTTGCCTCATCAAGCTGAACCGACCCGAAGCGTTGAACGCGCTCAATCAAGAGCTGCTGACTGAACTCTGCGCCGCCCTGGAAGAGGCCGACGCCAGCGATAAGGTGCGCTGCATCGTTCTGACAGGTTCGGAAAAGGCATTTGCCGCAGGCGCCGACATCAAAGAGATGTCTTCGATGAGCTTCACCGAGGTGTTCTCGACCAATCTCTTTGCTTTTGTGAACGATCGCATCACGGCCGTCCGCAAGCCGATCATTGCCGCGGTATCCGGCTATGCGCTGGGCGGTGGCTGCGAGCTGGCGATGCTCTGCGATTTCATCATCGCGGCAGATTCGGCCAAGTTCGGTCAGCCCGAAATCAACCTCGGCGTCATCGCCGGTATCGGCGGTACCCAGCGTCTGACGCGTTTCGTCGGCAAATCCAAATCCATGGACATGAACCTGACCGGTCGTTTCATGACCGCCGAAGAAGCTGAGCGCGCAGGTCTGGTGTCGCGCGTGGTGCCCGGCAAGAAGCTGATCGAAGAAGCGATGGGCGCAGCCCAGAAGATCGCCGAGAAATCCCTGCTGACCGCGATGGCCGTCAAGGAAACCGTGAACCGCTCTTACGAGCTGCCGCTGAGCGAAGGCATGCTGTTCGAGCGCCGCGTCTTCCATTCGATGTTCGCCACCGAAGACCAGAAAGAGGGCATGGCGGCCTTCCTTGAAAAGCGCGAAGCGCAATTCCGCGACAAGTAAGCCGCCCGTACCGATATGAATGCGAAAGGGCAGGCGCGGCCTGCCCTTTCTTTTTGAAAACCGGCCTCGTGTCTATTGGCCTTGCCAAGGTTCGGCAGCCTCTGTATAGACCTCCGCCATACATGCGCGTGCAGCCCGCCTAGGCTAGAATCACACCGGTGGTCGGATCCGGGTTCGGCTGGCATTGCGTCTATTGAAAAACACGAACTCGATACAAAGGTCAGACACCATGGCAAATTCGCCCCAGGCAAAGAAACGCGCCCGTCAGAACGAAAAGCGTTTTGCCGTAAACAAAGCCCGTCGTTCGCGCATCCGTACCTTCCTGCGCAAAGTTGAAGAAGCAATCGCATCCGGCGATAAAGAGGCAGCAACCGCAGCTCTGCGCGCAGCCCAGCCCGAACTGATGCGCGGCGTGACCAAAGGCGTCTACCACAAGAACACCGCCTCGCGGAAAGTGTCCCGCCTGGCAGCCCGCGTCAAAGCGCTGGGTTAAATCTTAAGAAATCTGAAATCTGCCATTGGTGGGTTTTTTACGGAAGGCATCGCGATTTGCGGTGCCTTTCTTTTTTGATCGCTTCTTAAGCCAGTGCTGCAGGCGCGAGAGATTCTTTGCGGCCAAAGCACGAGTCAACATCATAGTTTCGTTGCCGCTTCCCCCCACAAATTGCTACCACTAATACAGCGATTCACTCGCTGGGGGACAGGCTGCTCGCGGTGATCTTAACGGGCATTAAGATCACTTCCAGGGCTCAGATGTATTGCGGTCATGCCAGATCGCAGTGGTCTGATACCAGAGCCGTGCCAGATGATCTGGCACATGGTCTTGTTTCGATTTTGGTGCATATCGACTCAACGCGTGTTGTGCGGCGGTCGAAGGATTTTGTGTGTGTTTCAGGATCCGTACCGCCCGACATGGGTACTGCGTCTGGTCTAACCGGCACGCACCGAATGTCCTGTGTGTGAACGCGCCTCCGGACGGGGAGGCTTGATGAAACGATAGGTCGAAAATGGCCGCTGCTTTTGGGGACGCGTGAGGCGTAGCATGACGGAAGAAAAATGGGGACAGCTCAGACAACGATTGCTCAAGACAGTCGGTCAAAACAATTTCACCACCTGGATCGAGCCGCTTGAATTCAGTTCGGTCGATGAAGGCGTTGCGGTCTTTCATGTGCCGACGAACTTCATGGGGAACTATGTCAGCCAGAACTTTGCAGATCTGATTCTGCACGAGCTCAGCATGTCCGGTGAATCGGTACAGCGGCTTGCGTTTAAGGTGGCTGCCAACTCACCTGCCCGCCCGGTGCGGCAGACGGAACGGGCCGCTGAACCCTTTGCCGAAATGGCCGAGGCGAGTACTGTTCAGGCAGGCGCTGCTGCGCGGACCGAGGATGCGGCTGCGTCGTCTTCGTCGTCGCGTGACGGGTTGGATGCCTTGCAGGCGGCACCGCTGGATCCGCGGTTCACCTTTGACAGCTTTGTTGTCGGCAAACCGAACGAACTGGCCCATGCCGCTGCGCGCCGCGTGGCCGAGGGTGGTCCGGTGACCTTCAATCCGCTGGTGCTCTATGGCGGTGTTGGCCTGGGTAAAACCCACCTGATGCACGCCATCGCCTGGGAGCTGAAAGAACAGAACCCGCAGCTGAACGTGCTTTATCTGTCGGCGGAACAGTTCATGTACCGCTTTGTGCAGGCGCTGCGCGAACGCAAGATGATGGACTTCAAACACCTTTTCCGCTCGGTCGACGTGCTGATGGTGGATGACGTGCAATTCATTGCGGGCAAGGATTCTACGCAGGAAGAATTCTTCCATACCTTCAATGCGCTGGTGGACCAGAACAAGCAGATCATCATTTCGGCGGACCGTGCCCCGGGTGAGATCAAGGATCTTGAGGACCGCGTGAAATCGCGTCTGCAATGTGGTCTGGTGGTGGATCTGCACCCCACCGATTACGAACTGCGTCTCGGCATCCTTCAGACCAAGGTGCAGCAGCACCGCGAAACCTATCCGGGCCTTGAAATCGCTGATGGCGTGCTCGAATTCCTGGCGCATCGCATCTCGACCAACGTGCGTGTTCTCGAAGGCGCTCTGACCCGTCTCTTTGCCTTTGCCTCGCTCGTTGGGCGCGAGATCGACATGGATCTGACACAGGACTGTCTGGCCGATGTGCTGCGCGCCTCGGAACGTAAAATCACCGTCGAAGAGATCCAGCGCAAGGTGTCGGAATACTACAACATCCGTATGTCGGATATCATCGGCCCCAAGCGCCTGCGTTCCTATGCGCGGCCGCGTCAGGTGGCGATGTATCTGTGCAAGCAGTTGACCAGCCGGTCGCTGCCGGAAATCGGCCGCCGTTTTGGCGGGCGTGACCACACAACCGTGATGCATGGTGTGAAACGGATTGAAGAGCTGAAGACGACCGACGGCCAGATCGCCGAAGACGTCGAAATGCTGCGCCGCTCCCTGGAGGCGTAAGCGCGATCCGACCGAGACGTGACAATGCGGCCCCGGAAATCCGGGGCCGTTTTTCCATGCAGGACCGGGATGCCATTTGTATGCCAGCGGGCAACGTTTGACGGTGTTCTGCGCCCTGCCGATCACAGGCCCCTTGACGCTGCCTCCTTTCCCTTGGAGAAGTCGATAAAAAGCCTTGTATGGCAGGGGTAAACCGCTAATTTGCTTATCCCGGCCACTGCCTGAGGCAAGACAAAAAGGACAAGGGACATGAAGATCAGCATCGAACGCGGCACGCTTCTCAAGGCTGTGGCCCAGGCACAATCGGTCGTAGAGCGGCGTAACACCATTCCGATCCTCGCCAATGTGCTGATCGAAGCCGAGGGCGATACCGCCCAGTTCCGCGCCACCGATCTGGACATCGAAGTGGTCGACAAGGCCCCCGCGCAGGTTGAGCGCGCCGGGGCGACCACCGTGGCTGCGACCACCCTGCATGAAATCGTGCGCAAACTGCCCGATGGCGCGCTCGTGACGCTGACTGCCGATGCCGCCACAGGCCGCCTGACGGTCGAGGCAGGCCGGTCGAACTTCTCGCTGGCGACCCTGCCGCGCGAAGATTTCCCGGTAATGGCCTCGTCCGAGTATCATTCGAATTTCACCGCCAACGCGGCCATGCTGCGGCGCCTGTTCGACAAGTCGAAATTTGCGATTTCGACCGAAGAGACGCGCTATTACCTGAACGGTGTCTACATGCATGTGGCCGACAGTTCTGAGGGCGGCAAGGCGCTGCGCTGCGTGGCGACCGATGGTCACCGTCTGGCGCGGATCGACGCGCCGTTGCCGATGGGCGCCGAGGATATGCCGGGCGTGATCGTGCCGCGTAAAACCGTGGGTGAGCTGCGCAAGCTGCTGGACGATGACGAGATGGACATCGCCGTCTCCGTCTCCGAGACCAAGGTTCGCTTTGCCACCCCGAACATCACCCTGACCTCCAAGGTAATCGACGGCACCTTCCCGGATTACACCCGCGTCATTCCGGTGGGGAACACCCGCCGTCTGGAAGTGGATGCAGCCGAATTCGCCAAGGCTGTGGACCGGGTCGCTACCGTCTCTTCGGAACGTTCCCGCGCGGTCAAGCTGCAGCTGGAAGAAGATCGCCTGATCCTGTCGGTCAACGCGCCCGACAGCGGCGCTGCCGAGGAAGAGCTGGCGGTTGCCTACAGCGACGAGCGCCTGGAAATCGGCTTTAACGCCAAGTATCTGTTGGAGATCGCCAGCCAGGTGGATCGGGAAAACGCGGTGTTCCTGTTCAACTCTTCCGGCGATCCGACCCTGATGCGCGAAGGCAATGACGAAAGCGCGGTTTACGTCGTCATGCCGATGCGCGTCTGACTGCACCGATCCGGCGCTACGGACCCGGCATAGGGTTCTCACTATCAGGAAAGGGGCGCCCTAAGTGCTTGCCCTGACAGAGTTGACAATGTCTCACTTCCGCTCGCATTTGCGGGCGGAACTGCATTTGGATGGGCGGCCCGTGGCGCTGTTCGGGCCAAATGGGGCGGGTAAGACCAATATCCTTGAGGCGGTATCGCTGTTTTCCCCGGGCCGCGGCCTGCGCCGCGCCAGCGCTGCGGAAATGACCCGCCGCCCCGAGGCGCTGGGGTGGAAATTGAAGGCGACTCTGCAGGCCCCCACACAGTCCTACGAGGTGGAAACCTGGTCCGAAGGCGGCAACGCCCGGCAGGTCAGGATCGACAACAAGGCCTCCAACCAGATCGCACTGGGGCAGATCTGCCGCGTGGTCTGGCTGATCCCTGCGATGGACCGCCTGTGGATCGAAGCCGCCGAGGGCCGTCGCCGGTTTCTGGATCGTATCGTGCTCAGCTTTGATCCCTCCCATGCCGAGGCGACGCTGGCCTATGAAAAGGCGATGCGCGAACGCAACCGCCTGCTGAAAGATCAGAACCGCGATCCGGCCTGGTACCGGGTGTTGGAAACGCAGATGGCCGAGACCGGCCACCGCATCAGCGCCGCGCGTATTGCGGCGGTGTCGCTGCTGCAAGAGGCGCAGGCGGCCGCCGAAACCGCCTTTCCCGTGGCTGAACTGGAGCTGATCCAGACCGAAGGAACCATGCCCGCAAGCGCAGAGGACCTGCGCGAGGCGCTGGCCGAAAGCCGGTTCCGTGATCTGGCGGCGGGGCGCACGCTGGTCGGCCCCCATCGCACCGATCTGATCGGGACCTATGCGGCCAAGGGCGTACCGGCCCGCGATTGCTCCACCGGAGAGCAGAAGGCGCTGCTGGTCTCGCTGATCCTTGCCAATGCCCGTGCGCTTGCGGGGCGCGAAGGGGCGCCGCCGATCGTGTTGTTGGACGAGGTCGCAGCGCATCTGGACGCGGCCCGCCGCGCCGCGCTTTATGATGAGATCTGTGCGCTGGGGGCGCAGGCCTGGATGACGGGGACCGAGGCAGAGCTGTTTGCAGAAATGGGTGGTCGCGCCCAGATGCTGGAAATCACCGAGGGCGAAGGCGGATCAAAGGTAGAGGTGCGGTCATGACCCTGTCGATCTGGGATCTGGTGCTTTATGCGGGCGGGCTGTTCGTTCTGTTCCTCACCCCGGGTCCGGTCTGGCTGGCGCTGCTGGCGCGGGCGGTGTCCGGCGGGTTTCATGCCGCCTGGCCACTGGCGCTGGGAGTGGCTTGCGGCGATATCCTGTGGCCGCTGGTGGCGGTGGCGGGCATGTCCTGGCTGGTGTCCGAGTTTGCAGGCATCATGACCGCCCTGCGCTGGGTCGCCTGCCTGATGTTCCTGTTCATGGGGATCACCCTGATCCGCCACGCGGGCGCGCGCATTCAGGAAAACAGCGCTTTGCTCCGCCCCGGCACCTGGGCTGGGTTCATGGCCGGGATTGCCGTTATTCTGGGCAATCCCAAAGCGATCCTGTTCTACATGGGGCTGCTGCCCGGGTTCTTTGATCTGTCTTCGGTCACAAAGGTGGATGTGGCAGTGATCGTGACGCTGTCCTTTCTGGTGCCGCTGATGGGCAACCTGATACTGGCGGCGCTGGTGCACCGGTTGCGGGCGTTGCTGTCGTCGCCATCAGCCCTGAAGAAGGTCAATCTGGTGTCCGGCGGCCTCTTGATCTGCGTCGGGCTGATCATTCCCTTTTCCTGACGCCTTGTTGGCCCCGGGTCAGGCCTGCGGCGCCAACCAGGCCTCTAGAAATGGGCGCAGCGCGTCCAGTGGGGTCTGCTCGTTGGGACTGGACATGCAGAACCAGATCGCGATCACCTGATTGAGAAAGGCCTGAATGCCTTCGGCCAGGAATTGCGCCGGGTAATCGTCGCGCACCAGCCCTGCCTGTTGCAGCTGTGTGATCCAATCGCCCCAGATGGCGATCTGGCGATAAAAGCCTTCGGTCACCACCTCATCCGTTTCGGTGCCGGTGGATCCTGAATAACGCAGCAGCAGATCAAAGATCACCCGGTCTCCGGCCACATACTCCAGCAGGGGTGCGATACGTTCCAGCAGGGCCTCTCGGCTGTCTGGCGCCCCCTTTTCCTCCATCTGGTCAAGATGGCGCATCACCTCGGCCCCGATCAGCACCGCGAGCAGTCCGTCCTTGTCTCGGAAGTGGGAAAACAGCGTGCCCTTGGCCACGCCTGCGCGGTTTACAACGTCTTCAACTTTGAGACCGCTGTAACCTTCGGTCGCAACAAGCTCGGCTGTGACCTCCAGCAGTTTGGCACGGGTTTCTAGTCGGCGTTTCTGGGGCTGTCGCGGCATCTGCGTCCTCATCAAGAAAATGTGACCCTGGTCAATTTAAATATTGACCAGGGTCATTTATTGAGTCAATAAACTGACCAAGGTCAATTTAGTTGTAGGAAGTGTCAGATGTCCACCAAGAAAATCATCGTCCTGAATGGTCACCCCGGTGAAACCTCGCTGTCGAAATCGCTGTGCGATACCTATGCCACCTCGGCCAAGGCCAAGGGTCACGCGGTGCGCTTTCACGATATCTCTGCCATGCAGTTCGACATGGATTACGGGCAGGGCGGCTATAAGAACCCCAAGCCGCTGGAGCCGGATCTGGAAGCCTTCCTTGCAGATCTGGAGTGGGCCGACCACGTGGTGGTGGCAACGCCGCTGTGGTGGGGTGCGATCCCGGCCAAGCTGAAAGGCGTCTTTGATCGCGCGCTACTGCCGGGCCGGACGTTTGACACCCGCAACCCGAACATGATGGGAGTTCCGGCACCGATGCTGACCGGCAAGACCGCCCGGGTGCTGCTGACATCGGACACGCCCCCACTGCTGCTGAGGCTGATTTACAGCAATGCGATCAAGAAAATCATCAGCCGTCAGATCCTTGGCTTTGTCGGTGTGAAGCCGACCCGGTTCTCCTCCTTTGCGCCTGCCACGGATGCCAAGGGCAAGAAGGTCGAGGGGTGGCTGCAAAAAGTCGCCGGTCTGGGGGCAAAAGCCGCTTGAATCCAAGAATAAAAGGGGCGCGTGCGCGTGACATTCCCCCCCGGACTGCGTATAAAATCTGAAAGCAAAAACAGGAACGCGCGAATGTCCGGAAACGAGCACGCCCCCGCCGAATACGGTGCGGATTCCATCAAAGTTCTCAAAGGCTTGGAGGCGGTTCGCAAACGCCCCGGCATGTATATCGGGGACACCGACGATGGATCGGGCCTGCACCATATGGTGTATGAGGTCGTCGACAATGGCATCGACGAGGCACTGGCGGGCCACGCGGACGCCGTGACGGTGAAAATTCACGCCGATTCCAGCGTTTCTGTCAGCGACAACGGGCGCGGTATTCCGGTGGATATCCACGCCGAAGAGGGCGTCTCGGCGGCCGAGGTCATCATGACTCAGCTGCACGCGGGCGGCAAATTCGACAGCAACTCCTACAAGGTCTCTGGCGGTCTGCACGGCGTGGGTGTTTCGGTTGTGAACGCCCTGTCCGACTGGCTGGAGCTGCGCATCTGGCGCAATGGCAAGGAGCACATCGCGCGGTTCGAGCGCGGCGACACGGCCAAGCACCTTGAGGTCGTGGGCGACTGCGGTGACCGTACCGGCACCGAGGTCCGCTTCCTGGCGTCGACCGACACGTTCTCGAACCTCGAATACTCCTTTGAAACGCTGGAAAAGCGTCTGCGGGAACTTGCCTTCCTCAACTCTGGTGTGCGGATCATCCTGATCGATGAACGCCCGGCCGAGCGGCTTGAGACAGAGCTGTTCTACGAAGGCGGTGTGAAGGAATTCGTCAAGTACCTCGACCGGTCGAAAAGCCCGGTCATGGATGCCCCGATCTATATCGTGGGTGAAAAGGACGACATCGGCGTCGAAGTGGCGATGTGGTGGAACGACAGCTACCATGAAACCGTGCTGCCATTTACAAACAACATTCCACAGCGCGATGGCGGTACCCATGTGGCGGGCTTCCGCGGTGCGCTGACGCGGACCATCAACAACTACGCGCAGTCTTCCGGGATCGCCAAGAAGGAGAAGGTCTCTTTCACCGGTGACGACGCCCGCGAAGGTCTGACCTGTGTGTTGTCGGTCAAGGTGCCGGATCCCAAGTTCTCCTCTCAGACCAAAGACAAACTGGTCTCCTCCGAGGTGCGCCCGGTGGTGGAAAGCCTGGTGAACGAGAAACTGGCCGAGTGGTTCGAGGAAAACCCGACCCAGGCCAAGGAAATTGTCGGCAAGATCATCGAAGCCGCCCTGGCCCGCGAAGCCGCCCGCAAGGCGCGCGAGCTGACCCGGCGCAAGACGGCAATGGATGTGAACTTCCTCGCCGGCAAGCTGAAGGACTGTTCCGAGAAAGACCCCTCGAAAACCGAAGTCTTCCTCGTCGAGGGTGACTCCGCTGGGGGTTCTGCTCAGACGGGTCGTGACCGCCAGACGCAGGCAATCCTGCCCCTGCGCGGTAAGATCCTGAACGTGGAGCGCGCGCGCTTCGACCGGATGCTGGGAAGCCAGGAGATCGGTAACTTGGTGATGGCGCTGGGCACCGGTATTGGCCGGGATGAGTTCGACATCTCCAAACTGCGCTACCACAAGATCGTCATCATGACCGATGCGGACGTGGACGGCGCCCATATCCGGACGCTTCTGCTGACCTTCTTCTATCGCCAGATGCCTGAGCTGATCGAGGGCGGCTATCTCTATATCGCCCAGCCGCCGCTTTATAAGGTGGCCCGTGGCAAATCCGAGGTCTACCTGAAGGATCAGGCGGCGCTGGATGATTACCTGATCCATCAGGGCGTTGAAGGCGCGGTTCTGAAGCTGGGATCGGGCGAGGAAATCGTCGGGCAGGATCTGGCCCGCGTGGTGGATGAGGCGCGTCAGCTGCGCCGTGTCATCGATGCCTTCCCGACCCATTACCCCCGCCATATTCTGGAGCAGGCCGCCGTTGCAGGTGCCTTTGTTCCCGGCGCGGTGGATGCCGACCTGCAGGGCGTTGCCGACAGGGTTGCCAAGCGGCTCGACCTGATTGCACTGGAGTATGAAAAGGGCTGGCAGGGCCGCATCACCCAGGATCACGGTATCCGTCTGGCCCGCATCCTGCGCGGCGTTGAGGAGGTCCGCACGCTGGATGGTCCGATGCTGCGTTCGGGTGAGGCGCGCAAGACCGGCAGCTTTACCCAAAGCCTGCAGGAGATCTACGGCCAGACCGCGACGCTGGTACGCAAGGAGCGCAGCCAGCTGATCCACGGTCCGCTGGAGCTGTTGAAGGCGATTCTGGAAGAGGGTGAAAAAGGCCTGTCGCTGCAGCGCTACAAGGGGCTGGGCGAGATGAACCCGGATCAGCTGTGGGAAACCACGCTGGACCCGGACGCCCGCACCCTGTTGCAGGTGCGCGTGGACGACATGGTCGAGGCCGACGATCTGTTCACCAAGCTGATGGGTGATGTGGTCGAACCGCGCCGCGAATTCATCCAGAAAAACGCGCTGAGCGTGGAAAACCTGGACTTCTGATCCACAGAATTGCGTTCCGTCAGCCGGTCTATATGTCGGCTGACGAGCCTGCGTGTCGCGGGGTGGGCGATCAGCTGATTTCGAGCAACTGGTTTGTCGCCTTTTCGATGCTCAGCTGCTGGGCAATCCAGGCCGCAAACATCTTGATCAGCTCCAGATCGCTGCTCTCAAAGGGCGTGCGCGGTTCTGATGAGGTGAAGTTGACCGTGCCGAACCGTTCGCCATCGACCACCAACGGTACCCCGATATAGGTTTCAAGAACAAACAGACTGTAACAGGGGTGGGGCGCGTCTCCGACCTCCTGCGCCGAGCTGCAGGCAATCGGGCCATTGGCCTCCATCGCGCGTGCGCAGCAGCAATCGGCGATCTTGAACCGGCTGCCGCGTTCGATTTCCGCGATCTGGGAATAGCTGTAGAGCACGGTGTAGTCTTCGCCGTGAACCCAGCTAACCAAAGCCGAATCCGTTTGAAAATGGGCGCAACCCATTTTGAGAATTTCACGGATCTTTTCATTGGTCTCAAGCTCTTGATCCGAAGAAACCTGATAGAGCCTGGCGAGCAATTCGTCAAAAGCGCGCGGTTTTGAAATGTCGCGGGTAATACCGAAATACCCCAGAACGACGCCACGGGAATCGCGAATTGGGCCACCTGTTGTTTCGCCTAAAAAGGTTTTTCCATTTGATCGCAAATAGTTGCTTTCGTAATTATGTTGCTCTGCGGATCCGGATGGATTGAAATGTGCCGCGCCTGCGGACAGGTAGCCTTCTTCAGTGGGGTAAAGAATGGCGGTGCTGTGGCCGACCATCTGATCGATGGTGTGGCCAAACATGCTTAACGCGGCATTGTTGGCCCAGACGATGCGGCGGTTTTCATCCGCTACGATGACGGCTTCGGGCAGGTCGCGGAACAGGCTGGGGATCGATACTTTTCCAAGTTTAATATTGGCCGCTTCCTCTGGACGGTGCAGCAGCTCGGCTGAGCAATTGATCATCGAAATCACCTCATCTCAACATTTCTAAAATTGACTGTGCAAAATGGCACAAGCACCAGCGATCGAGCTTTGAAATACGCAAGCCTTGATAGGAGTCGCTGGCTACAATTAAATAAAATGAAAAAGTCGTGAAGAGAATGCAAGATTAAAATTCCACCAAGAGCGGTATCGTGGAGGAAACTATTCTGCTTTAAGGCGTATTTCTGAGGGTTTACAGAACGGTCCACCTTAAAGGGCAATCGTGCCCAGATGATCCGCCCCGCGCGCCCGGGCCAGTTGCATTTGCTTCTGCCGCTCCCGGAACCGGGCTTTGTCGGCCTCGCTGGTCTCATGGATGCACATATGACAGGAGACCCCGGCCTCGTACTCGGGGCGCGACTTGTCCTCGGGCAGCAGCGGGCGACGACAGCCGTGGCACAGCTCATGCGGACCTTCCTTCAGCCCGTGCCCGACAGAGACACGGTTGTCGAAGACAAAGCACTCCCCCTGCCAGCTGCTGTCCTGTTCCGGAACCTCCTCTAGATAGCGCAGGATGCCGCCTTTCAGGTGGTAGACATCCTCTACGCCCTGACCTAGCAGGAAATTGGTGGACTTCTCGCAGCGGATTCCGCCGGTGCAGAACATCGCAACCCGCTTGTTGTGGAAACGGTCCTTGTTGGCCTCCCACCAAGCGGGGAATTCCCGGAAACTGCTGGTTTCGGGGTCGATCGCGCCTTCGAAGGTGCCAATCGCCACCTCGTAATCGTTGCGGGTGTCGATCACCACCACATCGTCCGAGCGGATCAGATCGTTCCAGTCTTCCGGCTCGACGTAGTTGCCGACGCGGGCCTTGGGGTCCACATCGGGCTGGCCCATGGTCACGATCTCTTTTTTCAGACGGACTTTCATCCGTCCAAAGGGCGCATCGGTAGCGGTCGCTTCTTTCCACTCCAGATCGCTGCATCCGGGCAGGGCGCGGATATGCGCCAGCACGGCGTCGATCCCGGCGCGCGGACCGGCAATGGTGCCGTTGATCCCCTCACGCGCCAGCAACAGAGAGCCTTTGACCTCCTGTGCGAGGCAGAGATCCAGCAGCGGCCCCCGCAAAGCGTCGGGGTCGGAAAAACGGGTGAAGTGATACAAGGCAGCGATGGTGTACATAGCCAGCCCTTTACACCAGAGTCCGAAAATCCTGCAAGATGGGCTGTCGTGACGGCCCGGCTTTTCAGCGTGGTAATTGGTCGCGTTGCCGATCAGGCAGCATGTCGGAATGCTGCGTCCCGCAGTGGGCGCGGGGATTGACGCAACAGATGCTGCGCCCTACGCCTTGTGAAACGAGACAGGATAGTTTCATGCCCAGTGCTTTGATCGTTATAGATGTTCAGAATGACTTTTGCTGTGGTGGTGCGCTTGCAGTGGCCGGCGGCGAAGAGGTCACCGCCCCGATCAACGCCATGATGGATCGCTATGATGCGGTCATCCTGACCCAGGACTGGCACCCGGCGGGACACTCCTCCTTTGCCTCCAGCCATCCGGGCGAAGCTGCCTTTGGCCTGGTCGAGATGCCTTATGGACCGCAGGTTCTGTGGCCCGATCACTGTGTGCAGGGTACCCCCGGCGCTGCCTTTCACAAGGATCTGCGGCAGGACGGGGATCTGATCATCCGTAAAGGGTTTCGTGCGGCAGTGGACAGCTATTCGGCCTTTTTCGAGAACGACAAGACCACGCCGACCGGGCTTGAAGGATACCTGCGCAATCGGGACTTGATGGATCTGACGCTGGTAGGCCTGGCAACGGATTTCTGCGTTGCCTTCTCGGCGCTGGATGCCGCGCGGCTGGGATTTGATGTCCGGGTTGATCTCTCGGCCTGCCGTGCCATCGATCTGGAGGGATCGCTCAATACAGCCTTGAAGGACATGCAGGAGGCGGGTGTCCATTTGGGCCAGGGACCTGCTTAGTGTTTCTTAAAGGGAGTTTCGTTAATTCAAAGAGCGGATTGACACGCGCAAGGATAGACGATGAATGAGCAGCGCATGTCTGGTAATGGACCGCTGACAAGCCACTACCAGAAGTATAGCTCGGCCGGCTTGTTTGATCGCTATTCCAGAGGGCGCATCAAGGGTTTCAAGTCGCGCCTTGTGTTTGCGGTGCTGGTGTCCCTTGCGCTGGCCTATCTCATCTTGCCTGCTGTCGCTCTTCTCAGCTTTCTGGCGTCGATGCTCCCCGACCTTTTGGACTGCTGGTATCTGCATCAGGCCCGCAATCGCCTGCGCCGGGATGCCGCCGCTGAAAAACGGGTGCGGAGCGTCAGTTCCGCGACGGCAGCCCTTCACGGGATTGGCGTTGCCATCGCGGCCACGGCGCCGCTCTGGTCCGTTTATGTGGATGCAGGGTCGCCGGAGTTTTCGGAACGGCATGACCAGCTGTTTTCCATTGCCCTGCTGACCAGCGCGGCGATCAACGCAGGCTTGCTGTTTCCCTTCCACCGGATCGCGGTGTTCTTCCGTCTGGCGATCTATACGGCGACGCCTATCCTGATACTTATCGTGCGGGGGCCGGTGCTGCGCGGCAGCAGCACGGACACGCAGCTTCATTTCGCCGGGCTTTTGGTATTCTTTGGCTCGCTGATTTGGCTGCTGACCTTTACGACGCGCGGTTTCCACCGCACCCGTAGCAGCCTGCTGGCCCAGGCCCTTCAGCGGCAGGAGTTGGAGACCGCCTATCAGCGCCTTTATGCGCAGCAACTTGAGACCCAGCGGCTGGCGCTGGTGGCCCGTCACGCCAATGACAGTGTCATGCTGATGGACAAGACCGGCAATATCATCTGGGTCAACGATGCCTTCACGCGGATCACGGGATGGCGCGCGGAAGAGGCGATCGGCCGTCAGCCCGGTGATCTTCTGAACCACCCGGACACCGACCCGGCGAGCCTTGACGTCATTGTCGAAGGGCGCAAGAGGGAGGAGCCCTTCAGGGTACAGGTGCTGAACCAGCGGCGGGACGGGAAAACGCTCTGGCTGGAGACCAATCAGGTGCCGATGCGCGACGATACCGGCGCCGTCACCACCTATATCGCGGTAGAACGCGATATCACCGAGTCCAAGGAATACGCCGCCAAGCTGGAAAAGGCCCGCCTCGCCGCCGAGGAAGGCGCGCGGGCAAAATCCGAATTCCTTGCCACCATGAGCCACGAAATCCGCACCCCCATGAACGGGGTGATCGGCATGGCGCAGCTGCTCGAAGACACCGACCTGGATGAAGATCAGAAACTCTATGCGGATACCATCCTTAGTTCGGCCCGGACGTTGCTGGATCTGATCAACGATGTCCTTGACCTGTCCAAGCTGAACTCGGGCGAGGTGTCCCTTGATGCCGTGGATTTCAATGCCCGCCGCTGCTGTGAAAACACCATCCGCCTGCTGAAGTCGCAGGCCGATGCCAAGGGGCTGAAGCTGGTCTTTGAGTGCGATGATACCGTTCCGGCGTTGCTGAATGGCGATGACCGCAAGCTTGGTCAGATCCTGACCAATCTGGTTGGCAACGCCATCAAGTTCACCGAGACCGGCCAGGTCAAGGTCACGCTGATGGCGGAAAACAGCGACAGCGGCCGGGACATCACGATACATGTCGCCGACACCGGGATCGGGATCAGCAAGGACATGCTGAGCAAGATATTCGAACGGTTCTCGCAGGCAGACGCCGCCATCAGCCGCCGCTTTGGCGGTACCGGTCTGGGGCTTGCCATCTCGCGTCGCCTCGCAGTGGCCATGGGCGGGGAAATCACCGTCGCGTCTGAGCCGGGGCAGGGATCCTGTTTCACGGTGCGCCTGCCCTTCCAGGAAGCGAAAGATCCTGCCGCCGCTGCCCAGCAGGCCTGTGGCGCCTCCGTTGTTGACGAAGAGGTGCCCGCGGCGCTGAACGGATTGCGTTTGCTGGTGGCGGAGGACAACAAGGTCAATCAGATCCTGGTCCAGAAGTTCCTCAAGGATTTCCCGGTGCAGATCGAACTGGCTGAGGATGGCGCCAGAGCGCTGGAACTGACCCAGTCTTTTCAGCCCGATATCATCCTGATGGATATGAGCATGCCGGTCATGGACGGTCTCGAAGCGACCCGGGCAATCCGGGCGTTGCAGATCCGCCAGCCGGTGATCATCGCCCTGACAGCCAACGCCTTTGACACCGACAAGGCGGATTGCCTGGCGGCGGGCATGGACGAATTCCTCACCAAACCGATCAACCGCAAACAATTGATCGATGTCCTGCTGACCCACGGGGGCCACAGACACAACCTGCGCGCAGGCTGATTTCCTTGCTCCGGGCGTGGGCCTGCCCTATCACGTTGTGAAACAACGGAGCGAGGCCGCCGGTGGATATTGCAACCCGCGTCTACAATCACAAATGGAAGATCGATCCGATCATCCGGTCCTTGATTGATACTGATTTTTACAAGCTGCTGATGTGCCAGTCGGTGTTCCGCAGCAAGCCGGACACCCAGGTCACCTTTTCGCTGATCAACCGGTCGTCGCAGGTGCCGCTGGCCCGGCTCATTGACGAGGGCGAGCTGCGCGAACAGCTGGATCACATCCGGTCGCTGTCGCTGTCCCGCGGAGAAAGCACCTTCCTGCGCGGCAACACCTTCTACGGCAAACGCCAGATGTTCCGCCCCGATTTCATGGAGTGGTTCGAAGGCCTGCGTCTGCCGCCCTATCATTTGGAGCGCAAGGGTGATCAGTACGAGCTGACCTTCGAAGGCAAATGGCACGAGGTCATGCTGTGGGAGATCCCGGCGTTGGCGGTGCTGATGGAGCTGCGTTCGCGCGCGGTTCTGAACGACATGGGCCGGTTCGAATTGCAGGTCCTTTATGCCCGCGCCATGACCCGCGTCTGGGAAAAGATCGAAGCCCTGCGCGGGATCGACGGACTGTCGATTGCCGATTTCGGCACCCGGCGGCGGCATGGCTTCCTGTGGCAGGACTGGTGCGTACAGGCGATGATGGAGGGGTTGGGACCGAAGTTCACCGGGACCTCCAATTGCCTCATCGCCATGCGTCGCGAGGTTGAGGCGATCGGCACCAACGCGCATGAGCTGCCGATGGTCTATTCCGCCCTAGCCGAAACGGATGAGGATCTGGCCCGCGCGCCCTATGATGTGCTGTCGGATTGGCATGATGAACACGACGGCAACCTGCGCATCATCCTGCCCGACACCTATGGCACCAAGGGGTTCCTGGAGCACGCGCCGGACTGGCTGGCGGGTTGGACCGGGATCCGCATCGACAGCGGCGACCCCGCTGCGGGCGCCGAGGTCGCGATCAAATGGTGGCAGGACCGCGGAGAGGATCCGAAACAGAAACGGGTGATCTTCTCGGATGGTCTCGACGTGGACAAGATCGCCGAGCTGCACGCGCAGTTCGCGGGCCGGGTCAAGGTGTCCTTCGGCTGGGGGACTTTGCTGACCAATGATTTCCGCGGGCTGGTGCCGCATGACGCGCTGGCGCCGTTCTCGCTGGTCTGCAAGGCAGTCAGCGCCAATGGCCGCCCCACGGTGAAACTGTCGGACAATCCCGAAAAGGCGATGGGACCGGCGGATGAAGTTGCCCGTTACAAGCGCGTATTCGGCGTGGGCGAACAGGAACGCATCGACGTCATCGTCTGAAGCGCTTCTAACGGAGGCGGTGGCTCCCGCGCGGAAGACTTGCATGTTCCATGCGAGCCTTCCCCTTGGGCCCCGCAGGCCGCGCCGAAGGCGCGGCCTGCGGCCTCGCGATGCGCAAAGCGCAGCGCAAAACCTCTTCTGTTGAGCTGTGTCAGCCGTGATAGGCAGCGACGGTTTTCAGCTGGGAGAAGCCATAAAGCGCTTCAAAGCCTTTCTCGCGGCCATGGCCGGATTTGCCGACACCGCCAAAGGGCAGCTCCACACCGCCCCCGGCGCCATAGTTGTTGAGGAAGACCTGACCCGCACGCAGCTTCTTTGCCAGCCGCATCTGGCGGGCGCCATCGCTGCTCCAGACGCTGGCCACGAGGCCGTAGTCGGTGGAATTTGCGATCTCTACGGCTTCCTCTTCGGTGTCAAAGGGGATCATCACCTGCACCGGGCCAAAGATTTCATCCCGCGCCAGCGCGTGATCGGCGGGCACATCGGCAAACAGGGTCGGGCGCACATAGGCACCGTCCTCGGGCGCGCCGTCAACGATAACCCCCTGCGCGGCCACGGTCAGATCCGCGCCCTTGGCCAGGAAGCCTTCGACGATTTCCTTCTGCCGGGCCGAGATCAGCGGCCCCAAACGCAGGTCTTCGGGGGCCGGTCCTACAGTCAGCTCTGCATAGGCGGCGGACATGCGGGTCTTGACCTCTTCATAGACACCGCGCTGCACCAGAATGCGCGAGGAGGCAGAACAGGTCTGGCCGGCGTTCTGAATGCCCGCGTTGACCAGAAACGGCAACGCTGCATCCAGATCAGCATCGTCAAACACCAGCTGCGGGGATTTCCCGCCAAGCTCCAGCGTCACCGGCACCACGTTCTTGCCTGCGGCCTGCTGCACCAGGGCGCCGGTGGCCACCGAGCCGGTGAAAGAGATGTGATGCACGCCGGGGTGCGCGGTGAGAGCCGCGCCGGCTTCGGCGCCCAGTCCCGGCACCACGTTGAGCGCCCCGTCCGGCAGGCCCGCATCCAGCGCCAGCTGGGCAAAGGCCAGCGCGGTCAGGCAGGCTTCCTCTGCCGGTTTCAGAACGCAGGCATTGCCCATCGCCAGCGCTGCGCCAACCGAGCGGCCGATGATCTGCATCGGGTAGTTCCAGGGCACGATATGGCCGGTGACCCCATGCGGTTCGCGCAGCGTATAGACGGTGTAGCCGTCCAGATAGGGAATGGTCTCCCCGTGTACCTTGTCCGCAGCGCCGCCGTAGAATTCGCAGTAGCGCGCCAGCGCCACCGCATCGGCACGGGCCTGGGTCAGGGGTTTGCCGACATCCATTGCTTCCAGCGCGGCCAGCTCATCCACCCGCTCCAGCACCAGCTGGCCGATGCGGCACAGGATACGGCCACGCTCCAATGCGGGCATCTGGCCCCAACCGCTGTCTAGCGCCGCTTCGGCAGCCCGCACGGCGGCGTCGATGTCCTCGGCGCCGCCACGGGCGATCCGGCACAGTTCGTTGCCGTTCGACGGGTTGACCAGTGGCAGGGTCTCCCCGCTTGCCGAGGCCTGCCAGCTGCCGCCGATCAGGCAGAAACTGGGATCGAACCAGATATTGTTTTTTTCAGTCATGAGTGGGTCCTGTAATCTGGAAGGAATAGCTTTTGCTTTGCAGCTCGGTAAAAGGAGCGCCCTCGCGCAGCTCGGTAACCCCGGGCAGGACGCTCAGACAGGTGCCCCAGAAGGCCAGGGCCGATGGGGACTGGGCCGAAATGCCCATCCGCCAGCGCCCCGGAAACTCCTGAAACAGGATCTCTGCCGCCACCCGGCCAAAGCCATGGCGGCGATGCGGGGCAAAGATCGAAAACTCAGACAGCTCGCGCCGGTCGTCGGGCAGGTTCAGAACCAGGGCAAAGCCGATGCGTTTTCCGGCATTCAGCACCCAGAAGGCGGTGACATCCTTGCGGTGCAGCATCTGCCGTGCCCTGTCGCCCGGATCGATCCGGGCCTGGCTTGCGGTTTCTTCGAAATACCCCGCCAGAACACTGGTCAGAACCGCGTGCTCCTTTGGCAGGATCAGGGACAGTGTCAGGCTCATGCCGCTCCCTGCGTCAGATCGGGCAGAACAGGGGCGGCGGCAATCAGGGCCTGCGTATAGGGATGCCGGGGCGCCGACAGCACCTCTTCGGTGGCGCCTTCCTCGACGATCTGGCCTTTCTGCATCACCAGGCAGCGATCGGTGATTGTGCGCACCACCGAAAGATCGTGACTGATGAACAGGTAGGTGAGCTCATAGGCCTCACACAGCTCGGCCAGCAGGTCGAGGATCTGCGCACGGACAGAGACATCAAGGGCCGAAACCGCTTCGTCGAACAGGATCAGCTCGGGCCGGGTGATCAGAGCGCGGGCAATGGCGATGCGCTGGCGCTGACCGCCGGAGAACTGGTGAATGTATTTGTTCGCATCCTGCGGCCCCAGGCCGACGGCGGTCAGGGTCTCCGCGATCAGATCGGTGCGGGCGCTGCCGGTGGGGGCATCGGGCTGGCTGTAGAAGGGTTCGGTGATCAGCCGGTCGACCCGGTGACGCGGGTTGAAGCTGCCAAAGGGATCCTGAAACACCACCTGCATCTTGCGGCGCGCCTCGGCTGCGTGGCCGGTCGAAATCGGCTTCCCGTCAAGCAGGATTTCACCACTCTGAAGTGGCTCCAGCCCCAGAATTGCCCGTGTCAGGGTCGATTTCCCACAGCCTGACTCGCCGACAAGGCCCAGCCGCTCGCCGCGGTTGAGGGTAAAGGTGACCTCGTTCACGGCGCGGAAATGCTGCTGCGGCACAAAGGGTGATTTGCGCGGCAGGCGGTAGTCACGTACGGCGCCCTTGACCTCCAGCAGCGGTTTCGGTTCCGGGGCCGTTGGCAGGGTGACCTGATGCGAGGAGGCGGCGAAGAGCATCCGCGTATAGGGGTGGCTCATGTTGTGCAGCAGCCAATCGGTTTCCCCGGTTTCGACCACTTCGCCGTGGCGCATGACGACGATCCGGTCGGCCAGATCCGCCACCACGGCCAGATCATGGGTGATGATCAGCAGCCCCATGCCGAATTCCTGCACCAGATCCTTCAGCAGGTCGAGGATCTGGGCCTGGGTGGTCACGTCCAGCGCAGTTGTCGGTTCATCCGCGATCAGCAGTTTCGGGCGCAGGGCGATGGCCATGGCGATGACGACCCGCTGGCGCTGACCACCGGACAGCTCGTGTGGGAAGCGGCTGAGCGGGAAGCGATCCGCAGGCAGACCGACCCGGTCGAGCATGTCGCGGGCGCGCTGTTCGGCCTCTTGTTTCGTCATGGCGCCGTGTATCAGGATGGTCTCCATCACCTGATCGCCAATCGTCCTGACCGGGTTGAGCGCGGTCATAGGCTCCTGAAAGACCATGCCAATAGATTGACCGCGCAGGGCGCACATCTGCGCTTCGCTTTGCCGGGTCAGATCGGTGTCTTCCAGCAGGATCTGGCCTTGGATCGTGGTCCTCTCGGGCAGCAGTTGCATGACGGAAAAGGCGGTCATGGATTTGCCGGAGCCGCTTTCGCCGGTGACGGCGACGATCTCTCCGGCAGCGACCGAAAGGGTCACGTTCTTCAGGATCGGATGGCTGCCGATGGAGAGCGACAGGTCGGTGATATTCAGCAGGCTCATGTGCGGGCCTCCCGCAGTTTGGGGTCCAGCCAGTCGCGCAGCCCGTCGCCCATCAGGTTGAGGCCAAGTACGGTCAGCACGATGGCCGATCCGGGAATGATCGCCAGATGCGGGGCAAAGCTGACCATGGTCTGCGCATCCGCCAGCATGCGTCCCCAACTGGGGGTCGGCGGCTGCGCGCCAAGGCCGACATAGCTGAGGCCTGCTTCGGCCAGAATGCCAAGGCTGAACTGGATGGTGCCCTGCACGATCAGCAGGTTCGCCACGTTGGGCAGGATATGCTCGGCTGAAATCCGCGCTGCGCCTTTGCCCGCGACCTGCGCCGCGAGAATGAATTCCCGCTGCCAGAGCGACAGGGCCGCCCCCCGTGTGATGCGGGCGAAGACCGGGATATTGAATATGCCGATGGCGATGATCGCGTTGATGGCGCCGGGGCCAAAGATGGCGGTGATCAGGATCGCGATCACCAGCGACGGGAAGGCAAAGACCAGATCGTTGCCGCGCATGATCAACTCGTCCAGAACAGAGCCTTTGCGCGCCGCCGCCGTTAGCCCCAGCGGGATGCCGATGGCCATGCCGATACCGACGGCCACCAGCGCTACCGCCAGCGAGGTGCGCGCGCCCACCATGATCATCGAAAAGATGTCGCGTCCGAAGTGATCGGTGCCCAGCCAATGCACGGCGTTCGGCCGCTGCAACTTGTCCGGGATGGCCATCGCCGTGTGGTCAAAGGGCGTCCAGACAAAGGACAGCAACGCCGCCAGAACCACCAGCGAGGACAGGAATATGCCAAGGATTAGACTGCGGCTCATGTGCGGGCCTGCAGTTTAGAGAACTGAGGATTGTGCCCGTCCCTGGAAGGGAACAAAGCGTCCTCCCGTGGGGAGGGTCGGGCGCAGTCTGGCTGTGCCGGACCAGTGAAGGTCGGAATGCTTGGGGTCATGTGCGGCTCCTCAGCCGGGGATCGACCAGCGCATAGGCCAGATCGACCAGAAAGTTCACGGTGATCACGGCAAAGACCAGAAGCATCACCACTGATTCCACCACGATCAGATCGCGCGAGGAAATCGCCTGGAACACCAACCGACCAAGGCCGGGCAGGTAGAACACCTGCTCGATGATGATCGCCCCGGCCAGCAGAAAGGAAAACTGCAGACCGATGATGGTCAGCACCGGGATCATCGCGTTGCGCAGCCCGTGCCGCCACAGCGCCTGCCTGCGGGTCAGACCCTTGGCACGAGCGGTGCGCATGAAGTCCTCCCCCAGAATATCCAGCAGGGCGGAGCGCATCACTCGCGCCAAAATCGCCGCCTGCGGCAGGGCCAGCGCGATGGCGGGCAGGGTCAGGGATTTCATCCCGGCCCAGATGCCGTTTTCCCAGCCGCCAAAGCCCCCGGCGCTGAACCAGCGCAGGTTGATGGCAAAGACAAGCACAAGCAGCATCGCAAACCAGAAGTTCGGAATGGCGACGCCCAACTGGGTTGCGCCCATCACCGCCATGTCCCCGGGTTTCCCACGCCGCGCGGCGGCATAGATCCCGGCGGGAAAGGCGATCAGCGTCGACAGCGCCAGCGCATAAAGCGCCAGCGGCAGCGATACCCACAGTCGGTCGGCGATCATCTCGGCCACCGGGGTGCGGTAGGTATAAGAGGTGCCGAAATCGCCGGTCAGCATGCCGCCGATCCAGGTCAGGTAACGGTGAAGCCTCGATTCATCGAGCCCCAGCTCACTGCGCAGGGCCGCCACGGTGTCAGGCTGGGCGTTGATGCCCAGCATGAAGGATGCCGGATCGCCGGGCGCGATTTCGATCACCGCGAAGATCACGATAGAGGCCACAGCGAGGCTGAGGCACAACGAAAGCAGTCGTTTGAAAGAATATTGTATCATTGTGACACAGGCTAGAATCAGCAGAGGGATCGGTCCAGAGCAAGCAGCGCAGAGGGTGAAACTGGCGCTATTATTTTTGTGATCTGGCCGTGAAAAATCGCCATTTTGGTCATCTTTTGTGCGGCTAACGCGCAGCCGTCGTGAAGCGTGCGGAATCCGAGCTAAGCAGCAGACATCAAAGCCATTTTTTCTTCAGGGCATTCACGATTCGATATGCGAATCCGTCTGGTCCGAGCCGCTGGCCGACGGAGGGGTGAAAGTACGGTGCGGGCATGAAAAAGGGCGCGCCGCAGCGCGCCCTTTGTTGGGGTAGATTGGCAGGGCTTATTCGGCCCAGCTGACAGCAGTCAGGTCGGTCGCCTGTGTCGGCGCATTGGCCCAAAGACCCTGAAGATCAGCCTTTGCCACGCTGAGAGAAGCCAGCTGGAACAGGTACCCGTTGACGTAGTCGTCGGCGATGATCTTTTGCGCCTGCTGCAGCATCGCGGTCCGCTGATCGGGATCGGTGGTGCCGTTCAGGTCGGTCATCAGCTGCTGGAAGTCCGGATTGTCATACTGGAAGTAGTATTCCGGGCGGGCATAGATCCCGATGTCCATCGGCTCGGTGTGGCTGACGATGGTCAGGCCAAAGTTCTTGCCGCGGAAGACGGTTTCCAGCCACTGCGCCCATTCTACGTTGATGATCTCGGCCTTGATGCCGACATTTGCCAGCTGGGCGGCGATGATCTCACCGCCACGGCGGGCATATGAGGGCGGCGGCAGGTGCAGGGTGGTTTCAAATCCGTCCGGCAGACCGGCCTCGGCCAGCAGCGCCTTGGCCTTTTCCGGATCAAAGGCGGACTGACCGGTCAGATCCACATAGGCCGGGTTGTGCGGCGCAAAATGGGTGCCGATCGGAGTGCCATATCCGAACATGGCGCCATCGATGATGGCCTGACGGTCGATGGCATGGGCCAGCGCCTCGCGCACCTTCACATTGTCAAAGGGCGCCTGTTTGTTGTTGGTCGACAGGATGGTTTCCCCCTCGGTCGAACCGACCAGAACCTGGAACCGCGGATCGGCGTCGAACTGCGGCAGGTTCTCGGGCGCGGGGAAGCCGGAAAAAGCATCCACATCCTCGGCCATCACGGCTGCAAAGGCGGCGGTGGGATCCGAGATGAACTTGAAGGTGGCCTTGTCCAGTTTCGCGGGGGCGCCCCAGTAATCGGCGTTCTTTTCCAGATCGATGCGGTCGCCCTGCACCCAGCCTGCGAATTTGAAGGCACCGGTGCCCATCGGCGCGGTCTTGATGTCCTCGATGCTTTCCGGCGCTACGATCACGGCATCGCCCCAGGCCAGATTGAACAGCAGGCTGCCGTTGGGCTGGCTCAGCGTGACTTTGACGGTCATCGGATCAACCACGGTGACATCTGCGATGTCCGAGAACAGCGCCTTTTGCGCATTTGTGCTGTCTTCGGCGCGGGCGCGGTCCAGGCTAAATTTCACGTCTTCGGCGTCCATGGTGGTGCCGTCATGGAAGGTGACGCCGTCGTGCAGGTGGAATGTATAGGTCAGACCGTCCTCGGAAATGTCCCAGCTTTTGGCGAGACCCGGCACAACCGAGCCATCCCCCATGAAGCGGGTCAGACCTTCGAAGACGTTGGAGTAGAGGACCTGATCGATGGCCCCGGCAGCGGCGCTGGTCGGGTCCAGATGCGGCGGTTCCAGCTGCAGACCGATGGTGACGCTGTCTTTGGCCCATGCGGCTGCGGTGCTCAGCGCCAGCGCGGAACCGGCGGCAAAGAGGATGGATCTGAATGTCACTTTGAAACTCCCTGATGTTGGAAACACGCCCTTGTTGGCGGGCTTGCCAGAAGTCTGTCCTGATTTTGCAGTGTTAATCAAGAGCCTGTCGCGTTTTGGCGTTGCGGCAGAAAGAGACAGGGGGGAGACATTTCGCGCACTGGATGCTGCGGGTGCGAAATGATACCCCTCCGCAACCCAAAACCAACGTGGGAAGAAGATGAGCGCGAACCTCCAGACCAAGGCCATCACGGCCGAAGATATCCGCGCCCGAAAGGGCCAGGATCCCATCGTCAGCCTGACAGCCTATACCACCCCGATGGCGGGGCTGATGGATGACACATGCGATTTCGTTCTGGTGGGGGACAGTGTCGGCATGGTGCTGCATGGGCTGCCCTCGCCTCTGGGCGTCACCATGGAGATGATGATCCTGCACGGTCAGGCGGTGGCGCGGGGGCTGAAACGGGCGCTGATGGTGATCGACATGCCTTTTGGCAGCTACGAGGAAGGCCCGGCACAGGCCTTTGGCAATGCGGCGCGGCTGATGCGCGAAACCGGTGCTGGCGCGGTCAAGCTGGAAGGCGGGGTCGAGATGGCCGAGACCATCCGGTTCCTGGTCAAACGCGGCATCCCGGTGATGGCGCATATCGGTCTGACGCCGCAGTCGATCAACACGCTGGGCGGTTACAAGGTGCAGGGCCGCGATGAGCAGGCAGAGGCGGTGATTGCCGATGCCCACGCCGTGACCGACGCTGGCGCCTTTGCCGTGGTGCTGGAAAAGGTGCCGCAGGTCCTGGCCGATCAGATCACCGCAGAGATCGTCATTCCGACTATTGGTATCGGCGCCTCGGCAGGCTGCGACGGGCAGGTTCTGGTGCTGGATGACATGCTGGGCATGTTCGCCGCCTTCAAACCGAAATTCGTCAAACGCTACGCCGATCTTGCCCCCATGGCCGAGGCCGCGATCAAGGAGTACGCGACCGAGGTGCGCAGCCGTAGCTTCCCGGCGGCTGAACATGTTTTCGCGGATGCGGCGCCCGGCGCCAAGAAGGACTGACCAAAACGATGACTGCTCCTATTCTGCGCCGCCTTGCGGATCTGCGCGAACAACATGCCACCTGGATCCGCGCTGGTGAACTCGTCGGTGTCGTGCCCACGATGGGCGCCCTGCACGCCGGTCACCTGTCGCTGGTCGAGGCGGCCAAGGCTACCTGCGACCGGGTCATCGTGACCATTTTCGTGAACCCGAGGCAATTCAACAGCCCCGAGGATCTGGCCAAATACCCGCGCACCGAACAGGCGGATGCCGAAAAACTCGCGCCGTTTGATGTCGATGTGGTCTATGTTCCGGACCCCGATCAGATCTATCCCGATGGCTATGCCACCTCGGTCTCGGTCGAAGGTATCACAGACGTTCTGGAGGGCACCTTCCGGCCCGGACATTTCGATGGTGTTGCCACCGTTGTGGCCAAGCTTTTCCTGCAGACCGGCGCCCACAAGGCGTTTTTCGGCGAAAAGGATTTTCAGCAGCTGATGGTGGTGCGCCGCATGGCGCGGGATCTCGATATCCCGATCGAAGTCGTAGGCTGCCCCACCGTACGCGAAGACTCTGGTCTTGCCATGTCCTCGCGCAATATGCGCCTGTCGGCGGAGGCTTTGGAGAAGGCCGGTCGGCTTTATCCCGTCATGGCGGGCTGCGCGGATCGTCTGGCTGCCGGGGAAACCTTCGATCAGATCGAGCCTGAGGCGCGTGCCGCCCTGCAGGCCGTGGGCTTTGGCGAGGTGGAATATCTGGATCTGCGCTGCGCCGATACTCTGGCACCTCTGCAGGTGCCAACCCGGCCCGCGCGGCTGCTGGTGGCGGCCTGGCTCGACGGGGTGCGGCTGATCGACAATATCGCGGTTCCGCAACTAAGTGATTAGTCGGGTCTGGTCGCGCTAACACTTTTGCGTCTAAAGTCTGCCCTCAGAAGACAGGAGAGAGGGCAGGAGATGAGTTTTATTCTGGCGATCGACCAGGGCACGACCTCGACGCGGGCGATTTTGTTCGACGGGGAGATGCAGGTCGCCCATACCGCGCAGCAGGAGTTCCCGCAGTATTTCCCGCAGGCCGGCTGGGTGGAACACGACCCCGAGGAGATCTGGTCCTCCACGCTGGAGGTCTGCCGCCGGGTGATCGCGGAACAGGGCATTTCGGCATCTGATATCACCGCCATCGGCATCACCAACCAGCGCGAAACCACGGTGGTCTGGGATCGGGAAACCGGTCAGGCCATCCACAAGGCCATCGTCTGGCAGGACCGCCGCACCTCGGCGATCTGCGAAGAGCTGCGGACCGCCGGGCATGGCGATCTGGTACACAAGACGACGGGTCTGCTGCTCGATCCCTATTTTTCCGGCACCAAGGTCAAGTGGATCCTCGACACTGTGCCCGGCGCCCGCAGTCGCGCGGCCGAGGGCAAGCTGATGTTCGGCACCGTGGACAGTTTTCTGATCTGGCGGTTGACCGGTGGCGCCGCCCATGTGACCGATGCCACCAATGCTGCGCGCACGCTGATGTATGATATCCGCAAAGGTGGCTGGAGCGCCGAGATCTGCGAGGTTCTGGATGTGCCGATGCAGATGCTGCCCGAAGTGAAAGATTGCGCCGCAGACTTCGGCATCGCTGCGTCCGAGCATCTCGGCGCTGAAATCCCGATCCTCGGCGTGGCGGGGGATCAGCAGGCGGCCACCATCGGTCAGGCCTGTTTCCAGCCCGGCATGATGAAATCCACCTATGGCACCGGTTGTTTTGCATTGCTCAATACCGGCGCGACACCGGTTGAATCCCGCAACCGGATGCTGACCACCATCGCCTATCAGCTGGATGGCCAGCCGACCTATGCGCTGGAAGGATCGATCTTTATCGCAGGTGCGGCAGTGCAATGGCTGCGCGACGGGCTGGGCATCATCGGCTCGGCGCAGGAAACCGGTGGGCTGGCGGCCTCGGCAGACCCCGGGCAGGACGTGATCCTGGTGCCGGCCTTCACCGGCCTTGGCGCGCCCTATTGGGAACCGGATTGCCGTGGTGGCATGTTTGGTCTCACCCGCAATTCCGGCCCGGCGGAATTCGCCCGTGCCGCATTGCAAAGCGTCGCCTATCAGACCCGCGATCTGTGGGAGGCGATGCGCGCCGACTGGCAGGAGGCCGCCGAAGATAGCGTCACCCTGCGCGTCGATGGCGGGATGAGCGCCAGCGACTGGACCATGCAAAGCCTGTCGGACATCCTCGGCGCCCCGGTGGACCGGCCGGTAATGCAGGAAACCACGGCGCTGGGCGCGGCCTGGCTGGCGGGCATGAAGGCCGGTATTTATCCCGACCAGAGCGGCTTTGCCGCAACCTGGGCCCGGGATCGCCAGTTTACACCCGCGATGGAGGCGGACCAGAGAGAGGCCGCCTACGGTCGCTGGAAACGGGCGGTGCAGGCGGTGATCGGCGTCTGATCCTGCGGGTCAAACCCGCGCCGATTCGGGTCAAGGGCCGCTCGAGCGGCCCCGCCGCAGGCGGGGGCACCCTTGAGGCGACTCGGCGCAGTCCCAAACTGGAACAGGCGCTTTCAGGGCAGACCTGCCCCTGAAACGCTTCTCAGCAAAACCTGTCGCGGCGCACATCGTGCGCCGCCGAGCCCAACGCAGACCGCGTCATCGTTGATGACACGGGAAAGCGGCGGGAGCGCCCCTGTAGCAGCCGAGGTGGTTCAGTCCAGCTGCGCGCCTTCGGCAATCGTGCGGGGACGGGCGTTCAGCTCCTCGATGCTGAAGCCGGCGATGGATTTGTACTTCGCCGCATGGGCGGCCAGATCCTCCATGGGGATCACATCCTCGACGGTCTCGAAATCGCCGCCACAGAGATCCTCGACCATCTGCAGCACCGCATCCGGTCCGCCGGCGCTGCGGTTGGCGAGGCCGACGTTGGTGGTCAGCGGGCGCACCGCCGCCTCATAGGCTTCCAGCGCGGCAGGGGTTAGCCCGTGCCGCAGCAGTTCGGCGCCGATCAGGCGGGCATCAAGAATGGCCTGGCTCGCCCCATTCGAGCCGACAGGATAGGTCGGATGCGCCGCATCGCCCATCAACGTCACTGATCCGTCGGTCCATTTCGGCAACGGATCGCGGTCCACCATCGGGTATTCATAAACCACATCAGCGCCGCGGATCAGGCCGGGTACGTCGATCCAGTCGAATGTCCAGTCCTCGAAATCGCCGACGAAATCCTCGATATCCGCCGCGCGGTTCCAGTCTTCCTTCTTCCAGGCGGCACTCGGATCAAAGCTTTTCTCGGCGATCCAGTTGATCGTTGCCAGACCGTCGTTGCCGGGGTCCGAAATCGGATAGGCCACCATGCGCAGGGCGTTGTGGCCGATCATCACCATGGCGCCGCCACCGCTCCAGACCGGGGCCTGCGTCGTGGCGCGCCACAGGATCCGGCCGTTCCAGATCGGCTCGCCTTCGTTCGGGTACATCTGTTTGCGCAGGGCCGAGTGGATGCCGTCGGCCGCAATCAGCAACCGTCCCTCGAGACGCCGCCCATCGTCGAGCAAAAGCACGGCGCCCTCGGGTGTGGTTTCAAAGCCGGTGGCGCGGGCACCGGTCGAAATGCAATCTGCACCGGCGCGGGCCACCAGCGCCTCATAAAGCATCATCTGAAGGGCGCCGCGGTGCACCGAATACTGCGGCCAGGCATAGCCTGCATCCATGCCGCGCGGTTCTTCCCAGATCGTCTTGCCCAGCTTGGTGTAGAACCCCAGCTGCCGGGTGCGCACTCCGATGGCGTCCAGTTCTTTTTCCAGCCCCAGATCCAAGAGTTCCCGCACCGCATTGGGTTGCAGGTTGATGCCAACCCCCATCGGTTTCAGCTCGGGCGCGGATTCGCAGATGTGAAAGGGCACACCGATCTGGTGCAGCGTCAATCCAAGTGTCAGGCCGGCAATGCCGCCACCTGCGATGAGAAGGGTCATTCCGCGTTTCTCCTGTTCGGTCTGGTGCCCTAGAAAACATGCTTCATCTGATCAGAGCAAGTGCGCGCTGACTCACCCCGAAGGCACAGACCCGGGCACCGGTCTGTGCAGGCTCAATCCTGAGCGGCGATGATCAGATCGGGGCCAAAGATGACATCGGCGTAGTTGCCAAGATAGATCTTCAGCCAAGGGGTAAACCGGTCGGGGTGGCGCTGCACCTCTGCGATCAGGTCGTGATAGTCGATCCAGCGCGTGTCCATCACCTCGTCCGGATTGGGCTCCAGGTTCAGCGGCCGATGGGCATGGGCCAGAAAGACATCGACCACCTCGTGTTCGATCATGCTGTGTCCGACATCGGCGCGGTATTCCAGCTGGTGGCGGAATTCGGGGTAAAGGCCGGTGATGCCAAGTTCTTCGCCCATGCGACGCACGGCGCAGGCGGAGGAGGCCTCGTCCCACATCGGATGGGTGCAGCATGTGTTCGCCCACAGGCCGGGGGTGTGATACTTGCCCATGGCGCGGCGCTGCATCAGGATTTCGGTGCCTTTGACCACGAAGACCGACACGGCCTTGTGCTTCAGCCCTTGTTCATGGGCCGCAAGCTTTTCAACCGGCGTCAGTTCGCCGTTCACCCAGGCCGGGATCGGATGAGTCATCGCGGGTTCAGGTCCGTTTCAATTCCCGTCAGCGGCTTTGGACAAGGGTCCGCTCACCGCATCTTCAATTCGTTATTCGCAAACACGATCAAGCGCAATTACGCGAAAGGCCGCGCCCCTTGGGCCGCGGCCTGTAGTGATTAAATCCGCGCCTATCGCTTATTCAGAGGCGGCGGGTCCGTGCGAGGCCAGGAAGGCGTAGATGTCTTCGCCGCCTTTTTTCAGCTTGAAGGACATTTTCGATTTCGCGCCGCTGTCGTCCAGATATTCGCGCAGGAAGGCACGGGGATCGTGGGTGAAGGCGACAAAGTTCTCTTCGGTCCAGACCAGGCCTGCTTCACCGGCGGCGGTCATGTCGCTACCGTATTTGAACCCTTCGTAGCTGCCTGCCGGACGACCAGCGACACCCCAGAGGTTCGGCCCGGTCTTGCCGCCCTTGACGATGGTTTCGCCGCTGTCCGAGACGACCATGTGGCAGGATTTGCATTTCTTGAATCCCTTTTCGCCCTTGGCGGCATCGCCTTCGGCGAAGGCGGGGACGGCGAGAAGGCCAATTACGGCGGCGGACATCAGACGTTTCATATGCTTGCTCCAATTTGAGTTGGCTGTAGGGAATACGAGGTCTTTGGCGCGCATAGTCAATGGACGTTTTGACGCGCCGCCCCAAGTTCGCGTGATCTTGCTACTGCGACAGGGTGCCGGACGCACCGCTCCAGCAGGGCAAAAGGTCGCCGTCGGCGGGCTCTGCGTTATAGATTGCACGACCGATGGCGCGGCTGAGGCACAGCGCCGCAGCATGGCCGATCTGGCCCAGCTCGGCCTCGGGCGATGCCAGAGGGCGGGCGCCGGTGGTGGCGGCAAAGACCAGATCGCCATCGCCCGGCGCATGGGCGGGAACGGTGGCACGGCCAATGCCATCGTGGGCGGCGGTGGCCATGCGCTGGCACTGCGCCTTGGTCAGATCGGCGTCGGTGGCGACGATGGCAATGGTGGTGTTGCCGCGCTCCTCGGGGATTGGTTCGGCCCCGGCCTGCGCCCGCATGGTCTGCATCTTGCGGCTGTTCAGCGCCTGACCCAATCCACCCCTCGGGTCCGGTCCCAGACCGCCGAACTCGCCATCCACCTCAAACGGGGCGGCCCAGAAATGGCGATCCCCCGGCGTGGTCACGGCGCCCATCGGGTTGGCTGCGACAAGGGCACCAACGGTGACACCGCAGTCCAGCACGAAGGAAGCCGAGCCAAGCCCGCCCTTGACCATGGCGGTCAGTGCGCCGGTGCCTGCCCCGGCGGTGCCGATGGCAAACTCCTCACTTGCGGCCTCGAACGCGGCGCGGCCAAGGGCGCGATAGGGGTTGTCCTGCCAGTCCTTGTTGCCGCCGTTCAGCAGGTCAAAGATGATGGCGCCGGGCACCAGCGGGATCACCGCCGGTCCCAGCCGGAATCCCCGGCCCGCTGCGCGCAACGCATCCACCACGCCGGAACAAGCATCAAGGCCAAAGGCAGAGCCGCCGGACAGCACCAGCGCGTCGATCTTGGCAACCGATTTGTCGGGCGCCAGAAGATCGGTTTCCCGCGTCCCCGGGGCCCCGCCCATGACGTGAACCGAGGCCGTCAGGCCGTCCTTGGCCGTCAGCACCGTGGTGCCTGATTTCAGGTCATCATCCGCTGCATTGCCGACCAGCAGGCCGGGCACGTCGGTGATCAGGTTGCGGGGTCCGGGACGCATGGCGGCTCTCCTGACGTGTCGTTTCCGAGTGGTGATTGCGCGGGGTCAGATGCAGCGACCGCCGTCCACTTCCATGGCGACACCGGTGACCATGCTGGCCTCGTCCGAGCACAGGAAACAGGCGGCATTGCCCATGTCCTCGGGCGTGGAGAACCGGCCCAGCGGGATGGTCGACAGGAACTTGGCGCGCACCTCGGGAGTGTCCTCGCCCATGAAGGATTTCAGCAGCGGCGTTTCACCGGCCACCGGGTTGATCGCGTTGACGCGTACGCCGCTGGGGGCCAGCTCCACCGCCATGGTACGGGTCGCGGTGATCATCCAGCCCTTTGAGGCATTGTACCAGTTGAGGTTGGGGCGCGGCGACACGCCAGCAGTGGAGGCGACATTGAGGATGGCGCCGGTTTTGCGGCTCTTCATGTGCGGCACCAGGGCGCGGGCGGTCAGGTAGACCGATTTCATGTTCACGTTGAACACCCGGTCAAAATCTTCCTCTGACACCTCATCCAGTGGGGTTGGCAGGTGTGTTACACCGGCATTGTTGACCAGAATGTCCACCTGGCCAAAGGCGGTCAGGGCGGCCTCTGCCATGGCATCGACCGATCCACCGTCCGCAACGTCCACTGCCTGCGCGATGGCATTCGTGCCCAGATCCGCCGCCATGGCGGCTGCGGCATCCCCGTTGATGTCCGCAATCATCACCTTGGCCCCTTCGGCCAGAAACTTTTCTACAATGCCCGCGCCAAATCCCGAGGCACCACCCGTGACAATCGCTGTTTTTCCTGCAAGCCGCATATTCGTTATCTCCCAAATCTCGTTTTGATAGCTTTAACAGCGATTTGGGCAGGTGCAATGCGAGATCAGTCCGGGTCGATCTTGCCACGGCCGGCCTTGATCTGGCCGCGCTGTTTCTTGGCCTCCAGGCGGCGGCGCTCCGAGCCGCGTGTCGGTTTGGTGGCGATCCGCCGTTTCGGCGCCACCAGTGCCTGGCGCACCAGATCAACGAGCCTGTCGCGCACGATATCGCGGTTGCGCTGCTGCGAGCGGGTTTCGTCGCAATGCAGGATAATGGCGCCTTCCTTGGTCCAGCGCCGCCCGGCCAGACGTTTCAGGCGCGCCTTGACCGCCGGTGTCAGCGAGGGCGAGCGCGCGGCTTCGAAGCGCAGTTCGACGGCGGTGGCCACCTTGTTCACGTTCTGCCCACCCGGCCCAGAGGCGCGGATGAAGCTTTCGGTGATTTCCCAGTCCTGCAGGGCGATATCGTTGTCGATCCGTATCATAACGGCCAAAGCCTACAGCGGCTTGCGGCAAGGTAAAAGGCGGCAAGGTAAAAGGGCCGCCCCTTGCGGGACGGCCCTTCGAAAGTTTTCAGGAGGTCGGGTCGGTTAGATCTGCATATTGCAGGCCAGCCGATAGGACCACACAGCAAAGGGCTGCCTCAGCAGGCGGACCCTCCGGTTGTTCCAACACCTTGCGCCAATACCTTTCTTGACACTGGATCACCTCCTTTACATTTCTGTTTCCGTTACCAATGAGCGTTGCACGGAATTTCCGATCTGCCAAACAAAAATTGCGGCAATCGGGAAAAGGCGGCGAAGCGTGTCTGATTTCTTGGCAGGTGGCCCTTTTGGGCGATCCCTACAGGGTGGGGACCGCAGTGAGCCGTTTGACGATCAGCCGGAAGGGGATCAGCGCCAGCAGCGCCAGCGCCAGTTTCACCATCCAGTCTGCCAGGGCGAGCGAGACCCAGAGCGGCGCCACCGGACCGCTGCCCAGCAGCGGCAGCATTTCACCGGCCCAGGAGACGTCATTGGCCGGTTCGATCCAGCTGAGCGTGCCGGAAAAGGCCACGGAAAAGAAGATCGCGGTATCGACGCTGGAGCCAACCAGGGTCGAGGCCAGCGGCGCACGCCACCATTTGCCACCCCGCAGGGCGGAAAAGACCGAGATATCCAGCAATTGCGCGGTGAGGAAGGCAAGGCCCGAGCCAATCGCGATGCGCAGGGTCACCAGCGGGCCGAATTCGCCCATGATCTGAGTGCCGATCAGCGAGCAGATCACCCCGACGACGAAACCGGCCAGAACCACCCGGCGCGCCGGACCCTTGCCATAGACGCGGTTCATCACATCGGTGACGAGAAAGGCGACAGGATAGGTGAAGGCGCCCCAGGTCAGCCATTGGCCGAACAGGAATTGCACCAGGATGTTGGAGGCCACAACGACGGCGGCCATGGCAAGAATGCCGGGAAAATAGGAACGTGTCATGTAACTGGTCCGTTTTGACAAGGTAGCGGAGACTTGTGGAATGTACCCGGCGCAGGGCAACTGCGCTAAGGATCGGGCCAGTTAGTCCTTTTTGACGCTATTGGCAAGACAGGGCACGCTGCGGGCGCGTCCTGTCGCGCAGTGGTATGCGGCAGCAGCCGGGGTCAATCGGGTAGGCTGTATTCCACAAGTTCGGTGCGCTGCACTGACAGGAAGTTATCGTCAGAGACCATCGTTGCGCGCAAGACCCCCGCTGCGTCGCGCCAGATTGACACCCCTTCGAGATTGTCGTGGGCGCCGAGCGCGGTCTGCAGCAGGGTGGTTTCGTTCTGCGGCCCGTCCTCGGTGATATCCCAGCGCCGCAGGCGGCTGCGGAAGCCGAAGAACAGGAAGTTCCGCTCCAGCAGGTAGAACCGCCCGTCGGGGCCGAAATCCGCCCCCACCGGCATGAACCTTCCACGCCGGGGCAGGCTGAACGGCTGGCTCCATTCACTGCCGTCCCACTTCCAGACCGGCAGGTTTCCGTCCTTGTCCGGGGCGTTTTCCGGCAGGGTGTAGAGGTGACCGGCGCCGTCTATGGCCAGCGCCTCCAACGCCTTGTTGGCGGGCATCTGTCGGAAAGCGTTGGGGCGGGGCAGGACCTCCGCCCGACTGCCACCGCGCTGGTGATGCGCCACGCGCGACACCCCTTCGAAGGATATATAAAGGCTGCCATCGGGGGCAACGGCCAGCCCTTCGCTGTCGACGATGCGCCCTTGCAGGATACGACCGGTCGAGGCTCGCAGGCTGCGTCTTTTGGTGACGCGCGCCGAGGTGATCCTGCCCTCTGTACGATTGATCCGGGCCCTCACCAGATGCGCCCGGTCGCTGAGCAGGATCATGGAGCGGCCGTCCTTGCCCATCTCGATGCCGGAAAAGCCGCCGAACCAGGGTTTTTCGGGCTGCACCGGGGGCGCCCAGGTATAGCTGCCGATCAGCCGCGCCTCAGCCGACACCCGCCCGGCGCGGGCGCCTGCGTAGGTCGCCACGGCCAGCGCAGCTGCAGCCATGAGGGCAAGGCTTAATCTGATTGCAGGACTGCGGCGCATTGCCGGGGCAGATCCTTCATCGTGTAGTCGCGGCGCGGCTTGGGCTTTGGCGCATTGGGATCGCGCGGCTTGGGCGGCGGCGGGTTCAGGATGTCATCGACCCATTTCTGCGCATCGGCGCAGCCATCGCCGCGCGGGGGCGGGTTCTGATCGACGCAGCCGCGTGCGCCGCGTGGACAGTTGAGCCGCACGTGGAAATGATAGTGATGTCCCCACCAGGGGCGGATCTTGCGCAGCCAGCGCCGGTCGCCCTTGGCATCCTTGCACATCTGCACCTTGGCGCCGGGAAAGACAAAGATCCGCGCCACGCGTTTGTCGCTGGCGGCGGCCTTGAGGATCTCGTGATGCTGACGGGTCCAGTCACTGTTCACAAAGGCGCCCTTGGCCCGGCGCATGGAGATCGAGGAGACCTTTTCGCGCTGGGCGCGGCTGAGGTTCAGCCGGTCCGGCGGACGCATCCAGATGTCGATATCAAGGCCAATCTGGTGGCTGCGGTGGCCGGACAGCATCGGGCCGCCGCGGGGCTGGCTGATGTCGCCGATATAAAGCCCCTTCCAGCCCGGTTGGCGGGCCGCGAATGTGCTGAGGTCGCGGATAAAATCAACCGTTTCGGGGTGGCCCCAGTTGCGGTTGCGGGACAGGCGCATGGCCTGCCAGGTCGGGCCGGTTTCGGGTAGCTGCACGGCCCCCGCGACGCAGCCCTTGGCATAAGAGCCAAGCGGTGCAGGCCGTTGCTGGGATCCGACCGCCTTGGCGCCGAACAGTTGCTTGGCCGGGGTTTCCGCCGCAACTGGCCCGATCAGCCCGGCAATCGCGACAAGCGTTGCAAACAGCAGTCTCACGTCTGGTCTCCCTCGGCCTCAACCCATTTCAACAGAATCAAGCCTAGAACAAAAAGCCCGATGACGGGAGTGATACCAAGTCGGGCGCTGCCGGTGATTGTGGTTGCAATGCCGATCAGCGCGGGCGCGAGGAAAGCAGTCGCGCGCCCGGAAAGCCCATAAAGTCCAAAGCTTTCCGTGGCTTTGGCGAGATCCGTGTGGCGCACCATCAGGCTGCGGCTGGCGGATTGCAGGATTCCGCCGAAACCGCCGATCAGAACGCCGCAGCCAAAAAATACGGCATCGGGCAGGGAAGAACCTTCGGATAGTGCGACGCCAAAGAACTGCTCCCGCGACATGGAGACCACGGTAATGCAGACCAGCATCAGCACCAGAATGGCGACGATGATCACCGGCTTGGGACCATGGCGTTTGTCCGCCTTGCCGCCCAGCCAGCTGAAAAGGGCCGCCGAGATCGCGGCGATGATACCGAAGATACCGATATTGGTGATCGACCAGTCCAGAACCAGGCTCGCATAGACACCGCCAAAGGCATAAAGCCCATTGAGCGCATCGCGGTAAAGCATCGAGGAGACGAGGTAACTGGTCAGGCTGGCGCGGTGGCGCAGCCCGGCCACCAGATTGATTACCATCCGAACCGCCCGGCCCATGCTGCCACGCTGACCGGTGGCGTGGTTGTCATGCACCCACAGGAAATAGGGAACCATGAAGACGGCGAACCAGATGGCGGTCACCGGGCCGACGGCGCGGGTCCCCTCTTTTGCTTCGGCATCAAGCCCCAGAATGGGATCAAGACCGATCAGGGTCTTGCCGTTGCCTTGCTCCACGAACAGCAGCAGCATGATAAAGAGCGCGATCACCCCGCCAAGATAGCCAAAGGCGAAACCAGAGCCGGAGATGGCGCCGACCTCTTCCTTGCTGCCCATCGACGGCAATTGCGCGTTGACGAAGATCAGGGCGAATTCAGCGCCGATAAAGCCAAAGCCGAAGCTGATCAGCATCCACCACAGGTTGCTGCCTGCCGGATCCATGTACCAAAGTCCCCAGGCGCCGATCAGGTACATCATGGAAAACACCATGATCCAGGGCATCTTGCGCCCCGAAATATCCGCCAGTGCGCCCAGAAATGGCGCGCCAAAGCCGATGAGCAGCCCGGTGACGGTCATGCCGATGGACCAGATGGTCTGTGCCTGCGCCTTGGCGGCCTCTTCGGCCAGCCCCTGGCCCAGAAAATGCTGCGCGGCAACGGCCGCAAAGAAGGGGCCAAAGACAAAGGTTACAAGCAGCGTGTGATAGGGCTGGCTGGCCCAATCAAAGAACCACCACCCCCAGATCCGCTTTTTCTGTGACACCTCAGACATGTCGCCCATCCCCCCGACCTTTTGTTGTTGCCGATAAGACAGGTGCTGGCATTACGAAGCAAGCCCATCCTGCGTCTCAGCCATCGGTGGCCAGGGGCGTGTGGCATCAGCCTGACACCAGGCTGCGATCCACTCGGGCATTGTCGGGGTTTCGGCGTCCCCCTGACCGACGGCCGCCAGCACCTTTGTCGGGGGGACGATGCCCTTTGCATCCGTGACGGCGGTGCGCAGCATCACGTGGCTGGCGCATTCGCCGTTCTTTTTCCACATGGATTGCTCCAGATAGATGAACTTGTCGTCCCAGGCCACCGCGCGGCTGCGCATCTCGAAGCGTTCAAAGCCCCGGATACGGCGGCGGAAGCGCACCGAGGTGCCCGCCACGGTCATCCCCCAACGGTTCTGGCGCAGCGCGCCGATCAGCCCGACGCGCTGCGCCAGCATGGTGCGCCCCAGATCATAAAGCGTCATGGCACGGCCGTTGTTCAGCTCCAGCCAGATATCCAGATCCCAGGGCCAGCAGATATGGCTGGAGCGGTGCACGGCCGTGAGCGGCAGGGGGTTCATGCGACTGGCGACAAACAGATCTTTCAGCAGGCGGACGATGGGAAACATGGCGGTCTTTCCTTTGCGATGTGCCCGTGTTGCCACCCATTTACCGCCCGTCAACCGCAACCTCGCGGAAGCCTTGCGCATCTGCACCCGGCTGCTTACCTGTTACGCTGGCTAACATAGGGGAATAGGATGTTATCGCTGTTTCAAATCCTGCTTTTGATCCTGGACATCGTCTGGTTCTTCATCATCGCGCATGTGATCATGAGCTGGTTGATCAATTTCCAGGTCTTGAACCTGAACCAGCAGTTCGTGGCGCAGATCTGGTATGGTCTCAACCGCATCCTTGAGCCCCTTTATGCGCCGATCCGTCGCCTGCTGCCCAATATGCAGGGGATCGATCTGGCGCCGCTTCTGGTGCTGATCGCGGTTTATGCGCTGCGCATCATCATCCAGAACAACATGATGATGTTCTACTGATCCGGTCTGGCCTGGCCGTGAGGCCGGGCAGCGCCTGTTCGGTGCGCCATGTTCGCGGAATAGACCGGTGATTTAACTGGGCGGCCTCTTGCCGCCCGATTCCTCCTGTGGGATTGTGTGCCAAATCCGAGCAGACACTCCCTTGAGGCCCTCCCTTTGATGACGCAGACGACAGACCTGCCACAGGCGACCCCGCTGCTGCGCGATATTTTCGGTTTTGATGCCTTCCGCCCCGGACAGGAAGAGATCGTCGATGCGGTGACCGCAGGCGAAAACGTTCTGGCCATCATGCCGACGGGTGGCGGTAAATCCCTGTGCTTCCAATTGCCTGCCCTGATGCGCGATGGGGTCACGGTGGTGATTTCGCCGCTGATCGCCCTGATGCGTGATCAGGTGCGCGCCTTGCAGGAAGCTGGGGTTGCCGCCGGTGCGCTCACCTCGGGCAATACCGAGGAAGAGACCGAGGCTGTCTGGGAGGCGATCGAGGCGGGGCGGCTGAAGCTTTTGTACATGGCGCCGGAACGGCTCGCTTCGGGGGCGGCGATGGGGATGCTGCGGCGCATCGGCGTCAGCCTGATCGCGGTGGATGAGGCGCATTGCGTCAGCCAGTGGGGCCATGATTTCCGTCCCGATTACCTGCGCATCGGCGAGCTGCGCCAGGCGCTGGGCGTGCCACTGGCGGCCTTTACCGCGACGGCGGATCAGGAAACCCAGGAAGAGATCGTTCAGAAGCTGTTCGATGGACAGGCGCCGCGCGCCTTCCTGCGCGGCTTTGACCGGCCCAATATCCATCTGGCCTTTGGCACCAAGGACAGCCCGCGCCGTCAGATCCTTGGCTTTGCTGCCGCCCGCAAAGGGCAGTCCGGCATCGTCTATTGCGGCACAAGGGCCAAGACCGAGGCGCTGGCCGCCGCGCTGCGCGAAGAGGGCCATGTGGCCTGTCACTACCACGGTGGCATGGAGGCCGAGGACCGGCGCATCGTGGAAACCCGCTTTGCTCGCGAGGATGGGTTGATTGTGGTGGCGACGGTGGCCTTTGGCATGGGCATCGACAAGCCCGACATCCGCTGGGTTGCCCATGCGGATCTACCCAAAAGCATCGAGGCCTATTATCAGGAAATCGGCCGCGCGGGCCGCGATGGCGCGCCTGCGGAAACCCTGACCCTGTTCGGGCCCGAGGACATCCGCCTGCGCCGCAGCCAGATCGATGAAGGCATGGCGCCGCCGGAACGCCGCGCTGCGGATCATGCGCGGCTGAACGCCCTGCTGGGGCTGGCCGAGGCGCTGAAATGCCGCCGTCAAAACCTTCTGTCCTATTTCGGCGAAACGGCAGAGCCCTGCGGCAACTGCGATCTTTGCGACAACCCGGTGGAGGTCTTTGACGGCACCACGGCGGTGCGCAAGGCGCTGTCGGCGATCCTGCGCACGCAGGAAACCTATGGCGCTGGGCATCTGATCGACATCCTGCGCGGGACCGAAACCGACCGGGTGCGGGCCAAACGCCATGATGAGCTGTCGGTCTTTGGCTGCGGCAAGGAATACGCCAAGGGCCAGTGGCAGGCGGTGTTCCGGCAGATGATGGGGCACGATCTGGTGCGCCCGGACCCCGAGCGCCACGGCGCGCTGCGTATGACCGATGCGGCCCTGCCGGTGCTGCGCGGCGAGGCCGGGATCGAGTTGCGCAAGGATACCATCAAGACCGCTGACAGGCGCCCGGCCGTGAAGGCGCTGGTCTCGGACGAGGACGCGCCGCTCTTGTCGGCGCTGAAGGCAAAGCGCCGGGCGCTGGCCGAGGCGCAGAAGGTGCCTGCTTATGTGATCTTCCCGGATCGTACCCTGATCGAGATGGCTGAACAGCGGCCCGAAACGCTGGATCAGATGGCCCGCATCAGCGGTGTCGGCGCCAAGAAGCTGGACCGATATGGCGATGAATTCCTGAGCGTGATCACCGGCGCCGTGGAACAGATGCACCCGCAGCGGCGCAAACTGGCGACACGGGACGGGGCGGGGTCTTTGTACGATGCGCTGCTGGAGGCGCAGGGGCAGCTGGCGCGGGGGGAATGCGGCACGCTGAAACCGCTCAGCTGCTCGGCCTCGCTGCTGGCCAAGGTGGCACAGATGCGCCCGGGCGATGAGGCGGGTCTGGAACGGCTACTGGGAGAGCGCCGCGCGGAACGTTTCGCGGCGGCGTTTCTGGACGTCTTGCGCGGCGCGGGCTAAGTCTGGCCCAGATTAAAAGAGTGAGGATGACAGATGCTGGTTGTGGTTTCCCCTGCGAAAAAACTGGACTGGGCCGAACGCGACATGGAGATGACCGCGCCTGCCTTTCAGGAGGACGCGGTGCGCCTCAACGCCGTGGCGCGGGAGCTGTCGGTGGCCGAGCTGATGAAGCTGATGCATATCAGCGAGGATCTGGCCAAGCTGAACTACGACCGCTTCCGCAGTTTTGAGGAAACCCCGGCGTCTGAGGCCCTGCGCCCCGCCGCGTTGGCCTTTGCTGGCGACACTTATCAGGGGCTTGAGGCCGGATCGCTCGATGCCGAGGAAATGGCCTGGGCCCAGGATCATTTCCGCATTCTGTCGGGGCTGTACGGGGTGCTGCGGCCGATGGACGGGATGCAACCCTACCGGCTAGAGATGGGATCGCGGCTGAAAAACGAACGCGGCAAGAACCTTTATGAATACTGGGGCAGCCAGATCGCCGAAGCCCTGAACCGCCAGGCCGAAGAAACCGGCAGCGATATTCTGGTGAACTGCGCCAGCCAGGAGTATTTCGGCGCAGTGGATCTGAAAGCGCTGAAGCCGAAGGTGATCACGCCTGTCTTCATGGAGATGAAGAACGACACGCCAAAGGTCGTCAGTTTTTATGCCAAACGGGCCCGCGGTGCGATGGCGCGCTATATCATCCAGCACCGTTTGAACGATGCCGAGGCGCTGAAGGATTTCGACACCGGAGGTTACGTCTACAAACCGGAGCTGTCGGAGCCGGACAAGCCGGTGTTCCTGCGCGGCTGAGCTCCGCCCGCCCCATTTGTGCCGCCCCAGAGCCGTTCGCAGCTACAAGGTATCTGCACATGGCGCTGTCGTGGAGGTGGATCAGGCGGCTGGGCTTAGATCGATCGGCTGGGCATCCTGCGGGGCGTATTCACCGATACGTTCGAGGATCAGCGCCTTGCGCAGAGGTTTGGTCAGATAATGATCCAGGCCCGCCGCTAGGATGCCTTCGGAATCGCCAGCCATGGCATGCGCGGTCAGGGCGACGATGGGCACGTGACGGCCTGTTTCCTCTTCGATCTTGCGGATTTCCATGGTGGCCTGCTTGCCATCCATCACCGGCATGGAAATGTCCATGAAGATCAGGTCCGGTTCGAAGTCCTGATAGGCCGCAACGGCCTCGACCCCGTTATTGGCAAAGCGCAGGTCGATATTGATATGTTTGACCATCTTGCGGAACACCAGCTGGTTGGTCTTGTTGTCCTCGGCAGCCAGAACCCGCATCTGCCGGGGGGCCGAGGCCAGATCTTCGGATTGGTCCAGAACAGCACCTTCACCGTCGGGGGACACCACCTTGGCGTTGTCGGCGGCATAGGCCTCTTCCAGGGTCAACTCCCCGGGAGCGGCACCCGGTTCCGCGTCCGGCGCTGCAGGCTGCGCTCCGGGCAGGGCGGCCGCGATCTCGTTTAGCTTTTCAAACAGCTCATCCCGCGGCGTGGGCTTTTGCAGAATATATAGCTTCAGCTCTTCTACGTCGGCGTCCTGCACCGTGTGCGGGTTGGAGCTGAGGAGTAGGAGGGGCACGTCGTTCCATTTGCCGTTGCGCAGATCACGGGCCAGTTGCACGCCGCCACCGCCAGGCAGGCCATGTTCACAGATCACCAGATCGATGTCCGCGGCCATCGCATCCATGGCGTCAGCGATGGTATGGGCGGTGGTCACATCGATGCCACGCAGTTTCAGCTGGCGTTGCAGAATTTCGCAGTTGAGCTGCAGATCGTCGACCAGCAGGATCCGCTTCAGGCCGGGTGTCATCTCGGGAACCGAGGTATGCGCCCCTTGCGGAATCGGAAGCGGCAGGCGGAAACCGAAACAGGATCCCTGGCCTTCCTCGCTTTCAACCCAGATCTCGCCGCGCATCATGCCGATCAGGCGTTTGGAGATGGCAAGACCCAGACCGGTGCCTTCAAATTTGCGGTTGCGCTCATCCTCGACCTGGTTGAACTCGCCAAAGATGTGCTCGATCTTCTCTGCAGGAATGCCGATGCCGGTGTCTTCGATGGTGACATGAATCCAGCACTGGTTCTCGTCCGGGTTGGTTACACCGGTGACCCGGAGGGTGACATGACCTTCCTTGGTGAACTTGAGCGCATTGCCGGCCAGGTTGGTCAGAACCTGACGAATACGGCCGGGATCGCCCACGAAACGGGTCGGCAGGAAGATGTCGTAATCCACCAGCATCGCCAGGCCTTTATCCCGGGCCGTGGGTTGCAGCAGCATGACCACCTCGTGGATGCTGCGCTCCAGGTCAAAGGCCTCGGGGTGCAGTGCCAACTTGTCCGCTTCGATCTTGGAATAATCGAGCACGTCGTTGATGATGACCAACAGCGCCTCGCCTGAGTTCTTGATCGTATTGGCGTAAAGACGCTGCTCCTCGCTCAGCTCGGTGTCGCTGAGAAGTTCGGCCATGCCGATGACGCCATTCATCGGCGTGCGGATCTCGTGGGACATATTGGCGAGGAAGGCGGATTTGGCGCGGTTGGCGGATTCGGCGCGTTCGCGGGCGGCCCGCAGCTCTTCCTCGTAACGGACCGAGGAGGTGATATCCAGCGCAAGGCTGACCACATCGCCGCCCTGTCCGCGCTGATCGAACAGCCGCAGATAACGGTCGTCCCACATCCGGATCACGATGGGCTCTGGTTTGAGAGACATCCAGCGATCGGTCATCATCGACCGCCAGTGATCCGGCTTGAGCTCTTCGGTATTGACCAGACCTTCGTCTGTCAGGATTTGAAGGATCCGCACATAGGAGACTCCGGGAGTGATTTCCTCCAGCCCGTCAAAGATGTTCAGATAGGCAGTGTTGGCGCCGATCAGCTTGCTGTCGGAATCAAAGAAGGCAAAGCCGTCCTGAAAGGCCTGGATCGAATGCCACAGACGACGTTCGGCCTTTTCGATCTTTTCGTTGGCCATGCTGAGGTCGGATTTCACCTTGGCGTTTTCGTCGCGCACGTTGGCGACTTCGGCCTGGGTCACGCCGATCTGCCGGGTCAGAGCCAGCGCGTGACGCCCGAGTTTGCGATTCGCTGCGGTCAGCTCGGCCTGCTTCAGTTCAAGCAGCCGCTCTGCCGCCAGGCGTGCCCGGCGTTCCTCAGCGAGTTTCTCGGCAAGGTTCATCCCTGCTAGCTCCATCCTCAATTAAATGGCGTGTTTACTCCGAGCCTGAACTCGGGCGGCAAATTGGCCATGATTGGTGTTACGACGGGAAACCTTGCTATGGCGTTAAGTGCGTGCAAGCTTAACCTCAGTTCGGAGGGTGCCATGTTGGATCGGTTTCTTATTGTTTTGCTTTCATTTCTCGGTTTTTCTGCTGCGTCGGTGCAGGCGGGGCCGGATCCCGTTTTGCCACAGGTGCGGTACCAGTCCTTTGCGGATACTGACTATTACGGATCCGATCTGCAGGCCCTGTTCGATACGGATCTGAACGCTTGCCAAAGGGCCTGCAGCGCGCAGCAGGCCTGTGCCGGATTTTCTTATAACAACAAGGCAAACGCCTGTTTTCCAAAGTCCGAAATGAAAGAGGCCACGCCCTACACCGGTGCGATTTCGGCGCTGAAACGCCCAATATCTGCGGCGCAGCAGGCGGCGGCCTCCCAACGGGCAGGGCGGCTGGATCGTCTGCGCCCCGCCGATCTGCAGGCGGCATTGCGGCAGGCCCGGGAGATTGGTCTGCGCTACCCATCCCGCGGTGAAACCCTGGAAGATATGATCCGCGCCGGGCGCGGTCAGGCGCGGTCAGGCGGGGTGCAAAGCGCGCTTGGCTGGCTCAGCGCGGCAGTCGCTGTGAACGATGATCCGGCCCTGTGGACCGAGGTTTCCGCCCTGTGGCTGCGAATCGCAGACCAGAGCAAGCAGAACAAGAACGCCAAACGCCAGCAGGCGCTGGCTGCGGCCTTGAACGGATACCTGCGGGCCGAGGCCGCACCTTTGCAGGCGGAGGCTTTGGTGACGGCCGGGCGGGCGCTGGAAAGTCTGGGGCGTGGCCGCGACATGATTTCGGTGCTGCGTCTGGCGCAGGATCTTGCGCCCCGTGCCGACACTGCGGCGCTGCTGGATGAGGCTATCGGAAAATATGGCTTCCGCGTCACCGACAGCACGGTAGAAAGCGACAGCGCCGCGCCGCGTATCTGCGTGGAGTTCTCCGAAGATCTGGCTCGCAGCGGTGTGGATTATGGCGATTACGTCAAGGGGGCCGGGGCCGAACTGGCTGCCGAAGCCAGTGGCCGTCAGCTTTGCCTTGATGGCGCCGAACATGGCGAGCGTTACCGAATCGCTTTGCGGCGCGGTCTGCCTGCGGCCAGTGGTGAGGTCCTGAGCAAAGAGGTCGAACTGACCCATTACGTGCGCGACAGAACTCCATCGGTCCGTTTCCCGGGCCGGGCCTATGTGCTGGCGAAATCTGATCAGGTGGCGCTGCCGGTGGAGACCGTGAACCTGCGCGAAGTCGCGCTGCAACTGCGGCAGGTCAGCGACCGCAACCTGCTGCGCACCTTGCAGGAAGGCTATTTCGGCCGCCCGCTGTCCCATTGGCAGGATGAATACTTTGCCTCGGACATCGGGCAGGAGGTCTGGACCGGTACGGCCAGCGTTCAGGATGCGCTGAACCAGGATATGACCACCCGGATTCCGCTTGTCGATGTGTTGGCTGACCGACCGGTAGGGATTTATGCGCTGACGGCCCGTGTGCCCGGCGCCGACCCGTATGAGGACCCCGGCGCGACCCAGTGGTTTGTGCTGACGGACTTGGGCCTCAGCACCATGTCCGGCGCGGACGGGCTGCATGTTCAGGTGCAGGGTCTCACCGACGCCAAGCCGCGTGCGGATGTCGAAGTGACGCTGATTTCAAATGCAAACGCGGTGCTGGCCAAGGCGCGGACCGATGCCACTGGCTATGTCCGGTTTGATCCGGGCCTGTCGCGCGGGCGCGGCGCCGCTGCCCCGGCAATGGTCATGGCGCAGCAGGGGGAAGAAGATTTTTCCTTTCTATCTCTAAAGGATGCAGCATTCGATCTGTCGGATCGCGGGGTCGAAGGTCGTCCCGCGCCGGGGCCGGTGGATGTCTTCCTGGCGACGGATCGTGGTGCCTACAGGGCCGGGGAGGTGATCCATGTCACCGCCCTGACCCGCGACAGCGGTGCCCGCGCCATCACCGACCTGCCGGTGACCGCAATCCTGCACCGCCCCGATGGGGTCGAGTACAGCCGTCAGGTATCAGACGGTGGACAGGCCGGGGGGCATGTGTTCAACCTACCGATCGGTCAGTCCGCACCGCGCGGCACCTGGCGTCTGGACCTGAAAACGGATCCCAAGGCCCCTGCGCTGGCCACCCGGCAGCTCCTGGTCGAGGATTTCCTGCCCGAACGGATCGACTTCACACAGACTGTCGCGAATGCTGCGGCACTGGTGCCGGGCGAGGCGGCGCAGCTTGATATCTCGGCCCGCTACCTGTTCGGCGCGCCGGGGTCGGGATTGACTATCGACGGCGATCTGCGGCTCAGCGCCAGCGACACGGTTGCGGCGTGGCCCGGCTATCGCTTTGGTCGCTATGACGCGCCCGGCAGCCCGCAGCGTGCTTATTTCGGCGGCGATAAAACGGATACGGCGGGGCAAGCCTCGGTCGTGGTGTCGCTGCCAGCGGCGGCGACGATGGGCAAACCGATGCAGGCGACCATCGTGACCCGCGTCATGGATGGCGCCGCCCGCCCGGTCGAGCGCGAGCTGACCTTGCCGGTGCGGCCCGCAACCCCGGTGATCGGCATTCGTCCCCTGTTCGATGATGTGGTGGGCGAGGGCAGCGAGGCCGGGTTCGAGGTGATCGCCCTCAGCCCTGACCTCAGCCCCCTGCCGATGCAGGTGAAATGGACCCTGAACCGGGTCGAAACGCGCTATCAGTGGTATCAGCTTTACGGCAACTGGAACTGGGAGCCGACCACCCGCCGCACCCGCATCGCCACCGGCGAGACAACGCTGGGGCAGGAACCGGTGAACCTGTCCGAGCAGGTGGAGTGGGGCCGGTATGAGTTGGTGATCGAGCGTCTGGACGGTACGCCGGTGACGGCGGCGCTGGATTTCTACGCGGGCTGGTATGCCCCGGCGGATAGCGCCGCGACCCCGGACCGGCTGGAGCTGTCGCTGAATGCGGAAAGCTATCAGCCCGGCGATACCGCCCGTCTGCGTATCGTACCCCGGGCTGGAGGGACGGCGCTGATCTCGGTGGTGTCCAACCATCTGATCGACCGCATGGCCGTCGAAGTGCCCGCAGGCGAAAGCACGATCCCCCTCACTGTGACCGAAGCCTGGGGCAGCGGCGCCTATGTGACGGCAACCGTGCTGCAGCCCGTTACCGGCAAGGCTAGCCGGACACCGGCGCGGGCGCTGGGTCTGGCGCATGTCAGTGTGAGCCAGCCGGGGCAGGAGCTGTCGGTTGCTATCAATGTGCCTGAGGTCGCCCGTCCGCGCGGCACCGAAATGGCCCGGGTCCGGGTCGATGGGGCCGCAGCGGGAGAAGAGGTCTGGCTAACGGTTGCCGCTGTTGATCTCGGCATTCTCAACCTCACCGGTTTCAAAAGCCCCGATCCCTCCGCGCATTACCATGGTCAGCGGCGGCTGGGGATGGAGCTGCGCGATCTTTACGGGCGTCTGATTGATCCCGGAAATGGCGCGATGGGGCAGGTGCGTTCGGGCGGTGATGCGGATAACGGCATGCGCATGCAATCGCCACCGCCCACGCAGGATCTGGTGGCGGTCTTCTCTGGCCCCTTGCAGCTGGACGCCAATGGCGAGGCGCTGTTCCCGGTCGATCTGCCTGCCTTCAACGGCACCGTACGGCTGATGGCAGTGGCCTGGTCAAAGCGTGCGGTCGGGCAGGCCGAGGCAGACATGCTGGTGCGTGATCCGGTGGTGGTGACCGCGACCGTGCCGCGTTTCCTTGCGCCGGGCGACAGCAGCCGCGCCCGGATCGAGATCGTGCATGCGGATGGACCGGCGGGCGAGATGGCCCTGTCGGCGCGTGCCATCGGCACGGGGCTGGAGCTTGGCCCCCTTCCGGGCGCGGTAACGCTGGCCGAGCAGGGCAAGGCGGTGCTCGAATTGCCGCTGACGGCGCAGGCTGTGGGCGATCCCGAGATCGAGCTAACCCTTACGACGCCCGCTGGGCTGCCGTTGGTGCAGCGGCTGCGAATGCCGGTGCGGGCCAATGACCCCGTCGTGGCGCAGACCCGACGCTTCCGGCTATCGGGCGGCGACAGTTTCCAGTTCAGCGCCGACGTCTTTGCCGGGCTGCGGCCCGGCTCGGCGCGGGCGGTGCTTTCTGCCGGGCCTTTGGCCAAGTTCGACGTGCCAGGTCTTCTGGCGCAGCTGGATCGTTACCCCTATGGCTGCACCGAGCAGGTGACCTCGACGGCGATGCCGCTGCTTTATCTCTCTTCGGTGGCCGAGGCGGCGGGGCTGGGCAATGGACCGGCTGTGAAGGCGCGCATTGATGCGGCGATCCGCAAGGTGCTGACGCGGCAGGCCAGCAACGGTGCCTTTGGCCTGTGGCGCGCCGAAAGCGGTGATTTCTGGCTTGATGCCTATGCCAGCGATTTCCTGTCCCGCGCCCGGGCGCAGGGCTATGCGGTGCCCGATCAGGCCTTTGCCCAGGCGATGGACAATCTGCGCAACCGGATCAACTACGCCCCCGATTTCGACAATGGAGGCGAGGACATTGCCTATGCGCTGATGGTGCTGGCCCGCGAAGGGGCCGCCGCCATGGGCGATCTGCGCTATTATGCCGATGTGAAGGCAGGCGATTTCGCCACCCCGCTGGCGGCGGCGCAGCTGGGCGCTGCGCTGGCGGCCTATGGCGATCAACCCCGCGCCGACCGCATGTTCGGGCGGGCGGCGCAGATGCTGGGCCGCAGCGGCGCAGAAACCCCGGTCTGGCGGGTCGACTACGGCACCCATCGCCGCGATGCCGCCGCGGTCTTGGCGCTGGCAAGTGAGGCCGGAAGCGCAGCGGTCAGTCAGGAATACCTGATGGCCCGGGTGACCGAGGATGGCAGCCGGATGTCCACGCAGGAGGCCGCATGGACTCTGCTGGCGGCGCAGGCGTTGGTCTCCAGCCCCGAAGACAGCGGTCTGCTGGTCAATGGTCAAAGCGTTGCCGGACCTTTCGTCGAGGTGCTGGATGGCAGCGCCGCAGCCACGGGGAAATCCATTTCAGCAGCTTCGGGGCGCAGCACCGAGATCACCCTGACCACTCTTGGCGTGCCCGTAGTCGCTCCCGAGGCGGGCGGCTATGGCTACACGCTGAACCGCAGCTATTACACGCTGGAGGGCGAACCAATCGCAGAGCTGAGCTTTGAAACCGGGGCGCGTTTCGTGACCGTGCTGAGCGTAGTGCCGCATGAAGGCACCGGTGCCCGGCTAATGGTGGATGATCCGCTTCCGGCGGGGTTTGAGATCGACAATCCGAACCTGTTGCGCTCGGGCGATCTGCGCGATCTCGATTGGCTGAAGCTGGATCAGGCAACCCATGCAGAGTTCCGCTCTGACCGCTTCTTGGCAGCGGTAGATATCGGCGGCACCGAAACCGTGACGCTGGCCTATGTCACGCGGGCTGTGACGCCGGGCAGCTTCCATCACCCGGCAGCTTCGGTCGAGGATATGTACCGTCCGGCCTACCGCGCCCGCACCGCCGCAGGCCGCGTGCAGATCCGGTGACCGGCAGTTGGCGGGCATACTTGCGCGCGCTTACCACTCGGTCAGCGCGCGGTGAATATGCCCGTGGTCCGACCTTCTGGCGGCGGGGTCTGTGGGCCGTTGCCGCGCTTGCACTGCTGCTGGGCATCGGCTGGCGTCTGTTCGACGATTGGGTCGCCGATACCGAGTTGCCGCTGACCCTTGCCGAAACCTCTGTCGAGGTAATGGACCGCGAGGACCGCCTGTTGCGGGTCTACCCGGTTGGGGATGGCATCTGGCGCATGGCGCTGCAGCTCGATCAGGTGGATCCCCGGTTCACCGAGATGCTTATCGCCTATGAGGACCGCCGGTTCTGGTCGCATCCGGGGGTGGATGTTCTGGCGCTGATGCGTGCGGGTGCGCAGGCGCTGTGGCATGGCCGGGTGGTTTCGGGCGGCTCGACGCTGACGATGCAGCTGGCGCGTCTGCTGGAGGATGGCTCGACCGGGCGCTGGTCCGGCAAGCTGCGGCAGATCCGGGTGGCCTTGGCGCTGGAGCGGCGCCTCAGCAAGGCTGAGATCCTGACGCTCTATCTCACCCATGCGCCCTATGGCGGCAATATCGAAGGGCTGCGGGCCGCCAGTTACGTCTGGCTGGGCAAGGAACCGCGAAGGTTGACGGCAGCAGAGGCGGCGTTGCTGGTGGCGCTGCCGCAATCCCCGGAAAGCCGCCGCCCGGATCGGGCGCCCGAGGCCGCGCGACAAGCACGCGCGCAGGTGCTGTCGCGGATGGTTGCTGATGGTGTTCTGGACAGCGAAAGCGCCAAGATCGCAACCAAGGCGCGCCTGCCCCGGCAGATGGCTGCGATGCCCCGGCTGGCGCCGCATCTGGCCGACCGCGCCCTGTCCGCAAATCCCGGCGCCCGGCGCCTGTCCCTGACGGTGCAGGCCGATCTGCAACAGCGGATGGAGCAGTTGGTACAGGCGGCGGCGCGGCGCAGCGGCGCGCGGCTCTCGGCGGCGCTGATGGTAGTGGATCACCAGAGCGGAGAGGTGCTCGCCTCGGTCGGATCCCCCGGGTACGCCGATCAGGGGCGGCAGGGATTTGTCGATATGACACAGGCGCTGCGCTCTCCGGGCTCGACGCTTAAACCGCTGGTCTACGGGCTGGCCTTTGATCGCGGGCTGGTGCACCCCGAGACGCTGATCCATGACGGTCCGGTGGATTTCGACGGCTACGCGCCGCAGAATTTTGATGGAGTCTTTCGTGGCGATCTGCGGGTGCGCGAGGCGTTGCAGCTGTCCCTGAATATCCCGGTGGTAAAGCTGACCCGCGAGCTGGGGGCGGCGCATCTGATGGCGGCCCTGCGCCGGGGCGGTGCCAGCCCCCGATTGCCCGGCGGTGGCAAACCGGGGCTGGCGATCAGCCTCGGCGGGCTTGGCACCTCGTTGCAGGATTTGGTGCAGATCTATACCGGGCTGGCCGCGGGCGGGCAGGGACCGGCGCTGCGGGTGCTGCGGGGGGCGTCGCAGCAGGATCGCCCCCGGATGATATCGGACGTTGCGGCCTGGCAGCTGGGCGATGTGCTGCGCGGGCTGGCGCCGCCACCCGGGGCACGGGCCGGTGTTCTGGCCTATAAGACCGGCACGTCCTATGGCCACCGCGATGCCTGGGCGCTGGGCTGGGACGGGCGCCATGTGATCGGCGTCTGGATGGGCCGGGCGGATGGCACCCCGGTGCCGGGGGCCTTTGGCGGTGATCTGGCAGCGCCGGTGCTGTTCGAGGCCTTTGGTCTGCTGAAACCCGATTTTGACGCGCTGCCACCGCCGCCCGCCGCGACCCTGATCCTGTCGGCGGCGGAATTGCCCGCGCCGCTACGCCGCTTCCGGGCACGGGACGCGGTATTCGAACCGGCAGAGAATGCGCCGCAGATGCTGTTCCCCCCGAATGGCGCCCGGCTGGCGCTGGAGGGCGGCGGGCTGCCGGTCAAATTGCGCGGCGGCACTGCGCCTTTCGTGGTACTGGCGGATGGAAAACCGGTGCTGCAGGGGCAGCAGGCGCGGGAGTTCGAAATCCCCAGTCCCGGCCTTGGTTTTTCCGATCTGGTGGTGGTTGATGCGGCGGGCCGCTCGGCCCGGGCCGCGATCGAAATCGACTGACAGCAGATCTGCGGTCCGGGTCAGCCGCGTCCCTCGCGCAGCCAGCCTGCGGTGATCAGCGCGGCAATAACCAGCAGCACCAGCCATGCAGGCAGCAGTGGATGCTGTGACACCGACAGGGTTTCATAGGCCTCGCGCGGGGTCAGACCGATCCAGCCACGTCCGGCGGCCGGGCGCCCCTCGCGCACATCGCGCAGGCGCGGCAGACCGTCCTCCAGCCGTAGGATACCGCCCCGCGCTGTGGCGACCACCGGGCGCAGCACCTCGCCGGTGGCGACGGTTTCGCCGAACTCCCGGGGCGCCGCCGGACCCAGCCCGATGACGGCTGAGGCGTCGCCTTCGCTGAGGTGGTACAGGCCGATCTCGGCGCCTGTATAGCTGCCCTGCCAGACACCGGGGGCCCGTTCCTGCAGGTCCAGTACCGTCTCGGACCCATCCGGCGCGGTGATGGTGACGGCGCCGATGCTGTCCTGCAGCGTGCGCCGGGTGATTTGCATCTTCTGGCCGGTGGCCTCGGCGGTCAGAACCTCTTCCTCCAGCTCTGGCTCTTTCATCATCCAGTGGGCCAGGCGGCGCAGCAGTTCCAGCTGCGGCCCGCCGCCTTCATAGCCCCGGCTCCAGAGCCAGGCATGATCCGAGGCCAACAGCGCCACGCGTCCCTCGCCTTCGCGGTTCAACACCAGCAGCGGCCGGTCCTCGACACCCTCCATCAGAACATGTCCCTGCGGTTCCTGCAGATCGATCTGGCGCAGCCAGCGGCCCCACGTCCCGTCTGTGCTCTCTCGTTTCAGTCCCGAGGTGACAGGGTGGCGGGCGCCAAGATCGGTGACCTGGGGCAGATAGGGCTGTTCAAAGACCCGCGCCGTGGGGCTGGCGGGCAGGACCGCCGAAAGGGGGCTGCGATAGATGCTGGCGGCGCTGGCGAAATCCGGCCCCGCCGCGATCAGCACGGCGCCGCCCTTGGCCACGTAATCGGCCACATTGTCGAGATAGATCGCAGGCAGGATGCCGCGCCGTTTGTAGCGGTCAAAGATGATCAGGTCGAAATCGTCGATCTTTTCCAGAAACAATTCGCGCGTGGGAAAGGCGATGAGGCTCAGCTCATCCACCGGCACCCCGTCCTGCTTTTCCGGTGGGCGCAGAATGGTGAAATGCACCAGGTCCACCGAGCTATCCGATTTCAGCAGGTTGCGCCATGTGCGCCCGCCGGGGTGCGGCTCTCCTGACACCAGCAACACGCGCAGGCGGTCCCGCACGCCGTTGATCTGGATCAGCGCCGTGTTGTTGCGGGTGGTCAGCTCTCCGGCAGCTTCGGGCACCGAGAATTCGATCACGTTGCGCCCGCCATGCGGCAGGGCGATGGGCAGTTCGAAATCGACACCGACCGGGAGGGTGAACCGTTTCGGCTCGGCGCCATCGATCGCAATTTCCAGCGGCGCGGTTGCGGCGGCGTCGGGCGCGGCGCCCTGATCCTCGATCCGCAGCGTCAGGGTGACGGGTTCTCCGATGATGCCAAAAGCGGGCGCGTTGCGCACCACAAGGCGGCGGTCCCAGTCGCTGTCCTTGCCGGTCAGCAACAGGTGCAGCGGCGCAGGCAGCTCGGGGGCCTGATCGGCATCGTGGATCTGACCGTCCGACAGGGCGATGATCCCAGCGATCCGGCCACGCGGCGCATCGGCCAGCGCATCGGAAACCGCCTGCATCAGGGCGGTGCCGCTGTCATCGGCGGCATCCGGCAGGGTGACCCAGCGCGTTTCGGTATTGGGGCGGGCCTCCAGAGCCTGTCTCAGCTCTTCTTCGGCCTCGGCCATCTGCTCGGGCCGGGCAGGCAGGCTCTGGCTGGCGGTTTTATCGGCGACCACCACCACGATATCGCTCAAGGGGGCGGTGTTTTCGTTCTGCACCACTGGTCCAGCGAGCATTGCCAGCAGGCCAAGGGCGGCGCCCGCGCGCAGCAGCCAGCCGCGCATCCGCGCCCAGATGGCCAGCGCTAGGCCCAGCACCGTCACGGCGGTGAGCGCCCAGATCACGGGCCAGGGCAGCAGCGGGTCGAACAGGATCGTCTGCGTCATCGTCGTGGCCCCTATTGCCCCAGCCGTTCCAGCAGCGCCGGAACATGGACCTGATCGGATTTGTAATTGCCCGTCAGCACATGCATCACCAGATTGACGCCAAAGCGCAGCGACAGCTCGCGCTGACGCTCACCGGCATAGCCGCGCCCGACCGGGCGCAGCGGGCGGCCATTGCTGTCCACCGCCCAGGCTGAGGCCCAATCGTTGCCGCCGATCACCACCGGTGTCACCCCGTCGTTCAGCGTGCGGAAGGGGATGCCTTCGTCTTGCTCTGCATCGGGCGGCGCGGCTTCGACCCAAAGCGGGCCGCGCGGATGGCGGCCGGGGAAGTCCTGTAGCAGGTAGAAAGTGCGGGTCAGCACGTGGTCCGGCGGCAGCGGCTCCAGCGGCGGAATATCCAGCCCCAGCGCAAGCTGTTGCAGGCGTCGCGCCTCGGGGCTGGTGGCGCCGACAGCGGTCAGATCGGCGTCGCGGGTGTCAAACAGGATCATGCCACCGCTGCGCAGGTAGGCGTTGAGCCTTGTATAGGCCGCGGCCGAGGGCATTTTCTGATCCGCCGTCACCGGCCAGTAAAGCAGCGGGAAGAACGCCAGCTCGTCCCGTTCCAGATCGACGCTTGCGGGCGTTGATGGCTCGACCGAGGTGCGGAAGAACAGCGTGTCCGACAGGCCCTGCAGACCGGCCCGGGCGATCCGGTCTACCTCTGCATTGCCGGTCAGCACATGCGCCAGGGTCAGCTCGGCCGCAAGCGCGACCGGATCGGCGGCGCCACTTTCCTGCGCCAGGGTTGGGCGTGGCGACAGGGCGCCAAGTGCCAGAGCCGCTGCTGCCAGCAAGGGAACAAGGGCGGTGCTGCGCCGCAGTTGCGCCAGTTGGCCAGAGACCAGCAGGGTTGCCAGCACATCCAGCGCCAGCAGCACAAGGGCCAGCCCCAGCAAGGCACCACCAAGCGGGCGTTCCTGCGCCGTGCTGTAGCCGGAAACCGGAACCGAGGCAGGCCAGGACGCCGCCGTCAGGCTATCGCCCGCGCGCAGCACGTTGCGCGCGAGGGTCTGATTGCCACCATCATAAAGGCCGGGCTGCAGCGCTGGGCCTGCCGGGGCGGCAACCAGATCGGGACCTTGCACACCGGGCAGGGTGCCTGCCTCGCGGCTGCGGCCAAATCCATCCAGCACCGAAACAGGTCGCCAGACCGTGCCTTCCAGGCTGGTTGCCTCGGGCGTGCCGACAGCCGAGGAAACCGCCAGCCGTTCCAGCATCTGCACGAACAGGCCAGAGAGCGGCAGGCTGCTCCATTCGGCATTGGCGGTGACATGGAACAGCACCACCTGCCCCTGTCCCAGCGGCTTGCGGGTGACCAGCGGGGTGCCATCGCCAAGGGCGGCGATCACCCGGTCGGCGAGGGATGGGTCCGGCTGGGCTACCACCTGCGCTGATACGGTGACTTCCTCTGGGGTGCGCAGCCCGGCAAAGGGAGAGTCATCCTCGAAAGGCGCCAGCGTCTTTGGCTCACCCCAGCTCATGGCGCCGCCGATGCTGCGTCCGCCAAGGCGCAGACGCACTGGCATCAACGGTTCTTCCTCGCTGCGGGCGGTATCGCTGGCGGCCAGCCGTGGGCCGGCGAAGCGCACCAGCAACCCGCCCTCTTCGACCCAGTCGATCACCGCTTGTTCCTGCGCCGGGGGCAGGCGTGCGACATCGGCGAGGATGATCACATCGGGGTTGGCGGGCAGCAGATCGCTGAGCGCGCCTTCCAGCAGGTCCGCCGTGGGCGCCAGTGCCTGACGGAGGTAGTGCAGCGGCGACAGCAGCGCGAGGCCCTCGTCTTCGCTTTCCGAGGCGATCAGCGCGACCTCGCGGCGGCGCAACCCGTCATCGGCCAGGGCCACGGCCCCGGCGCTGCGCTGGCCTACCAGTTCAAACCGGGTAATCCGGGCGCGCAGCTCGGACGGCAATGATAGGCGGACGCTGGCGTTTGTGGCGCCTGCATCGAAACGGGCGGTGGCCTGAGCGAGGCTGCGCAGGGTGCCGCCGGGATCGCGGCCCCGGGCCTGCACTAGCATATCCCGTGCCGGGCCGGGCAGGCTACGCTCCACCGTCAGCTCCAGCGCGCCATCGGCATAGCTGGGCGGTGCCAGCGCAAAGGCGGCGCCGGGCTGCTCCAGCACCTGCAGGGCGCCGCGGGCTGCCAGCGCCTCGGTCAGCCGCTCCCGCCCGGGATAGTCCAATCCGTCGCTGAACCAGAGCGTGTCAAAGTCTTCTGTGGCTTCGGTAATATGCGTAATTGCCTGATCCACCTGATCCGGGGCCGGTTGCCAGGGATTGGGGGTGAGGCCGGCGACCTGCCGAGCCCAGTCGCTGGCCGCAAGGAATTGCAGCGGTTGCGGATCGCTCAGCCGCAGGACGGCGACGGTGCGGTCGCCGCGCCCGGCTTCCTCCAGCCGCGCGGTGATTTGATCGCGGGTCTCCTCCCAACCATCAGACCCGGCCCAGGTGGCATCCAGCACCACCAGCAGCGGTCCGCTGCCGCTGTCGCGCTCTTCCGGGTTCAGCACCGGACCGGCCAGACCGATGATCGCTGCCGCCAGCGCCAGCATCCGCAGCAGCAGCAGCCACCAAGGGGTACGGTCGGACAGGCTTTCGTCATCGCCAAGGCCCAAGAGCAAGGTCACGGCGGGAAAGGCCTGCCGCCGCGGTGCAGGCGGCACAGCGCGCAGCAACAGCCACAGGATCGGCAGAGCCAGCAGGCCCAGCAGCAGCCAGGGATAGGCAAATCCGATACCGGCAATCAGGGTCATGCGGAGGACCTTTCCAGCGCGTGATAGAGCCACATCAGCGCCGCCTGGGCACTGTCACCCGTGTGATGCAGACCCAGCCGCCAGCCTGCGGTGCGGCACAGCGCTTCCAGCGCGTCGCGCCGTTCGGCCATGCGGTCCAGATAGCGGTCGCGCAGGGCCGAGGCCTTCAGCGTTTCATGCACCAGCCCGCCGGTCATGCTGTGAAACCGGGTGCGCCCGGCAAAGGGAAAGCTTTCCTCGCTTGGGTCCAGAACCTGCAACAGCACCCCGCGCACGCCGCGGTCGGCGGCCTTGCTCAGCGCCAGCTGCAATTCGTCAAAGGGGCCAAGGAAATCCGAGATGAACAGGGCGCGGGCATGGGGCACCATGGCGCGGTGCTCGGGTGGTGCGTAATCGGCGTCGTCCTCGCGGCTCAGCATCTCGGCCAGACGCAGGATCTGGGCCTTGCCGCTGCGCGGGGGCAATCTACCGCCAGTGAGGCCCACGCGTTCGCCGCCGCGTAGCATCAGGACCGACACCGCCAGCGCCAGCAGGCGCGCGCGGTCGATCTTTTGCGGCAATTCGGGGCTGGAGGAAAACCGCATCGAGGCGCCAAGATCGGTCCAGACATGCACCGTCTGGGCGATCTGCCATTCCCGTTCGCGCACGAATTGCACATCGCCCCTGGCCGAACGCCGATGGTCGATCATGCGGCGGCTGTCGCCCTGTTGCAGGGGACGGTATTGCCAGAAATCATCGCCGGTTCCGGCGCGCCGCCGCCCGTGTTCCCCCAAAAGGACAGCACCTGCCAGCATCTGCGCATCGACCAGAAGCGGCGGCAGGGCGCTGGCCTCCCCTTCGGCCCGGTGGCGCAGATCTGCGGCCGGGGCGACGGGAGAAGACGCGTCAGAGGCGGCGGGTTGGGTCACGCGGCGGCTCCGGTGCGGGTCAGATCGGCAGCGGTGCTGTCGATCAGATCGGCTAGGCTGTCACCCCGCGCGCGGGCCGAGAAGTTGAGCTGCATCCTGTGGGTCAGAACCGGCCGGGCCATATCGATCACATCCTCGGCATTGGGCGCCAGCCGGGCCTGCAGCAGGGCGCGGGCGCGCACCGCCAGCATCAGGGCCTGCGCCGCGCGCGGCCCCGGACCCCAAGCGACCGTATCGACGACGCGCTGCGAGGCGCCCGGTTCTTCGGGGCGGAAGGCGCGGACCAGGTCCAGAATCATCTCGACCACCGAGTCGCCCACCGGCATGCGCCGCAGCAGGTTTTGGGCGGCGATCAACTCATCGGCGGTAAAGACCTGATGCGCCTCGGCCTCGCTTGCACCAGTGGTGGCCAGCAGGATGTCCCGCTCGGTCTTGCGGTCAGGGTATTGCACGTCGATCTGGAACAGAAAGCGGTCCAGCTGCGCTTCGGGCAGGGGGTAGGTGCCTTCCTGCTCGATCGGGTTCTGGGTGGCCAGCACGTGAAAGGGCGTGCCAAGCGACCGGTCTTCACCCGCGACGGTCACCGTGCGTTCCTGCATCGCCTGCAGCAGCGCCGATTGGGTCCGGGGGCTGGCACGGTTGATCTCATCCGCCATCAGGAGCTGACAGAACACCGGCCCCGGCACGAAACGGAAGGCGCGGCTGCCATCGGCGGCGGTGTCCAGCACCTCAGAGCCAAGGATATCCGCCGGCATCAGGTCAGGGGTGAACTGAATCCGGTTGCCATCCAGCCCCATCACCGTCGACAAGGTTTCTACCAGCCGGGTCTTGCCGAGGCCGGGCAGTCCGACCAGCAGCCCGTGACCGCCGCACAAAAGAGTGGCAAGGGTCAGGTCCACGACCCGCTCCTGGCCGATAAAACGGCGGGTGATCGACTCCCGCGCCTGTTGCAGCTTGGCTTCGAGCGCTTCGATGTCGGCCAGCAGATCATCGGGTTCGGACATGACTTTCCTTTCACGGCGCATATATGGTCTTAGTGTATCTCGCCCAACGGAAATGGCAAAAACAATGAGCGGACAAAACATCGTGACACCGACAGCCGACGGCATAGCAGCCGCAGCCACTGCGGCCAAGAAAGGCAAGGGTTTGCCGCCGGTCCACCTGTGGAACCCGCCGTTTTGCGGCGATCTGGACATGCGCATCGCCCGGGACGGGACGTGGTTCTACCTTGGCACTCCCATCGGCAGGTTTGAGCTCGTGCGGTTGTTTTCATCAATCCTGAAACGCGAAGGCGACAAGTATTTCCTGGTGACGCCGGTCGAAAAGGTCGGAATCACCGTGGATGATGCGCCTTTCGTGGCAGTCGATTTCGAAGCCTCTGGCGCGGGAGAAGATCAGGTGCTGACCTTTACCACTCATGTCGGCGACAGCGCCGTGGCCGGGCCGGACCATCCGATCCGGGTGGTGCGGGATCCCGAGACTGGCGAGCCGTCGCCTTACGTGATGATCCGGGCCGGGCTTGAGGCGCTGATCGACCGCAAGAGCTTTTACCGGCTGGTCGAACTGGGTAGCCATCATGACGGGTGGTTCGGCCTGTGGTCATCTGGGGAATTCTTCCCGGTCATCCCATCGGCAGAGCTGGATCAAGGCTGAAACCGCCCCAGATCTCCCGCCTTTCCGGCGCGTCGCAGGGAGCGAATTAAGCTATCGTTAGCAGGTTCTGGCATTTTGGGTAAAATAGAGTCGATTTTGTGGCAATATTGTGGCGGTTGCGTTTAATGCACCGTTTTCCCGCCCTTGGCGCCGAGTCTGCGAGGCCTTAAATCTGCGGCAAACGACAGGAGCTCCGATGCCAAGGTTTGCCGCGAATATCTCAATGCTCTTTGCTGAGTTGCCCTATCTTGAACGGTTCGCAGCGGCGGCCAAGGCCGGGTTCGACGCGGTTGAAATCCTGTTTCCCTATGAACTGGCGGCCAAGGAAACCCAGCGGGCGCTGGTGTCGAACGGGCTGGAACTGTTGCTGATGAACGCGCCGCCGCCGAATTACACTGGCGGTATGCCCGGCTATGCCGCGCTGCCGGGCGGCGGGGAACGGTATCAGCGCGATATCCGCCGGGTGCTGCGCTACGCCGAGATCCTGCGCCCCGGCGCCATTCACATCATGGCCGGTTATGCGACGGGCGATCTGGCGAAACAGACCTTTATCCAGAACCTGCAGTGGGCCGCTGATCGCGCGCCGACGCAGCAGTTTACCATCGAGCCGCTGAATGTCGGGGACCAGCCGAATTACTTCCTGAACGACTACAATCTGGCGGCTGAGGTTCTGCAGGCGGTGAACCGCCCGAACGTGGGGCTGCAATACGATGCCTATCACGCCCAGATGATCCACGGCGATGCGCTGAAGGTCTGGGAGACCTTCAAGGAGCATGTGGTGCACGTGCAGATCGGCGCCGCACCCGGGCGCTGTGAGCCGGGCACCGGTCCCGTCGACTTCGAAGAGCTTTTCGCCGCCATCGACGACAGCGGCTACAAGGGTTGGGTCAGCGCGGAATACACGCCTTCGACCCTGCGCACCGAAGACAGTCTCGGCTGGATGCTCTGAGCGTTTTTTGACCAGAATTCTCCAGGTACGTTCACGCGGGATTACGATCCCGCGCCCCGGTCTGGCAATTGGTTGCTCCCTGCCACATATTCCTGCCGGAATGTGAACAAGGAGTCTTCCATGCTGCCCGCCCGTTTCGCGCCTGTTCTGTTTGGCTTCCTGTTGTCCGGGATCATGTCGGGCATCGTGATTATGGTGGCAACGCTCAGGACGCGCGGTTTCAGCGCGCAGGCCTTTGATACCTGGCTGACCTCCTGGCTCTATAGCTGGCCAGTGGCCTTCTGCGTGGTGCTGGTGGTGGCGCCGCTGGTGCGGCGTTTTGTGACCGGGCTTGTGAAACAGGGCTAGGGGTTGACCACACATACCGGGCGGCATGGCTGGACGGGGCGGCGAAAATCCTCCAGACCTGTGGCCCACGTCCTTTGTTGCTGCAAGGTGCCCTGCCTATGATGTCTTCCCCGCCCTCTGCCTCCGTTCAGCAGGATCCCACCATCGCCGACTTTCTGGCCAAGCAGGGAGAGGCGGATGCAACCCTGTTGCCCTTGCCCGGCGATGCTTCGGCGCGGCGGTATATGCGGCTGGACGGGCGCGGCAGGATGCTGATGCAGGATCCGAGTGATCCGGCGGGGTTTGCCGGTTTCGTGTCTCTCGCACGGCATCTGACAGAACTGGGCCTGAGCGCGCCGCAGGTCTATGGCGCCGATCCGGACACCGGCCTGGCCCTGATCGAAGATTTCGGGACCCAGACCTATAGCGTGCAGCTGGCTGCCGGGCGAGACGAGAGCATGCTCTATGCCCTCGCGGTGGATGCTCTGTTGCACCTGCACCATCATCCGCAGGCCGCATCGGTGCAGGTGCCAGCGTATGATCTGGCGACCTTGCTGGAGGAATTGTCGATCTTCTCCCACTGGTTCGCGCCGACGCTGCGCCCGGACATCGACACGGAGGCGTTCGACGCGGAGTTCCACGATCTGTGGCGGGAGCCGCTGACCCTGTCGCTGTCTGGTCCGCGCACATTGGTGCTGCGCGATTTTCACGTCGACAACCTGATGGAGCTCAGCGACCGCGACGGAGTGCGCCGCTGCGGACTGCTGGATTTTCAGGACGGCGTGACCGGTCCTGCGGAATACGATCTTGTATCGCTATTGCAGGATGCGCGCCGCGATCTGGAACCGGGGTTGGAGCAGGCAATGCTGAACCGCTACATCGCCGCCGCGCCGGAGAGCGCCGGGGGCGCTGATCCGATCACCCGACGCTATCACTTGTTGGGCGCGCAGCGCCATACCCGTATTGCCGGTGTGTTCCTGCGCCTGCATCAGCGCGACGGTAAACCCGGCTACCTGCACTTCCTGCCCCGCGTCTTGCGCCAGATGCAGGTGGCGCTGGATGCTGCAGGGTTGACCGAAGTGACCGCATATCTGGATCAGACGCTGCCTGGCTGGCGTGGTGCTGGTCCGGCGCTGGCAAAGGCTGGATAAACGCCCCGGATCAGGGTGCCGGATCGGCCCGCGACAGGGTTTCTGATACGCTGTGCAGGTGGGTCTTCATTGTCTCTGCCGCGCGCGGTGCATCGCCTTCGATGATCGCGGTGGCCAGCGCCTGGTGTTGCTGCGCCAGCATCTCGAATACCGCGCCAGAATAGGTTTCGGCCCGCGGGCGGATCCAGCTGGCCTCCTGGCGTACGCTCCGGATCGCCTCGTACATGGTCAGGAACAGCGCGTTATGGGCCATTTCCGCGATCTTGTAGTGAAAGATATCATCTGCCGCATCATAGCTGCTCTGATCTTCTGCCGATTGGGTGGCCGCAGCGATCTGGGCGAATTGCGCGCGCTCCTGCGGGGTGGCGCGGGTCGCGGCCAGCGCCGCAAGGCGGGGTTCCAGTGACAGGCGCACCTCGATCACCTCGGCCAGAGTCACTCGCCGCGCCAGCGGTTTCAGGCGTGCGGCATCGGTGGCCGGGGGCGGTAGCACAAATGTGCCCTGTCCCCGGCGCCGGAAGATCGTGCCATCGGCGGCCAGCAGATCGAGCACCCGCCGCAGCCGCGCCCTGCTGATACCATGGCGCTGGGCCAGCTCCCGTTCGGGCGGCAGGCGGCCATCCTTCAGCGGCGCGCCTTCGGCGATCTCCCGGCGCAGACGCGCAGCGATCTCGGTATCCGAAGGCGGGGCAGGGGACGGTGTCATGGCAGGATCAGCCTCTGTTCAACATCGGATCAACCGAGAAACAGGTCTTTGAACATCCGGGCAGAGGTAATCAGCAGGAACAGCCCAAAGGACAGGCGCAGCGCCCGGCGCGGGATGCTATGGGCCAGTTTGACGCCAACCCGAGCAAAGGTCGTGCTGAGCGGGATGATCACCGCCGCAAGCAGAAGGTTCACATAGCCGAGCGAGAAGGGCGGCAGACCTTCAGAGCCGAAACCGGTCGCCATGTAGATCAGTGCGCCCGGCACCCCGATGATAAAGCCTATTGCGGCAGAGGTGCCCACGGCCTTGCGGATGTCATAGCCAAGGAAGTTCAGCATCGGTACGCAAACTGTGCCGCCGCCGATACCCATCATCGCCGAAATCGACCCGGCCACGACGCCAAGCCCGGCCCAGACCGGTTTGGAAAAGCTGCGCGGGGTGTCGCTGTCTTGGGCCTTGCGCAGGATCATGTCGAGCGCGACGATCACCGCCACCGTGGCAAAGACCGCGATCAGCACCTGCCCCGAAACGATACCGCCCAGCACGCCGCCGATGACCACGCCCACAAGGATCGACGGTGCCCAGAGCCGCAGCAACGCCATGTCGATGGCGCCTTTCTTGTAGTGGCCATAGCCCGAGGACAGCGAGGTAAAGACGATGGTCGACAGCGAGGTGCCCACCGCCACCTGCATGGTCAGCGCGGGTTCCATCCCGGTCAGCGACAGGGCGAAGTAAAGCGCGGGCACGATGACGATTCCGCCGCCAACGCCAAGAAGGCCGGCAAGGATACCACCGATGATGCCAGAGCCGGCTGCAACGGCGACCAGAGGGAGGAGGGTTTCGAGTTCAAACATGAGAGATCGTCTTTCGGGTGGTGAACGCTACAGGGCGGGTGCTGTCGGAAGTCCGGCCGCGCGCCCGTCATCATATGGCAAGATGAGGGTCGCAACCAATTCTAAATTGGTTGCGATACATCGCGGAACGGGCCCCGGCTGTCAAGGCCGGTGCTCTCGGTTCCTTGTTTTGTCGGTGGGTGTTCTGGAGCTCAGCCTGCCAGTTGCCGCGCGGCGCGGGCCAGTTCGGTGATCCCGGCCCAGTCGCCCGCCTCGATCAGGTCTGCCGGGGCGACCCAGCTGCCCCCGGCGCAGACCACATTGGGCAGCGACAGGTAGGTGCGGACATTGCCCGGGCTGACGCCGCCGGTGGGGCAGAAGGAGATCTGCGGCAGCGGCGCGCCGATGGCTTTCAGCGCGGGCGCCCCGCCCGAGGCTTCGGCGGGGAAGAATTTCAGCATGTCATAGCCGCGCTCCAGCAGGCGCATCGCTTCGGAGGCGGTGGCGGCGCCGGGCAGCATCGGCAGGCCTGCGGCCTCACAGGCGTCCAGAATCTGATCGGTGGCGCCGGGCGAGACGCCAAATTGCGCGCCAGCCTCGACCGCTGCTGCAACGTCATCGGGGGTGACCAATGTGCCTGCGCCGACCACGCCACCGGGCACCTTTGCCATCTCGCGGATGACATCAAGGGCCGCCGGAGTGCGCAGGGTGACCTCCAGTGCGGGCAGCCCGCCTGCCACCAGCGCCTCGGCCAGCGGGCGGGCGTGGGCGGCGTCATGCACCACCAGAACCGGAACGATAGGTGCCATCTGGCAGATCTCGCGGGTGCGGGTGCTGGCCGCCTTTGGTGAAATTGACATGGGATCAGTCTCCGAAAACGCTGGCGCCGGTATCGGCGGATGTGACGGCCTGGCGGAACAGGGAAAACAGCTCGCGCCCGGTGCCGTGCTGATAGGCAGACAGATCCGCCGTAGCGGCCTCGCGGTCCAGCGCGCCGGGGGTGAGCACGTTGAGCGTGCCCGTGGTGGCATCGAGCCGCAGCACATCGCCGTCCCTGATCTTGGCGATGGGGCCGCCGTCCAGCGCCTCAGGCACCACGTGGATGGCGGCGGGCACCTTGCCCGAAGCCCCGGACATGCGCCCGTCGGTGACCAGCGCCACCTTGTGCCCCTTGCCCTGCAAAATGCCCAGCATGGGCGTCAGGCTGTGTAGTTCCGGCATGCCGTTTGCCTTGGGGCCCTGGAAGCGCACAACGACGATCACATCGCCGGTGAACTCGCCTGCCTTGAAGGCGGCCTTGGCCTCCTCCTGATCGTGAAAGACGCGGGCGGGGGCCTCGATCACGTGGTGTTCCTCGGCCACGGCGGAGACCTTGATCACCGCTGTGCCCAGGCTGCCGGTCAGACGTTTCAGACCGCCGGTCTGCTGGAACGGAGCCTTTGCCGGGCGCAGGATCGCGTCGTTCAGCGATGTTTTGGTGCCGGGGCGGAAGGTCAGGCCATCCTCGGTCAGGAAGGGTTCCTGCGTGTAGTGTTCCAGCCCGGTGCCGGCGATGGTCTTGGTGTCGGGATGCAGGAAGCCCGCGTTCAGAAGCTCTCCGATCATGTAGCCAAGCCCGCCCGCCGCGTGGAAATGGTTCACGTCGGCCAGACCGTTGGGATAGACCCGCGCCAGGAGCGGCACCACATCCGACAGATCCGCAAAGTCCTGCCACTCAAGGATCACTCCTCCGGCGCGGGCCATGGCGATCAGATGGATCAGCAGGTTGGTCGACCCACCGGTGGCCATCAGCCCGACGATGCCGTTGGCATAAGCCTTTTCGTCCAGGACATCGCAGACCGGCGTATAATTGTTGCCAAGCGCGCTGAGCGACAGCGCCCGTTTTGCGCCCTCCACCGTCAGCGCCTCGCGCAGGGGGGTGCCGGGATTGACGAAGGAGGAGCCGGGCAGGTGCAGCCCCATGAACTCCATCAGCATCTGGTTGGTGTTGGCGGTGCCGTAGAAGGTGCAGGTGCCGGGGCCGTGATAAGCGGCCATCTCGGCCTTCAGAAGTTCATCGCGGCCGATCTCTCCGGCGGCGTACTTCTGGCGGATCTTGGCCTTGTCGTCATTCGCCAGCCCGCTGGTCATCGGCCCGGCAGGCAGGAACGCTGCAGGAAGATGGCCGAAGGTTTGCGCGCCGATCACCAGACCCGGCACGATCTTGTCACAGACGCCAAGATAGACCGCCGCATCAAAGACATTGTGGCTGAGCGCAACGCCGGTCGCGAGCGCAATGGTGTCGCGGGAAAACAGGCTCAGTTCCATGCCTGCCTCGCCCTGGGTGACGCCATCGCACATGGCAGGCACGCCGCCCGCGACCTGCGCGGTGCCCCCGCTGGCGCGGACCGCATCGCGGATCAGCGTGGGGTAGGTTTCAAACGGCTGATGCGCCGACAGCATGTCGTTATAGGCGGTGACGATCCCTAGATGTCCGGCGCTGCCACTGGCCAGCGTGCCCTGATCCGAACCGGTCGCCGCATAGGCATGGGCCTGACCAGAGCAGGACAGATGTGCCCGCGCCGGACCCTTGCCTTGTGCCGCGCGCATCCGCGCCAGATAGGCGCTGCGGGTCTCCGCGCTGCGGGCGATGATCCGTTCGGTGACCTCTTTAAGTGTCTGGTTCAAGCTCATGTCAGATGCCTTTCGAATGGCTTGCGCGGGGCGGGCTGTGGGGCGGTGGCGTCGGGGACGTCAATCTCCGATACTACGCCATCGGCGCCCGTCCCGGTGCATCAGCAGCAGCGAATCCTCGGGGCCGGAGCCACCCTGATCATAGCGCTGCGGCGCGGTTTCGCTTTCAGCCCAGCTGGCGATGATCGGATCAGCCCAGGCCCAGGCAGCTTCGACCTCGTCCCCGCGCATGAACAGGGTCTGGTTACCCCGGATCACATCCATGATCAGCCGCTCATAAGCGTCCTGCGGGCGGCCCGCATCGGGCAGGCTGTCGGCAAAGGTCATGTCGAGGTTGGCGCCGGTCAGGCGCATGCCGCCGGGGCCGGGATCCTTGATGGTGGTGCGCAGGGTGATGCCTTCGTCCGGTTGCAGGCGGATCACCAGCACGTTGCCGTGCACCCCTGCGGCGCCTTCGAAGATATTGTGCGGCGGGTCGCGGAAATAGACAGCGATTTCGGAAACGCGTTCGCGCAGGCATTTGCCGGTGCGCAGGTAAAAGGGCGTTCCGGCCCAACGCCAGTTCGCCACCTGCACCTTCATCGCGATGAAGCTTTCGGTGGTGCTGCCGGGATTTCCCGCATGCTCGCGGTAGCTGTCGCCGTTGCGGCCGCGATACTGGCCGCGGGCGATATCATCCGGGGCCACCGGATCCAGCGCTTCGATCACCTTGACCTTCTCGTCGCGCACCGCGTTCGGGGTGAACCGCGCTGGCGGCTCCATGGCGGTGAGGCACAGCAGCTGCATCAGGTGGTTCTGCACCATGTCCCGCATGGCGCCGGACCTGTCGTAATATTCGCCGCGCCCCTCGACCCCGATGCTTTCGGCGACGGTGATCTGCACGTGGTCGATATGGGAGGAATTCCATAGCGGTTCGAACAGGGAGTTGGCAAAGCGCAGGGCCATCAGGTTCTGCACGGTTTCCTTGCCCAGATAATGGTCGATCCTGTAGATCTGATCTTCCTGGAAATGCGCCCGCAGCGCCTGGTTCAGCTCCCGCGCTGAGGCCAGATCGTGACCAAAGGGTTTTTCCAGCACGATGCGGCTCTCGGCTGTGACCATACCGCTGGCGCTGAGCCGGTCTGCGATATCGGTGAATAGGCTGGGGGCGACCGACAGGTAGAAGGCGCGGGTGACATCACCGCGCAGGTGCTGGCCCAGTTCGGCCCAGCCGCCATCGCCGCGCGCATCCACCGCGACATAATCCAGAAGCTTGATAAAGGCGGCGATATCCGCCTCGTTGGTCTCGCCGGGCTGGCCAAATTCGCGGATCGCGGCGGCGGTCAGCTCCTGAAACTCGGGCCGGTCCAGATCGGCACGCGAAGAGCCGATGATGCGGGTGTCTTCGCTGAACTGACCGATCTGGAAGCGGTGAAACAGGCTCGGCAGGATCTTGCGGCGGGCCAGATCTCCGGTGGCACCAAACAGGACCAGGTCGAACGGCTGAACGGGGATAACGCGGGAAACCATGTGTCTGTCAGATCCTTGCAGCGGGTCGGGTTGATGTCGGACCGGTCGTCAGGTCAGTTTTGCCAGCAGGCCCCGGGTCGAGCCGTCCTTGCCGGTGGGGTCGGCGCCGTCGAGCATCGGCATCAGGCTGAGCGCCAGTTCCTTGCCCAATTCCACGCCCCATTGATCAAAGGAGTTGATCCCCCAGATCGCGCCTTCGGTGAAGACCCGGTGTTCAAAGAGCGCGATGATCTGCCCCAGCACAAAGGGCGTCAGCCGGGGGTAAGCGATAGTGACCGACGGGCGGTTGCCGGGAAAAGTCAGATGTGCGGTCATCCGTTTGAGATCGCCGCCTTCGAAGCCACGTTCGGCGGCCAGTTGGCGCGCCTCCTCTGGGCTGCGGCCGCGCATCAGCGCCTCGGACTGGGCCAGGCAATTGGCCACCAGCATCCGGTGCTGATGGGCAAGCTCGGGCTCGTGCCCTTCGGCTGCGATCAGGAATTCTGCAGGCACCACGCGGGTGCCCTGATGCAGCAGCTGATAGAAGGCGTGTTGTCCATTGGTCCCGGGCTCGCCCCAGACCACGGGGCCAGAGTGGCGGGTCAGCAGCTCGCCATCAAGGGTCACACCCTTGCCGTTGCTTTCCATGTCGAGCTGCTGAAGATAGGCGGGCAGGCGCGACAGGCGCTGGTCATAGGGCAGCACCGCGCGGCTGTCATAGCCGCAGATGTTGTTGTGCCAGATCCCGATCAGCCCCAGCAGGACCGGCAGGTTCTGCTCTAGCGGGGCAGTCTGAAAATGCGCATCCATGGCTGCGGCGCCGCTTAGAAGGGTGCGGAAATTGTCTGGGCCCACGGCGATCAGGATCGGCAGGCCGACCGGCCCCCACATGGAATAGCGCCCGCCAACCCAATCGGCAAAGCCAAACACACGCTCGGGCGGGATGCCAAAGGCGGCAGTCTTGTCCAGCGCCGAGGAGACCGCCGCCAGATGCGCGGTGGCGCCATCCCCCAGGGCCGCGCGCAGCCAAGTCAGTGCGGTTTCGGCATTGGCCATGGTTTCGGTGGTGGTGAAGGTTTTGGAGGCGATGACGATCAGCGTCGTTTCAGGATCGAGATCCTTCAGCGTATCGGCAATATGGGCGCCATCGACGTTGGAGACGAAATGGCAGCGCGGACCATCGTGATAAGGCGCAAGGGCCAGCGTTGCCATTGCCGGGCCAAGGTCGGAGCCCCCAATGCCGATATTGACCACATCGGTGAATGCCGCGCCCGTCGCGGTTTTCGTCTCGCCGCTGCGCAGCGCTCCGGCAAAGGCTTCCATCCGGCGCAGGGTCTCCTGCACCTGAGGCATCACGTCTGTGCCATCCACCAGGATCTTCTGATCCGCGGGTGCGCGCAGGGCGGTGTGCAGAACGGCCCGGCCCTCGGTCGCGTTGATCCGCTCGCCGCGGAACATGGCGTCGATATGATCCGGTAGACCGGTTTCCTTTGCGAGATCGATCAGCAGGGACAGGGCCGTTTGGTCCAGCGAGGTCTTGGAATAGTCGAGGAGAAGGTCATCACTGTCGGCAGAGAAAGCATCGAACCGGCCCGCGTCATCGAACAGCGAAAGCAACGGCGTATTGGCGGTTTCGGCTCTGTGTCGGGCCAGCTGTGCCCAGATATCACTCATTCCAACAGGTTCCTTGCAAGTGGTCTGATTAGAGTCTGATCTTGTTCCCGGCGCGGTCCTGGCATATGCGAATTGCACAAATCGTTAGCGCTAACGTTGATAGTCGTAAATATGTCCGCACGCAATAGGTTCGGACGGGTTATCTCAGGCCACCGTGGCTGCGTCAATTCGGCAGATTGGATCGGTCTCTTTGTGTTGCAGGTGGCGCGGCGGATGCTCCCGCCTGCTGCGGGGTATTCTTGAATAACTCCTCGCAGTTGGGCCGGGCGCCGCGCAAAAGCGCGGCGCCCGGCCCAAGACGGAACGCGCCTTTTTCAAAGGCGAGGTCAGGCGCGGGAGCTTCTGTCCTGCGCGCCCGGATCATGCGGTTTCTTGCAACAGCAGCGGTGACTGGACGCCGCCGATGCTGCACAGATGCGCGACGATATCCGCCACGCCCTTGTCATGGCGCAGGCTGGCAAAGACGAAGGGCAACGCCCCCCGCATCCGCGCGGCGTCTCGTTCCATCACCTCAAGCGAGGCCCCCACATAGGGCGCAAGGTCGGTCTTGTTGATCACCAAGAGGTCCGAGCGGGTGATGGCGGGGCCGCCCTTGCGCGGGATTTCCTCGCCTGCGGCCACATCGATCACATAAAGCGTCACATCGGCCAGCTCGGGGCTGAAGGTCGCCGACAGATTGTCGCCGCCGCTCTCGATCAGCACGATCTCCAGATCCGCGTGGCGCTCTTGCATTTCGGCGACGGCGGCCAGGTTGATCGAGGCATCCTCGCGGATCGCCGTATGTGGGCAACCGCCGGTTTCGACGCCGATCACCCGGTCCTGCGGCAGCACCTGCATGCGCATTAGCGCCTCGGCGTCTTCCTGCGTGTAGATGTCATTGGTGATCACCCCGATCGAGTGATGCGGCGACAGCGCGCGCGCCAGCTGCGCCGTCAGCGTGGTCTTGCCAGCGCCGACCGGCCCACCGATGCCAACGCGCAAAGGTCCGTTGAAACTGCTCATGAGCGGAAGATCCTTGAGTATTGGGTTTCATGGGTCATCGAGGCGATGTCCGAGGCGAAGCTGGCCCCGGCCAGCGCCGCCAGATCAGTCTCGCAGGCGTTTTGTGCGGCCTCCCGGATCAGCGGGCCGAGATCCGTCAGGATCTGCTGACCTTGCAGCTGGCCCACTGGCAACAGCCGCTGCCCGGCCGCCACAAGGTTCGAGACAAAGGCATGCACGAACATATGCGCCGTCAGTTCCAGCGACAGCCCGTGCAGGCGCGCCGCACGGCCAATGGCGCTGGGATAGGTGAGGTCAGGCAGGGTATCGCCCCAGACACCGGATGTGGTCTGGCAAAAGGCACGCCCCTGATTGAGGCTCTCGGCCAGGCGTTCGCGCGACGGGGCAAAGGCCCGCGCCTGCATGTCCACCTCGGACAGGGCCACATCATCCGCTGCGCGGTAAGCAGCTGATAGAATGATCGGATCGCTGCGCCCGCTGCCGTAGAGCAGCAGATCGCCCAGCCAGTCCGCCAGTCCGGTCCCGTCGGTAACCTGGCCGGTGGTGCAGGCAGCCTCCAGCCCGTGCGAATAGGCAAAAGCGCCCACCGGGTAGGCCGGGGAGAGCCACTGCATCAGAAGGACGGCGCCGGGTTCAATGCTCATGGGCCTGCCCGCCTGCGTGATCGTGGCTATGGGAATGGCTGTGCCCGTGATCATGCTCATGCCCGTGGCTGTGATCGTGGGAATGTCCATGATCATGCGTATGACCGTGATCGTGAGAATGGGTGCGCCCGTGCCCATAGGCGCCGCCTTCGGGCGTGAAGGGCTCTTCAACCTCTCGCACATCGGCGCCAAGGCGTTCCAGCATGGCGCGGATGACGTGATCGCGCTGAATTAGCAGGCGCTCGGGCTGGATCTGACAGGGGGTGTGGCGGTTGCCGATATGCCAGGCAAGCCGAACCAGTTCCGCGCCGCTCGTGTTGCCTGCTGTCACTTCCAGCAGTGCCTCGGCGGCGGCGGTGACGGCGATCTCTCCGCCGTCTTCGAGAATCAGAACCCCGCCGTGATCGAGCGAGGTCGTCTGCGGCAGGTCCACCAGCAGCCGGGCACCGGTTTCGGTGCTCAGAACCTTGCGGCGCAGGAACCGCGCTTCGTAATCCAGAACCACTCGGTCCTGGGGCTCTGGCTGATGGCTGTGGCCATGATACTGGCGTGCGATCAGGTTGGGCAGCTGCGCGGGGGCGGTCATGACAGCCCCCGGCGCGGCGATTGTAGACCGGCGGTGCCGGGAATCAGATGTAGTAGACGTCCGAGAAGACGTGATGAACGATCTTGTCGCGGGTCAGGCCACGCTCTGCCAGCTCTGCATCGCTCATGGCCATCAGGCGCTGAACTTTCTGGCTGCGGGCGTTGGCTTCGCCCAGCGCGATCATCACGCGACCAAAGGCGACGAAGGGTGCTGCCAGAATCGCCAGAACGGATTTCTCGCTGGCGGAGGCGGTGGTGTGTTGTGCGGCATATGCCATTGGAGGTCACTCCTTTTTGAGTTGTGATCTCCTCCCAGTGACACCCAAGGTAGGGCATGAATGCTGACCTAGCTAGGCCCCAGTTGGAATGGCTGCCATGCGCTCTGTGCAACGTTCTGAAAATGCTCATTTTTTGCGCTCCTTAGTACAAAAAGTAGCGTTGTGCCATCGGCAGCTCGGTTGCGGGGGCGCAGGTCAGCAATTCGCCGTCGGCGCGCACTTCGTAGGTCTCCGGGTTCACCTCGATCTTTGGCGTGGCGGCGTTGAGCCGCAGATCGGATTTGCCGATATCGCGGGTGCCGGTGACAGCGACGGTCTGCTTTGCCAGTCCCAGCTTTTCGCGCAGCCCGCTGGCCTGGGCGGCTTCAGAGACAAAGGTCACGGCGGAGTTTTCCACCGACCGCCCATAGGCGCCCCACATGGGCCGCGAATAGACCGGCTGCGGTGTCGGGATCGAGGCGTTGGGATCGCCCATCTGGGCGCAGACGATGGTGCCTGCCATCAGCACCATCTCAGGCTTCACCCCGAAAAAGGCGGGGTTCCACAGCACCAGATCGGCGCGCTTGCCTTCCTCGATGCTGCCGATTTCGTGGCTGATCCCATGGGCGATGGCCGGGTTGATGGTGTATTTTGCGATATAGCGGCGGACGCGGAAATTGTCGTTGTCGCCGGTCTCCTCGGGCAGGCGGCCGCGCTGTTTCTTCATCTTGTCGGCGGTCTGCCAGGTGCGGATCAGCACCTCGCCCACCCGGCCCATCGCCTGACTGTCGGAGGCGATGATCGAAAAGGCGCCCATGTCATGCAGGATATCCTCGGCGGCGATGGTTTCGCGGCGGATGCGGCTTTCGGCAAAGGCGACATCTTCGGGGATGGATTTGTCGAGGTGGTGACAGACCATCAGCATGTCGAGGTGTTCTTCGATGGTGTTGACGGTGAAGGGTCGCGTCGGATTGGTCGAAGAGGGCAGCACATGCTCTTCGCCGCAGATCTTGATGATATCCGGCGCATGGCCTCCGCCGGCGCCTTCAGTGTGGAAGGCGTGGATCGTACGGCCCTTCATGGCGGCGACGGTATGTTCGACGAAACCGGACTCATTCAGCGTATCGGTGTGGATCATCACCTGCACATCCATGGCATCTGCCACGCCAAGGCAGCAATCGATGGCGGCCGGCGTGGTGCCCCAATCCTCATGCAGTTTCAGGGCGCAGGCCCCGGCCAGCACCTGTTCTTCCAGCGCCGCAGGTTGCGAGGCGTTGCCCTTGCCCGCAAAGGCCAGGTTCATCGGAAAGGCATCCGCTGCCTGCATCATGCGGCCCAGGTGCCAGGCACCGGGGGTGCAGGTGGTGGCCAATGTCCCGTGGGCCGGCCCGGTGCCGCCGCCGAGCATGGTGGTGAGGCCGGAATGCAGCGCGTCTTCGATCTGCTGCGGGCAGATGTAATGGATATGGCTGTCAAAGCCGCCCGCCGTCAGGATCCGCCCTTCGCCCGCGATCACCTCGGTGCCGGGGCCGACGATGATATCGACGCCGGGCTGGGTGTCCGGATTGCCGGCCTTGCCGATCTTGTGAATACGCCCGTCCCGCAGGCCGACGTCGGCCTTGTAGATGCCGGTGTGATCGACGATCAGCGCATTGGTGATCACCGTGTCCACGGCGCCTGCCGCGCGGGTGGCCTGGGATTGTCCCATGCCGTCGCGGATTACCTTGCCGCCGCCGAATTTCACCTCTTCCCCATAGCGCGGCGCATTCTCGCCCGCGTTTTCGGTGATCAGGTCACGCTCCACCTCGATGATCAGGTCGGTATCGGCAAGCCGCAGCCGGTCCCCGGTGGTGGGGCCATACATGGCGGCATAATCGGCGCGGGAAAGTTTTGCGGGCATGATGGGTGTTCCTATCCGGTCGGGTGGTCACGCGCTGCGGTGACTCGGTTAATCTCGTATCTCAGGAGCTGACGGGACTGCCCGGTCGCAAGGCCGGGCCGCGCCCGACCCTCCCCACGGGAGGGCGCGTTTGCGACGTTTCGGACAGCGCGAGACCTGCGATGTGACGCGCGGGAGCGGGAATAGGCGGGTGAAGCAGCGCCCACCCAGGGTCAGCCGAGGCCCTTCCTCCTGCATCACAGATCCCCCATGATCTCTTGGTTGAAACCATAGATCCGGCGGGCACCGCTGATCGGGATCAGTGCCACATCGCGGCGCTGGCCCGGCTCGAACCGCACGGCGGTGCCGGCAGCGATATCCAGACGCATGCCCCGGGCCGCGGTACGGTCAAAGTCCAGCGCCGGATTGGTCTCGGCGAAATGGTAGTGGCTGCCGACCTGCACCGGGCGGTCGCCGGTATTGGCAACCATCAGCGTCACCGCTTCGGTGCCATCGTTCAGGATCAGCTCCCCCGCCGCAGGAAACAGCTCACCGGGGATCATTTGCGCGACCGCACGTAGGCCAGAGCGGCAGCGCCGCCAACGGTGAGCGCGGCCAGGATCACGGGCAGCCAGCTTTCCGAGCCGTGCGGATGCAGGTGTGCCCCGCCATGGGCCAGAGCCGGACCAGCGGTGAGCGCGATGGCGGATGCGAGAGCGGGCAGGTGTTTCATGCTGTTTCTCCTGTCGGGTGTTATCGGATCGGGTTGTGGACGGTCACCAGCTTGGTGCCATCGGGAAAGGTTGCTTCGACCTGAACCTCGTGAATCATCTCGGGCACGCCCTCCATGCATTGATCGCGTGAGACGACGGCGGCGCCGGCCTCCATCATCTCGGCAACCGGGCGCCCGTCGCGGGCTCCTTCGACCACCGCATCGGTGATCAGGGCGATGGCTTCGGGGTGGTTCAGCTTGACGCCGCGCGCCAGGCGCTTGCGGGCAACTTCGGCGGCCATGGCCACCAGCAGCTTGTCTTTTTCACGGGGGGTCAGGTTCATCGGCTCACAGTCTCTCTGTCACAGTCTCCAGGCACGCGGCAGGCCATCGGGCAGCAAGCGGTCCAGAATGGGAACAAGGGTTTGGCGCAGGTCGAAGCCATCCGCTGCCAGCAGCCGCAGCACCAGCAGATCCTCGGCCAGCAGCGACACGCCACCGGTGCCCGGCAGCATCGCGCGCAGCGGCTCCAGCCAGCTTTCGGCCCGGGGATGGGCCAGGACCAGCGCTGCCATGGCGCGGGCGCCCCCGGCCACGGCAGGGCGGTCCAGGGTGGCGGTGATGTCATCGCGCAGCTCGACCCCGTCATAATAGATCATCTGACCGTCGCGGCGGATCTCTACCCGGTCGCTGAACCGGGCCGAGGTCAGCGCCTCACCCATGGCGAGACGGCCAAACACCACGGGTTCGACCATCAAAAAGCGCGCATCAGCGGCCAGATCCACGCGCAGGCGGCGGGCAAAGCGGCTGCCGTTGAACAGGATGGTTTCCTGCGGCAGCCAGTTGAGGCGGGCGCCTGCAGCGACCTCAAGCCGGGTTTCCATGCGTCCGGTCTCGTCCGGCTGGGCGCGATAGGCGCGTTCGGCGGCCTGGGTGGTGACCGTCAGGCGGCTGTTGTCCAGTGCGGCGGCCGCAACCGAAAACCGGTCACCGCCGGTGATTCCGCCTGCCGTATTGACCATCACCGCCTCGGGGTGCGGGCGGCCCTGCGGAAACAGCAGCTTCATCGCGCCCGCCTGATGCAGATCCTTCAGGCGCACCGCACCGTCCTTGTGGTGGACCGAGACCCGCGCGCGGCCCACGGCGCGCGGCTGTGCGGTCGGAACCGGGGTGGCGGTCTGGCGCGATATGATGGCGGCCTCGGTGATCTTTGACACTCCCTGACGCATGGCGGAACGCTGTCGTCTGCCCCAAAGAGTGCGCTTTGCCGGGCGCAATGACCATTTTGCAGGCGCTAAAAGGGCGGAGCGCCAGCATTCAGGATCAAAAAATGGGCGATCCCGCAAAAGGTCGCCTGCTTTTTGTGCATTTGGGGATTCCGCAGGGATGCGCCGCGGCTAGCGTTTGCCAAGTTTGCCGCGGTGCAGAAACCTGAGTGAGGCCGAGGCGCAAGACCTGCATCGGCTGTGGGAGTGTGGCGGCCATACGATTTGGACCTCGGTTAGACCGCCACACGATTTGCAACAACAGTTGCGGGGCTGACCTAGTGCTGCCGCCCTTCTTTCGCAAGGGAAGAGATGGCACGGGCCTGACCCTGTCTGGAGGGAAGTATGAGTTTCTTGAATAAAACTGCGGCCAGCGTGCTGGCACTGGGCCTGAGCGCAAGCGCCGGTCTTGCTGAGGATTGCACCATCAAGGTGGGCGTTCTGCACTCGCTGTCCGGCACCATGGCGATTTCCGAAACCACGCTGAAGGACACCATGCTGATGCTGGTGGCCGATCAAAACGAAAAAGGCGGACTTCTGGGCTGCGAACTGGAAGCGGTCGTTGTTGACCCCGCTTCCGACTGGCCGCTGTTTGCCGAAAAGGCGCGCGAGCTGCTGACCGTGCATGATGTGGACGTGATTTTTGGCAACTGGACCTCCGTGAGCCGGAAATCCGTCCTGCCCGTCATCGAAGAGCTGAACGGCCTGCTGTTCTACCCCGTCCAGTACGAGGGCGAGGAAAGCTCCAAGAACGTCTTCTACACCGGCGCTGCGCCGAACCAGCAGGCGATCCCGGCCACGGATTATTTCCTTGAGGAACTGGGCGTCGAGAAATTCGCGCTGCTGGGCACCGACTATGTCTACCCGCGCACGACCAACAACATCCTTGAAAGCTATCTCAAGGGCAAAGGCATCGCTGACAGCGATATCTTCGTGAACTACACGCCCTTTGGTCATTCCGACTGGTCCAAGATCGTCGCCGACGTGGTGGCGCTTGGCGCCGACGGTAAGAAGGTCGGTGTGATCTCCACCATCAACGGTGACGCCAACATCGGCTTCTACAAGGAACTGGCAGCGGCAGGCATCTCTGCCGATGACATCCCGGTCGTGGCCTTCTCGGTCGGTGAGGAAGAACTCTCGGGTCTCGATACCTCGAACCTGGTCGGCCACCTTGCGGCCTGGAACTACTTCCAGTCGGCGGACACCGAAGCCAACGAAGCCTTCGTCGCCAAGTGGAAAGAGCTGATGGGCGAAGAGCGCGTCACCAATGACCCGATGGAAGCGCATTATATCGGCTTTAACATGTGGGCGAACGCCGTGACCGAAGCAGGCAGCGCTGATGTCGATGCCGTGCGCGCCGCCATGTACGGGCAGGAATTCCCGAACCTGACCGGCGGCACCGCCGTGATGCTGCCGAACCACCATCTGGCCAAGCCGGTGCTGATCGGTGAAATCCAGGAGGACGGCCAGTTCGACATCATCTCCGCCACCGATCCGGTGCCGGGCGATGCATGGACCGACTTCCTGCCGGAATCGGCGGTTCTGAAGTCCGACTGGAAGGATCTTGGCTGCGGTATGTACAACACCGAGACCGAGACCTGCGTTCAGACGCTTTCGAACTACTGATCTTCTTACCTTTGAAGACAGAGTCGCGGCGGGGGCCCTTGTTGGGTTCCCGCCTCGGCAGACGCGCCGCGCGGCCTGCCCATGTGGGTCACGCAAGGCGGATCTTTCAGAGCGGATCTCAACGATATGAAACGACTATTCCTTGCGTGCCTCGCGCTGTTCTGCGCGTGTCAGATCGCCCTTGCCCAGACCCCGGCGGGGGACGGGCCGCTGCAGCAGCTGCTGCAGGAAAACCGGGCGCTGATCGAGAAAAGTTCCCGCACCTCCATCGGACCGGTGATCACCGCGATTGCCGACAGTGGCCTGCCGCAGGCCCGCGGGTTTCTGGAGGCCTGGCAGAACAAGGACATCTGGCAACGCAAGGAGGACGGTCTGTTCTTTGTGGGCGAGGAAGTCGCCAAACGGACCTATGCCCTCAGCAGCCCGGATGACGGCACTCTTGCCGGAGAATATCCCAAGAAAGAATTGAAACAGCTGAAACCCAACAGTGGCGTGCGGGCGCTGATCGCCACCGCGCTGGTGCAGTTCCAACTGAGCGACCCTGACCCTGCCACCCGCGCCGAGGGACTGCTGGCCATCGAACGCGCCCCCGGCGCCGATCTGCTGGCGCCGCTGCGCGCCTCGATCCCGGGGGAGGAGGATCCGGCGCTGAAGGCCCGCAAGACTCGGCTGGAGCGGCTTTTGACCATCGCCTATGGTGCCGATGAGGCAGAGCGGATCGACGCGATCAAAGGTGTCTCAAACGATCTCAGCGTCGATGTGCGCGCCGCCCTCAATCCGCTGGTGGCGGTTACTGTGGAGGTTGCCGAGGAGCTGCCCGAGGACCGCAATATCGCCCGCACCCTGACGCCCGGCGAAGATGGTATATCCCGCAACGACGCCTATGACATGTTGGTTACCGCTGGCCACGTGCCCGCGCGCACCACTGCCGATGCCCTGCGCCAGACCCTCGCCGAGCATATCGAGGGTGGACGCGTCGCGGGCGTGCCGCTGGCGCAGCTGTCAAACGAGATGATCCGGCAAAAGGTATACGACAGCCTCGCCTCGGACGGGAAGGTGGACCCTTTCGTGGGCGAAGAGACGATTACCATCGCCCTCAGCCATTATGTGTTCTTTGAAACCTACGCCGAACCCTCTGCCGCCGTGACCGATGCCGCCGAACAGGCGCTGGAGACGATCGGCACCAAGGTTGCGCTCAACCAGGCGGTGGATCTGGGGCTGGATGCGGTCTCGCTCGCCTCGATCTATTTCCTTGCGGCTATCGGGCTTGCCATCACATTTGGCCTGATGGGGGTCATCAACATGGCCCATGGCGAGTTCATCATGATGGGCGCCTACACGGGTTATGTGGTGCAGCAGATCATTCCCAATCATACGGTTTCGATCCTTGTCGCCATCCCGCTGGCTTTTGCGGTGACATTTGCCGCCGGTGTCGCGATGGAGCGGCTGGTGATCCGGCATCTCTATAACCGCCCGCTTGAGACCCTGCTGGCGACCTTCGGGATTTCCATCGCTTTGCAGCAGCTGGCCAAGAACATTTTCGGCACGCAGGCCCGCCCCTTGACGGCGCCCGGTTGGCTAGATGGGGCCTGGATGATCAACGACGTGGTGTCGATCAGCTATATCCGCATCGCGATCTTCGTACTGGCGCTGATCTTTCTGGCGCTGTTCCTCTTCATCATGCGGCGCACGCGGCTGGGGCTTGAGACCCGCGCGGTGACGCAGAACCCGCGCATGGCGTCGTCGATGGGGATCAATCCGGGACGGGTGAACATGCTGACCTTTGGTCTGGGATCGGGCATTGCCGGGATCGCGGGTGTCGCCATTGGGTTGTTCGCCAAGGTCACGTCGGAACTTGGACAGGATTACATCGTGCAAAGCTTCATGACCGTGGTCGTGGGCGGTGTCGGCAATATCTTCGGCACCCTGGCCGGTGCGGCGATGATCGGCTCCCTGCAAAAGGGGATCGAGTGGCTGAACCCATCCAACACGCTGGCGGCGCAGACCTACATGATCATCTTCATCATCATCTTCATTCAGTTCCGCCCACGAGGGATCATCGCCCTCAAGGGCCGCGCGGCGGGGGATTGACCCATGCGACAGTCATTCATTGCAAAGAACCCTTCGGTTCTGGTCTTCCTGTCTATCCTCGCGCTGTTCACCCTCTTGGTGACTGTGTTTGCCGAAGGGCCGGGGGCTGGGCTGATCCCGACGAGTTTTGTGAAAACACTGGGCAAGACCCTGTGCCTGTGTCTGATCGCCATCGCGATGGATCTGATCTGGGGCTACACCGGTATCCTTTCGCTGGGCCATTTCGCCTTCTTCGGGCTTGGTGGCTACATGATCGGCATGTGGCTGATGTATGAACGCACCCGCCTGATCGTCACCGAGGCGCTGGCGCAGGGCGACATCCCCCCGACCGAGGCCGAGGTGGTCGATGGCATCGGCAGCCAGATCTTCGGCGTGGTCGGCAGCAGCGAATTCCCCGTGGTCTGGATGTTCGCCGACAGTCTGGTGCTGCAACTGATGCTGGTGGTGCTGGTGCCGGGCATTCTGGCGGCCATCTTTGGCTGGCTCGCCTTCCGCAGCCGGGTCACGGGTGTCTATCTCTCGATCCTGACGCAGGCGATGACGCTGGCGCTGGCGCTTTACCTCTTTCAGAACGATTCCGGCCTGCGCGGCAACAACGGTCTGTCGGGCCTGCAAAACCTGCCGGGTGTCGAGGCACCGCAGGCAGAGGTCTCGATGTGGTTCTTCTGGGCCTCGGCGCTGGCACTGGGTCTTGGCTATATGCTGGCGGCCTGGGTGGTCTCGGGCAAGTTCGGATCGGTCATTCGCGGCATCCGCGACAACGAGGCCCGCGTGCGTTTCCTTGGCTACCCGGTTGAGACCTTCAAACTGGCGGTGTTCACCCTCACTGCCTGCATCGCCGCCATCGCGGGCGCGCTTTATTATCCGCAGGCGGGGATCATCAACCCGGCGGAAATGGCCCCCGTTGCCTCGATCTATCTGGCGGTCTGGGTCGCCATCGGCGGGCGCGGGCGGCTTTACGGCGCGGTGATCGGTGCGGCCTTCGTTTCGCTTGTGTCCACATGGTTCACCGGCGGGCAGGCGCCTGACATTCCGCTGGGATTCTACACCATCAAATGGGTCGACTGGTGGCAGGTGATCCTAGGCCTCTCCTTCGTTCTGGTGACGCTGTTCGCGCCGAAAGGCATCGGTGGCCTCTTTGACCTCTTGCAGCGAAAGGACCGGACATGAGCACGCTTCTCGAAGTCTCCGGCGTCTCCGTCAGCTTTGACGGGTTCAAGGCGATCAACAACCTGTCGTTCCAGATCGCCGAGGCCGAGCTGCGCGCGGTGATCGGACCCAATGGCGCGGGCAAGACCACCTTTATGGATATCGTCACCGGCAAGACACGTCCGGACGAAGGCCGGGTGATCTGGGGCGAAAAATCCCTGTCCCTCCTCGACATGGACGAGGCGCAGATCGCGCGGCAGGGGATTGGGCGCAAGTTCCAGAAGCCCACGGTGTTCGAGGACCAGTCGGTGCGCGACAACCTGATGATGGCCCTGAAAAAGGATCGCTGGGTCATCGCCGTCTTGCTGTTCCGGGCATCAGACGCGGACGATACCCGGGTCGAGGAACTGGCGGCAGAGGTTGGCCTTGCGGACCAGCTGGACCGGATCGCCGGTGAGCTGTCCCATGGCCAGAAGCAGTGGCTTGAGATCGGCATGCTTCTGGCGCAGGAGCCGCGGCTTCTCTTGGTGGATGAACCGGCAGCGGGCATGACGCCCGAGGAACGCGAACACACCACAGACCTGCTGGTCGAGGCGGCCAAGACCCGCGCGGTGGTCGTCGTCGAACATGATATGGAGTTCGTACGCCGCCTCAACTGCAAGGTCACGGTGCTGCACGAAGGCGCGGTGCTGGCCGAAGGGGGATTGGATCATGTCACATCCGATCCCGAAGTTATCGATGTTTATCTGGGGCGCTGAGCGATGCTGGATCTGAAAGATATCACCCTCCACTATGGCCGCAGCCGCATCCTGAATGGCATTTCCATGCAGGCCGATCTGGGCGAGGTCACCTGCGTGATGGGCTGTAATGGCGTCGGCAAAACCAGCCTGATGAAGGCGGTCACCGGCACCCACCCGCGGTCGGGCGGCAGCATGACGTTTGACGGGCAGGAAATCGGCGTGGTGCCTGCGCATCAACTGGCGCGTGCGGGCATCGCCTATGTACCGCAGGGGCGCGATATCTTCCCGCTTCTGACGGTGAAGGAGAACCTTGAGACGGGCTTTGCCTGTCTGCCGAAGGAAGAGCATTTCATCCCTGACCACATTTACGAGCTGTTCCCGATCCTGAAGGATTTTCTCGCCCGGCGCGGCGGTGACCTGTCCGGCGGGCAGCAACAGCAGCTGGCCATTGCCCGCGCCCTGATCACCAAGCCGAAACTTCTGGTGCTGGACGAGCCGACCGAAGGCATCCAGCCCAATATCATCAAGCAGATCGGCGAGGTCATCAAACTGCTGCGCGGGCAGGGTGACATGGCGATCATCCTGGTCGAGCAGTTCTTCGATTTCGCCTATGAGCTGGCTGATCGTTTCGTCGTCCTGCGCCGGGGCGAGGTGGTGCTGGAGGGCCGCAAGGGCGCGGTCGAGCGTGACGCCCTGCTGGAGGGGGTTTCGGTCTGACCTGATTTTGGCAGGGCCTTGCTCTCAGGCAAAAACCGGCGCCTTTCGTGCCTGTGGCAGCAGGAAGGGTATACCACCGGACGGGGTGGTATTGACCGGCACCGGGCAACCGTACACCTCGGCGAGCGCCTGGTCCGTCAGCACCTCTGTCGGGGTGCCTGTTGCAGCGATGCGGCCCGCCTGCATCAGCACCACGTGATCGGCGAACATGGCGGTGAGGTTCAGATCATGCATCACCGCAACCACGCCGCCGCCCGCCGCCGCATAGCGCCGCGCCAGATCCATCACCGTGAACTGGTGGCCGATATCAAGGCTCGCTACCGGTTCATCCAGGATCAGCCAGCGCGGGGTGTCATCGACCACCGGCTGCCAGACCTGCGTCAGAACGCGGGCCAGTTGCACGCGCTGCTGCTCGCCCCCCGACAGGTCCTGATAATACCGCCCGGCACCCCCCCCCAGATCCACCGCCTCCAGCGCCTGCATCGGCAGGTCGGTTTCGCCCGCCGACAGACCGGCGCTGAGCCCCAGCCGCACGATCTCCAGCACGGTAAAGGGAAAGGCGATGCTGGTGCTTTGCGGCTGCACCGCGCGGATCGCGGCCAGCTCCCAGGGTTTCAGTGTGGTGGTGTCCTGCCCATTGAGCAGCACCCGGCCTGTATGCGCGATCTCGCCGGTCATGGCGCGCAAGAGCGTGGTCTTGCCCGATCCATTGGGGCCGACGATGGCGGTGACGCGTCCCGGTTCAGCGGCAAAATCCACCCCGTGCAGGATGGTGCGCTGTCCTAGCTTTACGGTGATGTCAAAGGCTTGCATGTATTAGTCCGATCAAAGGCCAAGGCCCGCGCGGCGTTTCAGAAGGATCCACAGGAAGACCGGCGCGCCAAGGACGGCGGTGACGATCCCGATGGGCAGCTCTGCGGGGGCGATGACCACCCGCGCGATCATGTCAGCGGCCAATAGAAGCGTGGCCCCCAGAAGGGCGGCATTGGGCAAAAGCGGATGGTGATCCGGTCCGGTGGCCAGACGCAGCAGATGCGGCACCACGATGCCGATGAAGCCGATACCACCCGATACCGCCACAGCAGCGCCGGTGGCGCCGGCGACAGCCATGATCGCGATGTTCTTCACCCGTTGCACAGGGATGCCGATGTGACCGGCGGCGGCCTCTCCCAGCGCCAGCCCGTTGAGACCGCGCGCAAGGAAGGGCGCGGCACACAGGGCCAGTGCGATCACCGGCAGGGCGGCGAGAACCTTGGTCCAGGTGGCGCCCGCAAGCGACCCCATGCCCCAGAAGGTCAGATCACGCAGTTGGTTGTCATCGGCCATGTAGACCAGGATGCCCGACAGCGCCCCGGCCAGCGCGCCAAGGGCGATACCGGCCAGCAGCATGGTCGCAACCGAGGTCTGCCCGCCGCGCGTGGCGGTGCGATAAAGGATCAGCGTCGATCCCCAGCCGCCGAAAAAGGCCGCGACCGGAACGAGGCCGTTGCCCAATGTGTCGCGCAAGGCGGCTGGCAGCAGGCTGCCCAGCACGATGGCGGTGATCGCGGCAAGGCCCGCTCCGGCGCTGACGCCGACGATACCGGGATCGGCCAGCGGATTGCGGAAGAGCCCCTGCATCACCGCGCCGGAGACCGCCAGCGCAGCCCCCACGAGGATGCCAAGGCACAGGCGCGGCAGGCGGATGTCGAACAGGATGATCCGGTCCAGTTGTGACAGCTCGCGCCCCGCGATCAGATCCCCAAGGGCGGACCAGACCGACGTGCCCGCTGCGCCGAAGGTCAGAGAGCTCACCGAAGTGACCAGCAGCAGAGCCGCGAGCGCCAGCGTCAGCCGCCGGGCCTGATGGCGACGGTCCACCGGCGCCCCGGTGGACCGACCCTGAGCCTGACTTCGGTTCTGGGTTGTCGCCTCTGCTGCCAGGCTCATTTCGCGTGACCCTCGTAGAAGGCTTCTGACAGGGTCCGGATCGTGTCAGCGGTGCGCGGGCCAAACCCCAGCAGGGATTGCCCGTCCATGCGCACCAGCCGCCCGTTCTGTGCCGCTGGTGTGGGGATCAGCGCAGGCAGGCTGGCCAGCTGCTCCATCGCGACGCCGTGGTCGCCGCCCCGGTCCATTGCCAGAATCACATCCGGGGCGGTGGCGGAAACCGCTTCATCCGTCATCGGTTTGTAGCCCTCGAAGGCATCGATGGCGTTGATGCCGCCCGACAGGCGGATGATGCCATCGGCGGCGGTGTTGCGACCTCCGGCCATGATCCGCTCGCCTTGCGTGGACAGCACGAACAGCACCCGCACCGGCGCATCGCCTGCGCGCGCCTGCGCCTCTGCATGGGCCGCCTCCAGATCGGGGGCAATGTCACCCAGCAGGGCCTTGGCCTTGTCCTCGGCGCCAAGGGCGGCGGCCACGGTTTCGATCTTCGCGATCACGCCAGCAGGAGAGTAGACCTCGGGCACCTCGGTATAGGCGATATCGGCCTGTTTCAACACATCCAGCGTTTCCACCGGACCGGCCCCGGCGCTGGCGATGATCAGATCGGGCGATACCGACAGGACACCTTCCGGCGATAGGGCGCGGGCATAACCGATATTGGGCAGCGCCTCGGCCTCTGCCGGGTAGCTGGAGGTGCTGTCGCGGGCCACCAGACGATGGCCTTCACCCAGAGCATAGACGATCTCGGTGACCGATCCGCCGACGCTGACAACGCGTTCTGCCGGGGTGGCGCAGGCTATCTGCCCGGCAAGAGTGCCGAGCAGGAACAGGCCAGCGCCTTTGGAAAGACGGGAGAGCAGAGACATCACACGGTCTCCGGCTCGGCCCGGGTTTCAGCCTGGAGCGAGGGAAGCGCGGCAACAATTGCATCCCATGCCGGGCGGCTGTCGTTGTCGTCGGTGCGGCGGCCAAAGACCTGGAACAGGATGGTGCCATCGGCATCAAAGGCCTCATAAGACACCGCATCGCCCCGCTTGGTCGGCTTGTTGACGGCCCAGACCTCGGCCACGTGGTCAAGGCGCAGGTGCAGGTCGAAACCGGGGTCGAGGATGTTCTGCCAAGGCCCCATTTCGCGCAGATTCCGGACCGGGCCGCCGTGGATTTCGATGCAGCCGCGGTTGCCGACAAAGATCATCACTTCGATCTCCTGCTCGCGCACGGCCTCCAGCATCGGGGTGACGGTGTCTGTCGGCAGCTTACGGGCCAGAGGCTCCCCGGCGATGCGATAGGCGCCCAGACGGTTCATCTTCAGTTTCGAGCACAGGCGCAGGAACTGGTGGGTGTCGGTCATCTTGGCCCATTCGGCGCGCAGGACATCGACCTTGTCCGGGTCTGATTTGGCACCCTCGGGCGGGGTACGGGGCGCGACTTCCAGCGTGTCGGATTGTTCCGGCAGCGCCAGATCGGCGACGATCCGGTCCCAGGCCGCCAGGTCGGAGGCTTCGCGCAAGTGGATCTTGTGCACCGCGTCTCCAGCGGCATCAAAGAACTGCAGCGAGCGGGCGGTGCCGTTTTTGCCTTCACGTTCCACCGCAAAGGCAGTGACGAAATGGCGCGGGAACAGGCGCAGGTCGATTTCCTCGGTCAGCACCAGAGAGGCGTGAACGCCACCCTGATAGTGGCTGTAACGCCCGACCTTTTCGATCACGCAGGAATCGTTTCGGGTCAGCGCCATGACCTCGCCCAGCTCTTCCAGCCGGGGAAAGACGACATCGGGGTTCGCTTCAATGCGGGTCACACCCGCGCCACTGAAGGCGGCGACAAGCTGCGCCTCGGTGATGTTGAACTTGTCAGCAAAATCGCGGTCGCGCAGCTGCGCATGGTCAGCACGTTCGGCGCGGATCTGCTCTGCGGAGACAGGAGTCGGAGTGGTCATGTCGGGCCCTTTCGGAGGCGGTCTGCATATCGTTTGGAAAGGGCTGGCTGTGGCTGCCGGTCGGGGCAGATCACGCTGGCGGCTGAGGGATCAGCGGGTCGGAATTTATGTTGACTGTTTTTATCATCTTTACTAACAGGCTCAAGCGGAATTTTGAATTTCGCCAAAGATCAATCCTGAAATACCGTGCCAGCCCCCACGCAAGCCTTCGGTTCGAATACGAATAGATGCGAAGGAAAATGTGATGGGCAAACAGCGTATGTCTATGCGGCTGTTGGGGACGGTGTCAGTGCTGGGGCTGACAATGAACGCGGGCGCGCAGGCGCAGGATCTGCCGCTGGACCTGCAGGACGAGGGTTTTCTCGGTACCGTTGAATTGGGGCAGGGCAAGCGCGAGGTGCAGACCGCAACCGCGACGCCGCAGACGGTAATCACGCAGGAAGAGCTGGATGACCGGCAGGCCGGATCCGTGGCCGAGCTGATCGATTCGGTGCCCGGTGTCACGCTGGTGAATGGCAGCCGTCCGCAGGGATCGGGCCTCAATATCCGCGGTTTTGGCGCCACCAGCAGCTATGGCACCGACCAGAAGGTGCAGATCATGATCGACGGCGCCTCTACCGGGTCAGAGGAGCTTTACCGGATCGGCACGCAGCTGTTCACCGATCCCGAGCTCTACAAACGCGTGTCGGTGATCCGGGGCACCATCGGCAGTTTCGAATACGGCTCGGGCATTATCGGCGGCGTGGTACAGCTTGATACAAAGGATGCGGCGGATTTCACCGGCGGTGAGATCGGTCTACGGTTTCGCCAGACCATCGGCGCCTCGAGCAATGCAAAGGGCTTCGTGACGTCCTCCATTCTGGCCTGGCAGCCTACCGAGCGGCTGGAGGTTCTGTTCAATTACACCCTGCGTGATGTCGACGCCTACAAGGACGGAAACGGGCAGGTCGTGCCCAATACCGAGAGCCGCATGCCCTCGTATCTGGGTAAGGTGAAATACAGCTTTGGCGACAATAACGATCATTCGATCACCGCCTCCTACAACTATTCCGAAACAGATGAAAAAGACGTCCCCTACGATACTTTCGGCACCACCGGCGGCTCCTTTGGCAACGTCGACCGCAAGGTCAGCAACGAGGTCGCCGGGCTGCGCTATCGCTGGAACCCGGTTGGCAATGACCTGATCGATCTGGACGTTAACCTGACTCGCTCGACACAGCATATCGATACCGCCTATGTGCCCGGTTCCAGCCCGCTGGAGGGCACCTCTTCGGGGCCAGGCGTCATTGCCCTGGCCGATGCGGATCAGGATTACGAGATCACCAAGCTGACCGCGAAGAACAGCATGTATTTCGTGACCGGCATGGCGACACACGATCTGCGGCTTGGGGTTGAGGTGATGCAGCGCGAGCGCCTGAACGCACCTTCGGCCCCCGGCGGCACCGACCGGCGTCTGGCCTTGTTCGCGGTGGATGACATCGGTATCGGCGATCACTGGACCATTACCCCAGCCATGCGGTTTGAAACCCAGGATATCGAGGCCCACGACGGATCCTCGTCCTATGATAACTCCGCGCTGATGGGCGGGCTTTCGGCGCGCTATGAATTCGCTTCTGGCTGGGCGCTCTTTGGCAGCGGTGCCTATACCGAGAACCTGCCGATCATCGATGATCTTGGCACGCCGCGCTACATGACCCAGCCGGAGCGGTCCCATACCTTTGAATTGGGCGCCTCCTATACCTCAAGCGGCGTGTTCACGGCGGGCGATGCCCTGCAGGCCAAGGTGAACCTTTTCAAAGGCAAGCTTTGGGACATCACCTCTTACGTGGACAGCAATTTCAACCCGATCCGCGAAGTGAACAGCGAAGGCATTGAGATCGAAGCCACATACAGCATGGACAACGGTTTTTACGCCGATTTCAACGCGGCGGTTGGCGAATACACCGCGGTTTCGGCGGGCGGGGCCAGCGGCGTCTGGCGCAACACTCCGGCCGACAGCGCCCGCCTGACCCTTGGCAAGCGGATCGGCGAGGCCTGGGATCTGAGCTGGGAACTGGTCGGCAGCAAATCCTTCACCGATTACAACGGCGATCTGATCAAGGGGTATGGCATCAGCAACCTGCGTGCCACCTACCGGGTGCAGACCGGCGCGCTCAGTGGCGCCGAGGTGCGGCTTGGCGTCGAAAACGCCTTTGACAGAGTCTACACGCCCGCGCTGGCGACCCGCACCGCACCGGGGCGCAACATCAAGCTGACCCTGGCGAAAACCTTCTGACCCAACGGACATTGAAGAGGTTCCATATGGTACGCGTAAACAGGAAATGGGTGGCCCCGGCAGCGGTTTTGCTGGCGGGGTTGGGTGGCGCGGCACGGGCCGCAGACCCGGCCGTGTCGATCGAGCTGAGCGCGGCAGAGCAGATCGGCGAGGCTTGCCTTCTGTCCTTTGTGGCGCAGAACAGCCATGCGCAGGATATCGGTCAGGCGGTTTATGAAACCGTTCTGTTCGATGCAAAAGGACAGGTGGCACGGCTGACGTTGCTGGATTTCCAGGACCTGCCTGCGGGGCGGATGCGGGTGCGCCAGTTCCAGTTTCCCTATGCCTGCGACGGCATCAGTCGGGTGCTAATCAACGGAGCCACCACCTGCACCGGCGGGGCTGCTCTGCCCGAGACCGCCTGCAGTAGGGGCATCACGCTCAGCAGCCGCACCGATCTGGAGTTGCTGGGATGATGTGGCTTCATGATGCGCTGCTTGGGGTTCTGGATCTGGGCGGACCGGTGGTTCTTCTGCTGCTCTGCGTGTCGGTGCTGACAGCGGCGCTGGTGCTCTACAAAATCTGGCAATACCGCACTGCGCGGGTGGGCCGCCACGCGCATCTGTCCGCCGCTGTCACCGCCTGGGACCATGGCGATCGCGATGGCGCCCTGCGGCAGCTGGAAAGCAGCCGATCCTATCTCGCGCCGGTGTTCCGCCTCGCGCTGGCCGCCGGTCCCGGAACTGCGGCGGATGTGGCCCTGTCCGACCGCGCCGATGCCGAGGCCGAGGATTGCTTTGCCCGGCTCGAACGGGGGCTTGGGGCGCTTGATATGGTGTCGCAATTGGCGCCGCTGATGGGGCTTTTCGGCACCGTGATCGGCATGATCGAAGCCTTCCAGAAATTGCAGAACGCAGGCTCTTCGGTGGATCCGGCGCTGCTGGCCGGTGGTATCTGGGTGGCGCTTCTGACCACGGCGGCGGGGCTTGCCGTGGCGATGCCGACCTCGTTGGTGCTGAGCTGGCTGACGGCGCGGATGCAGCGCGAACGGGTCTTTGCCAACCGTGCCCTGCGGGTGCTGTTCTGCCCCTCCGAACAGGCTGAGGCTTCTCATGGCGGTTAAGTTGCAGGGACAACGGCGCAGACGGCTGTCGATGACCTCTCTCATCGATGTGATCTTTCTGCTGCTGCTGTTCTTCATGCTGACCTCGACCTTCTCCAAATACGGCGAGGTGGAGCTGATGGCGGCCGGGCAGGGCGCTAAGGCCCAGGACCGGCAGAAGCTGTTTGTGACCCTCGGCGCCGAGCGTCTGATGCTGAACGGGCAACAGGCGGATCTGGCCCGCATTGCCGATCTGGTGCGGCTGCAGCCACAGGACGGCGGCGGCCATCTGGTGCTGATCAGCCCCGATGACACGGCCAGCGCGCAGCGGCTGGTGGATCTTCTGACCGCCCTGCGGCAGGTCGAGGGACTGCAGACGGTGGTGCTGGGCTGATGCGGATCACGCGGCATATCCCGAGCGAGCGCGAGCCGACCATCGCGCTGATCAATATCGTCTTTCTGATGCTGGTCTTCTTCATGATCGCAGGCACCCTGGCGCCGCCGCTGGACCGCGATCTAACGCTGATCAAGACTGCCGATCTGGAGGGCAGCGCGCCGCCGGATACATTGGTGATCCACGCCGACGGGCGGCTTAGCTATCGGGGCGCTCCGGTAGCAGATGCGGCATCATTTGTTGCTGAGCTGCCCGAGGAACAGCGCGCCGCGCTGCGGGTGCTGCCGGACCGGGACCTACCGGCGAAGAAACTGGTGTCCATCGGCAATGATCTGCGGGCGGCAGGCGCCAAGCGCGTCATCCTGATTTCGGAACGGGCGCTGCAATGAGCCGGGTGCCCCAATCCCGCCTTGCCGCGCTTCTGGCGCTGACCATGGCCGCCGTGGCCCATGCTGGTGCGGTGGTGTTCACCGATACCGCACCGGTGGAGCAGGCGGGCGGTGAAACCGCGCTGGCTGCCGAAGGCAGCGCCTTTGCCAATCTCGCCGTGGGGGTGGAGGCACCGCAGCCCGCCGCCGTGATGCCGGAGCAGCCCCGCGCCGCGCAACAGACGCCCGAGGCGGCCCAGCCGGTGGAGACGCCACAGGTGCAGCCACAGGCGCAATCCCCCATGTTAGAGCCTGTTGTTGTCCCTGTTGTCACCGCCGCGCAGACACCCGGCATCGAGGTCACGCCGCCGCAGGTCCATAGCGATCCCATACCGCTCAAGGCTGTAACACCGACACCGCCGACGACCGCGCTGCCACCCACCCAGCCAGCGGTGCAGCAGGCGGCAAAACCTATGGAAGCTGTTGAACAGGAACCGATTGAACAGGCTGAGGCACCACAGCCTCCTACGGAGCAGGCGCCTCCGGTCGAACAGTCGCTGAAGCCAAGGTCCCGCCCGCTGCGCCCTCCGCAGGTGGCAAAGGCAGAGCCGGTGCGCACCCCTCCTGAGCCGACAACGCCAAGCGCGCAACCGCGCGGCAACAGCAACGCCAACGCGACCCGCGGTGTCGCAGAGGGCGCTGCGAAACAGCCGGGCGGGCAATCGCGCCAGGCGGGCGGCAAGGCCCGACAGCAGGGCAATGCCGCGACGAGCAACTATCCCGGTCTGATCCTGCGCCGGATCGAGCGAGCCAAGCGCCGCGCCAATGTGCGCGGCGAGGCGGTCGTCGCCTTCCGGATCGCGCCCAGTGGCGGGTTGGCGCAGGTCGCGATTGCCCGCAGTTCTGGCTCCGCGCGGCTTGATGATATCGCGCTGGCACAAGTACGCCGGGCGGCGCCATTTCCCCCGCCGCCTGCGGGTGCGCGCACCAGTTTTACCGTGCGGATCAAGGGCAAGTGACAAAGGGGCGCGGGGGGATTTGATCAAAACACCCCGGCGCCGATTGCTGCCTCCGGAGGGCTGGGCTACACAGGCGCAACAGCGACAAGAACAGGAGCCGCCATGACCCCGCTTTCAGGCCTCAAAGTGGTTGAACTCGCCCGTATTCTGGCTGGACCCTGGATTGGCCAGTCTCTGGCGGATCTGGGCGCCGAGGTGATCAAGGTCGAAAGCGAGGCAGGCGATGATACCCGCCACTGGGGCCCTCCGTTCATCGAGCGGGATGAGGACAAGACGGCGGCCTATTACTATGCGGCCAACCGCGGCAAGGATTGTGTCACCGCAGATTTCCGCACCGAGGAAGGTCGCCAGACGGTCATTGATCTGATCAAGGACGCCGACATCCTGATCGAGAACTTCAAGGTTGGCGGCCTGAAGAAATACGGGCTGGATTACGAAAGCCTGAAACAGGTGAACCCGCGGCTGATCTATTGCTCGGTCACCGGTTTCGGGCAGGACGGCCCCTATGCCTCCCGCGCGGGCTATGACTTCCTGCTTCAGGGTATGTCGGGGCTGATGTCGATTACTGGCGACCCCGAGGGGCAGCCGCAGAAGGTGGGCGTTGCCATCACCGATATCGTGACCGGGCTTTACGGCACCATCGGCATTCTTGCAGCGGTCGAGCAGCGCCACACCACGGGGCGGGGGCAGCATCTGGACATGTCGCTGCTCGATTGTGCCACGGCGATGCTAGCCAATCAGGCGATGAACTATCTCGCCACCGGCACCAGCCCGACGCGGCTGGGCAATGATCACCCCAATATCGCGCCCTATCAGGTGATGGCGGTGAAGGATGGCCATATCATTTTGGCGGTGGGCAACGACGGCCAGTTCCAGCGGCTGTGTGATGCGCTGGGCCTGCCGGATCTGAAGGTCGATCCGCGGTTCCTGACCAATCAGCTGCGGGTGGCGAACCGTCAGGAGCTGACCGCGCTGCTGGAAGCGGCCCTGATGCAATGGAGCCAATCTGATCTTCTGGCGGCGCTGGAGGCGGCGACGGTTCCCGCCGGGCCGATCAACACCATCGGGCAGGCCTTTGACGATCCGCAGATCCAGCATCGTGGGATGCAGATCGCGCCTGAAGGGGTGCCGGGCGTGCGGGGGCCATGGAAATTCTCGGATGCCGAACTGGCGCTGGAAAAATCCGCGCCAAAGCTTGCCAAATAAGGACGCGCGAAGGCAGGGTGGCGCCAAACTTTTTTAAGATTGGATGCCCCCTATGCCCGTGCCCTTTACCCTGATTGAAAACACCTGGATTCCGATGGCTGACGGGCGTCGTCTGGCGGCGCGGATCTGGCTGCCCGAAGGGGAGGGGCCGTTCCCGGCGATCCTGGAATACCTGCCCTATCGCAAACGCGATGGCACCGCGCCGCGGGATGAGACCACCCATACCGTTTTTGCCGGAGAAGGCTACGCCTGCATCCGCGTCGATATCTCGGGCAGCGGCGACAGTGAGGGGCTGTTTGACGATGAATACTCCGAACAGGAGCTGAGCGACGGCGAGGCGGTCCTCGCCTGGATCGCGGCGCAACCCTGGAGCAGCGGCAAGGTCGGGATGATCGGTATCTCCTGGGGGGGCTTCAACGGCTTGCAACTGGCCTACCGTCGCCCACCCGAATTGCAGGCAGTGGTCTCGGTCGCGTCCACCGCCGACCGCTATGCCGATGACATCCACTACATGGGGGGATGCCTGCTCAGCGACAATGCCAATTGGGGCAGCCAGATGTTCGCCTATATGACGCGGCCCCTGGATCCCGAGCTGCGCCCCGACTGGCGCGATGCCTGGCTGGAGCGGATCGAGAAGCTGCCTTTCATGTCCGCCGACTGGCTGCGCCACCCGTCCCGCGATGACTTCTGGAAACATGGCTCGGTCTGCGAGGACTGGCCAGCGATCACCGCCCCGGTTCTGGCGATCACTGGCTGGGCCGATGCCTATCTCAATACGCCAGCGATGCTGGCGGCGAACCTGACCGCACCCACCAAGGCGCTGATGGGTCCGTGGGAGCATCGCTATGCGCATATCTCGAAACTGGACGCAGCGGATTTCCACGGTGAGGTCTTGCGCTGGTTCGATCACTGGCTGAAGGGTGAGGAGAGCGGCGCCGAGGCGCTGCCCGACTACCGTGTCTACATGCAAGAGCATTTCGGCCCCACCAAGGAAAACAAGCCCCGCAAGGGCCGCTGGGTGGCCGAGCAGAACTGGCCCTCGCCCAATGTCAGCGAACGGGTGGTTTATCTTTCGACAGGCAGTCTGACAGACACTGCAGGCAGCGGGGAGTGCAGGATTTCTAACCCTGTAACCGTCGGGCAGGCGGGGGGCTATTTCTGTCCGGGCATGCGGTTCGACAATGAACTCCCCGGCGATCAGGCGGAGGATGATGCGCTGTCGGCCTGTTTCGACACCGCGCCGCTGGAAGATGAGTTGCAGATCCTTGGCCGCCCGCGCGTGCGCATCACCTTTACCGTCGATCGCCCGGTCGCGCAGATCGTCGGACGCCTGTGCGATGTGGCGCCGGATGGATCCTCGCAGCGGATCAGTTTCCGCCCTTTCAACCTGACGCATCTGAATGGCCATGACGCGCCTGAGCCTTTGGTGCCGGGGCAACGCTACGAGGTAGAGTTTCCCTTGAACGAATGCGCCCATGCGCTGCGCCCCGGTCATGTGCTGCGGCTGGCGCTCTCGACCTCTTACTGGCCCATCGTCTGGCCCGCGCCAGAGGCGGCAGAGATCACACTGGAACTCAAAGACTGCGCCCTGATCCTGCCCGAGCGGAGCGTGACCGATGAAATCGCCCCCGAAGCCCCCGGCCCCGCGCAGCCCTATCCGACCCTGGGCGGCAGGCAGTTGCGCGCGCCTTCGGGCACGTCAGAGACCAAGGTGCTTACGGATGGTACGCTGGTGCTCGATACCTTCGACGACTACGGCGAGGCGGTGAACCCGCATAACGAAATGCAGGTCGGCAGCCATGTCACGATGCATTACGCGATCCACCCCGATGATCCGGCCACGGCGACCTTCAAATCCGACTGGCGCTTTACCTATCAGCGCGGCGACTGGCAGGTGGCGATCGATACGGAAAACCGGATGACCTGCGATGCGCAGAATTTCTACCTCTGGCGGCGCATCCACGCCTATGAGGGCGGTGCATCAGAGCCGGTACTGGTCAAGGAATGGTCCGAGACCGTACCGCGCGGCTGCCTCTAGCGGCAGCCGTCAGCGCGGCGTTCAGAAGTCGAGGCCGAGGTCCAGAGTCGGCGCCGAATGGGTCAGCGCGCCGGAGGAGATGTAATCAACTCCGGTGGCGGCGACCTCGGCAATACGCTCCAGCTTCATGTTGCCGGATGCCTCGGTCACCAGATGGCCGCGCGTCATCTTGACGGCCTCTGCCAGCGTCGGCGTGTCCATGTTGTCGAGCAGGACCACATCCGCGCCGCCGGTCTTCAGCACCTCTTCGAGCTGGGACAGCGTGTCGACCTCGATCTCCACCTTCATCATGTGGCTGACGCTGGCCTTTGCTGCTTCCAGCACGGCAGTAATGCCTCCGGCGGCAGCGATGTGGTTGTCCTTGATTAGGATTGCATCCGACAGACCAAAGCGGTGGTTGTAGCCACCGCCGTGCAAAACCGCCTGTTTTTCCGCGATGCGCATGCCCGGCGTGGTCTTGCGGGTGCAGGTGATGCGGGTGTCCGTTCCAGTTGTTTCGCGCACGAAACAATGGGTCAGTGTTGCGATCCCAGTTAGCCGTCCCGCGAAATTCAGCGCCACCCGTTCCCCCGACAGGATCGAGGCAGCCGAGCCTTCGATGGTCATCAGCGTATCGCCGGGTTTGCAGGGGCTTCCGTCTGGCAGCAGGGTTTCCACCTTCAGTCCCGCATCCACCAGATGAAAGGCGATGCGGGCGATCTGCATGCCGGAGACGATGCCTGTTTCGCGAGCGTTCAACCGGGCGGAATAGGTCACATCCGCCGGGATCACCGCGCGGGTGGTGATATCGCCGTTCTGGCCCAGATCCTCGTGCAGGGCGGCACGTACCATCGGTTCCAGAATCAGGTCGGGCAGGGTGGCGAAGGCGGTACTCATGTGGGCTCCTTTGCGCTCTCGCCCGCGATCCGGTCGCGCAGGGCAAGGGCCTCGGTCAGGGTGATATGGGTGCGATGGGCCTGTGCGGGATCGGCCTCGGGGAAATCATCGCGGTAATGCCCGCCTCGGCTTTCGCGGCGCATCAGGGCGGCGGCGGCGATCAGGGTGGCGGTGGCGCACATGTTGACGAAGGACTCGTCATCGGCGTTTGCCGCCTCCAGCCGGGCAATGGTGGTAAGCGCGGTTTTGAGGCCGTCCTCGGTGCGACGTACGCCGACATTGGCGGTCATGGTCTCCCGCAGGGTCTGAACGGCGCTGGGATCTGTTTCGTGACCATCCGGGGCAAAGGTGATCGCGACTTCAGACAGATCACCCTTTTGCTCCAGATCCTTCATATCGGCCGCAGCGGTGCGGGCATAGACCAATGCCTCCAGCAATCCATTGGAGGCCAGCCGGTTGGCACCGTGCAGCCCGGTCGAGGAAGCCTCGCCGCAGACCCACAAATGGCCAAGGCTGGCACGCCCCTGCATGTCCGTGTCCACCCCGCCCATGTGGTAGTGGGCGGCGACGGCCACGGGGATCGGCTGGGTCACAGGGTCGATCCCGGCGCGGGCACAGGTTTCGGCAACGGTGGGGAAGCGGCTTGCAACCTCGGCGCCAAGGGCCTGCCGGGTGTCCAGCACCGGGCGGCGCCCGGCTTGCGTTTCGGCAAAGATCGCGCGGGCCACGATGTCGCGCGGGGCCAGTTCCGCGTCCGGGTGGACCGCCTGCATGAAGCGTTCGCCCTTATTGTTCAGGAGCACTGCGCCATCGCCGCGCAGGGCCTCGGTCGCCAAGGGCGCCGGGTCTTCACCGATATCAAAGGCGGTGGGGTGGAATTGCACGAATTCAGGGTCGGCGATACGCACGCCCGCGCGGGCGGCAAGACCGATAACCTGCCCACGAATGCGGGGCGGGTTGGTCGTATGGGCATAAAGCCCGCCAGAGCCGCCCCCGGCCAGAAGAACGCCGGGGCAAGTGATCAGGACGGGATCCGACGGCGCATCGGCCTGCGAGATCCAGACGCCGGTGACGGTATCGCCGTCTACCTCTAGTCGGACGGCCTGGGTGTTTTCCAGCACTTGCACCGAAGGGGCGGCGCGCACGGCGGCGATCAGGGTTTCCATGATCTGCGCGCCAGCCCGGTCACCCTTCACGCGCACCACGCGGGCGGCGGAATGGGCGGCTTCGCGGCTCATCACGTAGTTGCCCGCCGCGTCGCGGTCAAAGGGCGTGCCAAGATCGGTGAGGTCCAGAATATGCTCGCGCGCAACGCGGGTGACCATGGCGGCCACCTTTGGATCGACAGTGCCTGCGCCAGCGGTCCGGGTATCGGCAGCATGGGCTTCGGGGCTGTCGCTTTGATCCATGGCGGCGGCGACACCGCCCTGCGCCCAGGCGGAACTCGCGCCCTGACCAAGCGTTTCAGGAGAGATCATCAGCACTGGCCGCGGCGCCAGTTCCAGCGCCGCGTAAAGCGCGCCCAGACCGGCGCCGACGATGACGATGCGGCCGGTGTCAATGCGCCCGGTGCTGGCCTCTGTCACCGGTCAGATGCCCAGTTTCTGGCTGAGATCGATCATCCGCTGCACTGCAAGCCGCGCCTTGTCCGCGACCTGAGGGTCAACCTCGACCGGTTCGGACATGGTGTGCAGCGACCACAGGATTTTCTCCAGCGTAATCATCTTCATGTAGGGGCACATGTTGCAGGGGCCGACGAAATCCACCTCGGGCAGCTCATCCGCGATGTTCGAAGCCATCGAACACTCGGTGATCAGCATCGCCTTTTCCGGTTTTTCGTCCGTCACATATTTGATGATGCCGCTGGTGGAGCCGGAGAAGTCCGCCTCGGCTACCACATCGGGGGGGCATTCGGGGTGGGCGATCAGCCGGGTGCCGGGGTTCCATTCGCGGAATTCGCGCAGGTCCTTGGCGGTGTATTGCTCGTGTACGATGCAGGAGCCGTCCCACCAGACGATATTTTTCTGCGGCACCTGGTTGGCCACGTTCTGCGCCAGGTATTTGTCCGGCGTCATGATGACCGTGTCGCTGTCCATCGCGGCGACGATCTGCGATGCGTTGGAGGAGGTGCAGCAGATATCGGAGGCGGCTTTTACCTCGGCGGTGGTGTTCACATAGGTCACCACAGGCGCGCCGGGATACTTGCGGCGCATCTCTTCCACGCCCGCGGCGGTGATGCTTTCGGCCAGCGAACAGCCTGCCGCCATATCGGGCATCAGCACGGTTTTCTCAGGAGAAAGGATCTTGGAGGTCTCGGCCATGAAATGCACGCCGCATTGCACGATCACATCCGCTTCGACGCGGGCGGCTTCGATGGCCAGCTGCAGGCTGTCGCCGACGAAATCCGCAACGCCGTGATAGATCTCCGGCGTCATGTAGTTGTGGGCCAAAATGACCGCGCCGCGTTCTTTCTTCAGCGCGTTGATCGCCGCGACATAGGGCGCATAGCGCGCCCAGTCGACCGGGTTCACCACGCGGTCCATGGTCTGGTACAGATCCGACATCTGTTCGGCCAGATCGGGGTTGGGCGCCAGATCATAGGTGCTGGCGAGTTGATCGCGCATGGTTTGCAGATCGAACATGGCATTTCCTCGAAAACGCGCCCTTGCGGAACTGTGGCGGGCACTTTGGGTCGGTCTTCTTTCACGTTCACATGCCGCGCGCAAGTAATGGTGCGAAAAGGCCGCAGGCTGGTCGCTGCTGCGCCGGGGCTGCTGTTGGGGTGGCCGGAAGGCCAAGAAACTCTTGCTCCGCAGGTTGGGAAACCCGGCGATAGGAGATCTGTTCCCCGGATCAAGCGCGGGCGTTGGGCATCTTTCTGTCCGGCGATGCGCAGTCACTCATCGATATAGTGGACAATTTGTCCTTTTTCAGGGGCGGCTGCATTTTTTTCTGTTTCGGGGTGCTTTCCTGTGTTTTGACACTGGGGAAAGCTGAGGGAAACAGGCCTGTAACCCTAAGCCATCGGGGGGAAAATCAAGCGTCATGTCTGATCTGTGGGACGGTCTGAGCCAGGCGTTCTGGCTGGTGGTGATGCTGGATCCTGATCTGGTCGAGATCACTTTGCGCTCTCTCAGGGTCACTTTGACCGCCCTTGCCATCGCCTCTGCCATCGCCTTGCCACTGGCGGCCTTGCTGGCTGTCCGCCGGTTTCGCCTGCGCCGTCCGACGATTGCGGTGCTCAATGCGCTGATGGGGCTGCCGCCGGTGGTGGTCGGCCTGATCGTCTATGTCTTCCTGTCGCGGTCCGGGCCGCTGGGGGTGCTGGGGCTGTTGTTCACGCCCTCGGCGATGGTGATCGCTCAGGTGATCATCATCGTGCCGCTGGTCGCCTCGATCGCGCATCAGTCCCTGCGCGAGCTGTGGAGCGATTACCACGATCTGCTGATTTCACTGAATACCACCCAGGGGCAAAGGATCCGGGCGCTGTTGTGGGATGGGCGGCGGGCGCTGCTGACGGCGGCGCTGGCTGGGTTTGGCCGGGCCATCGGAGAAGTCGGCGCCATCATGGTGGTGGGCGGTAATATCGATCATGCGACGCGGGTTCTGACCACCGCGATCGCGCTGGAGACCGGCAAGGGCGAATTCGCCATGGCGCTGGGCCTTGGCTTTGTGCTGATTGGCATGGCGATTGCCGTCAACCTGTCGATCCACTGGATTGGCCATACCGAACGCGGGGGACGCTGGTGATGCAGATGTTCCCGCTGACCGTGGAGCAGGGCGTGGTGCGCAGGCGCGGCAAGGTGTTGGTCGGTCCGGTGGACCTGACGCTGGAAGGCGTGGGGGCGACCATCGTGGTGGGGCCGAACGGGGCTGGCAAGACCTCGTTTCTGAAGATGCTGCACGGTGTCGTGCGGCTCAATGGCGGCAGCCTGACCTGGGCCTGTCCCAGGGCGGAGGCGGAAAAACGCCAGGCCTTTGTGTTTCAGACCCCGGTGATGATGCGCCGGTCCGTGGTGGAAAACATCGCCTACCCGCTGCGCCTGATCGGTGTGTCGCGGAAAGAGGCCCGTGCGCGGGCCGCGGATTGGGCGCGGCGGATCGATCTGGGCGATGCGCTGGAGCGGCCTGCGGTGCTGCTTTCGGGTGGTGAGCGGCAGAAGCTGGCGCTGGCCCGGGCGCTGATCCGGGAGCCGGAAGTGCTGTTTCTGGACGAACCCTGCGCCTCGCTTGATGGACGGGCGACGCGAGAAATCGAAGAGATCCTGACCGAGGCGGCTCAAAGCGGGACCCGCCTGATCATGTCGACTCACAACATGGGGCAGGCGCAGCGGCTGGCGGATGAGGTGATCCTCATCATTGGCGGGCGCATTCACGAGTTCACTCCGGCAGAAGATTTTTTTGCCGGACCTCAAACCCCGCAGGGGCAAGCATTCTTGAGAGGAGATATAGTAGAATGAAACATCTGATGTTGGGCGTTGTCGCCTCGGCCGTTCTGGCCACCGCATCCTTTGCCGAAGAGATGAAGATGGCGGTGACCACCTCGTTCCACAATTCCGGGCTGGCAGAGATCCTGCTGCCGGAGATCAAGAAGGATCTGGATCTGGATGTGCAGCTTCTGGTCGTTGGCACCGGTCAGGCGATCCGCCTGGGCGAAGCGGGCGATGTGGATGCGATCCTGGTGCATTCGAAAAAGGCCGAAGAGCGTTTTCTGGCTGGGGGCAATGGCACCCATCGCCGCGAGATCATGTACAATGATTTCGTCTTTATCGGACCCAAGGCCGATGGCGCCGGTATTACGGATGCGGAAACCGCAGTCGATGCCCTGCAGAAGGTTGCAGGCGCAGAGGCGCTGTTCGTCAGCCGCGGCGATGATAGCGGCACCCACAAGAAAGAGCTGAGCCTCTGGGCTGCTGCTGGTCTGGACGCCGAAGGGTTCGGCGACTGGTACCGCGCGGTGGGGGCCGGTATGGGCTCGGCGCTGAACACGGCAGCGGGGATGAATGCCTATATCATGGCCGACCGCGCCAGCTGGCTGAACTTTGGCAACAAGGGGGATCTGGCGCTGCTGTTCTCGGGCGATCCGGTGCTGTTCAACCAATACGCCTATCTGCCGGTGAACCCGGAGAAACACACGCATGCCAAGAACGATCTGGCGATGAAGCTGGAAGGCTGGCTGGTGTCGGACAAGGCCAAGGCGTTGATCAACGATTACAAGATCAACGGTGAGACCCTGTTTGTGTTCAACGCCAAGCAATAAGCCTTGTGTGAGCCACGGCGCGGGGATCTCCCGCCCGTGGCGCCGCATTTGAAAATGCGTTGTCCCGGTTGGGCCAGGCGCCGCGCTGTCGCGCGGCGCTTTTTCTTGCTGAGAGGCGCCTGAGGGGCAGGTCTGCCCCTCAGGCGCCATATCGAGTGTTCTCTTCGCCAAAGCCGCCTCAAGGGTAAACCGTGCATGCGCACGGCCGCTTGCGCGGCCCTTGACCCGGATTTGGCGAACGGCTTTTCGGCAGGCGGCGCTGGGCCCAACGGGAAAGGGCCATCGTCAGAAGTGCTTTGATGGGCGAGAGCTTTCTATTCGTCGCCGCCGACGGTCAGAGTCACCCTGTCGCCTGCAAACCAGGTGCGGCCATATTCGATGGGGCGGCCTTCGGAATCTACATTGATGCCGGTGGTGCGCAGGATCGGGGCGCCTTCGGGGATGCGTAGGTGCAGCGCCTGTGTCGCGGTGGCCTGTCGGGCGGTGATGCGGGTCTCGCTGCGGGTATAGTCTTCGATGCCGCAGCGTTGCAGCGCGGCAGTGACGGATTGTGTTTCCTTCAACGCCGTTAGCATCTCGGGGAACCGTTCGGCTGGAAAGATGCTTTGGAACAGGGCAATCGGCTGCCCATCTGCCAGCGACAACCCGTCGTAGACATGCACCGGATCGCCGGGGGGCAGCGCCAGCGCGGCGGCTTCGCCAGCGGCGGCTGCGCGGGTTTCGGTGGTCAGGATCTGTTTCGCCGGTGTCTGCCCGCCTTTGGAGATGTTCTGGTGAAAGCGCACCCGCTTGCCGATCGGGTAATCCGTCGGTTTGGCGGCAACAAACACTCCGGCGCCGCGCCGTGCATGCACCAGCCCGCCAGCTGCCATTTCCGCCAGAGCGCGGCGCACCGTGTGGCGGTTGACGCCGAACCGCGCCGCCAACTGCGCCTCGGCTGGCAGCTTGTCACCGGTGTCATAGCGCCCCTGGGCGATATCGTCGGTCAATGTGCCTGCAATGGATTTCCAGACCGGGGTTCGGGCCATGTCATCAAACTTTCACAAGGATTGGCTTGCGCCCTTGCAGGCGAGTCACCTATGATTTGTCTAGTTGTATAGTTTATGTAGACAACCCGGCCAAGAGGCTTTGACACGATGAACACCACAATTTCCGCAGAGGATCGCACAAGAGATCGCAAGGCCTGGATGGGTCTTCTGGCCTCGGCTGACGATGCCCGGCTAGCCGAGCTTTGGCGCGCCTTTGATCATGAGCCTGCCTTTGACTGGCTGCGCGCGCCTGAGGCGGGCGGCGTGATGGTCCGGGGCCGTATGGGCGGCAGCGGCGCGCCCTTCAACCTCGGTGAGATGACCGTCACCCGCTGCGCCCTGTCGCTGGCCGATGGCACCGTCGGGCATGGCTATGTGCAGGGCCGCTCCAAGGCCAAGGCCGAAATGGCGGCCAAGATAGACGCTCTGATGCAGACTGAGGCGGCAGAGACCTTGCGCGCGACAATCCTGGCGCCGCTCGAGCAAGAGCGCGCAGAGGCCAAAGAGGCGCGCGCCTCCAAAGCGGCTGCGACCAAGGTCGATTTCTTCACCATGGTGCGGGGAGAGGACTGATGAACCAGTTGACGGACAACACGGTCTATGCGGGTGGGTTTGCCAACCCGCCAGTCGCCTCGGCCCATGCCTTTCGTGCGGCAATGAATGCGATGGCGCGGCCCGGCACGGTGCAAAAGATCACGGGGGCTATCCCGCCCGAGGGGATTTCCCATGCGGCGGGCAGCCTGCTGCTGACGCTTTGCGATCCCGAAACCGGCGTCTTTCTGGCGCCCGATGTGGACAGCGAGGCCCTGCGTGGCTGGCTGACCTTTCACACCGGCGCGCCCATTGTCAGTGCGGAGCAGGCGGATTTTGCCCTTGGCGGCTGGGAGGCGCTGATGCCGCTCGACCGGTTCCGCATCGGCACGGCGGAATACCCGGATCGCTCGGCGACGCTGATCGTCGAGGTTGCGGGCTTTGACGCGACCAATGCCACGCTCAGCGGTCCCGGCATCAAAGAGACAGCGCGGATGGCCTTGCCGGATCCGGCGGCCTGTGCGGGCAATGCGATGCTCTATCCGTTGGGTGTCGATTTCTTTTTCACTTCTGGGTCTCAGGTGGCGGCGCTGCCGCGCTCGACCCAGATCCTTGCGGAGGCCTGAGGCATGTATGTAGCTGTAAAGGGCGGCGAGCGCGCCATCGACAATGCCCATGCCTGGCTGGCTGAGGAGCGTCGCGGCGATGCTTCGGTTGCCGAGCTGTCACTGGCGCAGATCCGCGAACAGCTGTCGCTGGCGGTGAACCGGGTGATGGCCGAAGGATCGCTGTTCGATCCCGATCTGGCGGCGCTGGCGATCAAACAGTCGCGCGGCGATCTGATCGAGGCGATATTTCTGATCCGCGCCTATCGCACCACCCTGCCGCGCTTTGGCTATACGCTGCCGGTGGACACCGGCGCTATGGCCTGCGACCGGCGGATTTCGGCGACCTTCAAGGATGCGCCGGGCGGGCAGGTGCTGGGGCCGACCTTCGACTACACGCACCGCTTGCTGGACTTCAAACTGGCCGCCGAGGGCGAGGTGCCGGAAGCCCCCGCTGCAACGCCCAGGACCGAACCCACGCCCCATATCACCGAGTTCCTGCAGGGTGAGGACATCATCGAGCGCGAACCGAGTTCAGAGGCCCAGCCCGGGGATCTGACGCGCGAGCCGATGGCTTTTCCCGCTGACCGGCCGGTCAGACTGCAGTCTCTGACGCGCGGGGATGAGGGGTTCATCCTTGGCATGGCCTATTCCACCCAGCGTGGCTATGCGCGCAACCACGCCTTTGTGGGCGAATTGCGCATCGGCACCGTCGCGGTGGAGATGGAGAACCCCGAGCTGGGCTTTGCCATCGAGATCGGCGAGGTGGAGCTGACAGAATGCGAGACGGTGAACCAGTTCAAGGGCTCCAAGACCGTGCCGCCGCAGTTCACTCGTGGCTATGGTCTGGTGTTCGGCCAGTCAGAGCGAAAATCCATCGCCATGGCGTTGGTAGATCGCGCCCTGCGCTGGAAAGAGCTGGGCGAGGATAACCTTGGCGCCGCCGCGCAGGACGAGGAATTCGTGCTCAGCCATTCGGACAACATTCAGGCGACGGGTTTCCTCGAACATATCAAGCTGCCGCATTACGTCGATTTCCAGTCCGAGCTGGAACTGGTGCGCAAGCTGCGCCGAGAAGCCGCCGAGGCGGTGGAACAGATGGCGGCACGGGAGGCGGCGGAATGAGCGCCGTGCAACACAGGACCGAATTGAAGGAGATTGTACCGGGGAAATTGCTTGCAAGGCGCGGCTATTCAATCCCCACCGCCTCCGTCCCCTCCATCTCCGCCTCCACCGTCCGAGTGCCACTCACCTCCGGGGGAATCCGGGTGAGTGTCCGATCGACATTCCCGGCCTCTATGGTCAATCCAGACCCAGGTTCCACTGTCATCTTGGCGAAGTGTTTTTCTTCTTCGGGAGGATCGTCGGAAATCCCAGATGCTGTACGCCACACTGAGGGTCAGCACTGTTGCCAAGAAGATGACCGCGCCCATTTTGAAACCTCGTCAGGAAATGGAGAAAACCATGTCTGACTATAACTTTGCATACCTCGACGAGCAGACCAAGCGGATGATCCGCCGGGCGATCCTCAAAGGTCTGGCGGTGCCGGGCTATCAGGTGCCCTTTGCCAGCCGTGAAATGCCCATGCCCTATGGCTGGGGCACCGGCGGTGTGCAGGTCTCTGCCGCGACGCTGACCCCGGATGATACCTTCAAGGTGATCGACCAGGGCGCCGATGACACGACCAACGCGGTGTCGATCCGCAAGTTCTTTGAACGCACCGCAGGGGTCGCCACCACCGAAGAGACGGAACAGGCCAGCGTTATCCAGACCCGCCACCGCATCCCCGAGGCGGAGCTGAGTGAGGATCAGATCCTAGTCTATCAGGTGCCGATCCCGGAGCCTTTGCGCTTTCTTGAGCCGCGAGAGACCGAGACCCGCAAGATGCACGCGCTTCAGGAATATGGTCTCATGCATGTGAAGCTTTACGAGGACATCAGCCAGCACGGCGCCATCGCGACCTCTTATGCCTACCCGGTGAAGGTGTCGGATCGCTACGTGATGGATCCCTCGCCGATCCCGAAATTCGACAACCCCAAGATGGAGATGGCAGCGATCCAGCTCTTTGGCGCGGGCCGTGAGCAGCGCATCTATGCGGTGCCGCCCTATACATCGGTCGTCTCCCTTGATTTCGAGGATTACCCCTTCGAGGCCAGTAAGGCCGATCATCCGTGTGACCTTTGCGCGGCAGAGGACAGCTATCTGGATGAGGTGATCCTCGATGATGCGGGCAACCGGATGTTTGTCTGCTCGGACACCGATTACTGCCGTTCGCGGCGCGAGGCAGGTCATGTGGGCCGCCTGGGAGAGGAGACCGCGGCATGACCCCTTTGCTGCAAGTGAAAGACATCGCCAAGATGTATGGCGCGCGGATCGGCTGCACGCATGTCAGCTTTGACCTTTACCCCGGTGAGGTGATGGGCATCGTCGGCGAAAGCGGCTCGGGCAAGTCCACCCTTCTGAACTGCCTTGCCGGGCACCTTGCGCCGGATCGGGGTGAGGTCGTGTTTGACACCCGCGCCGATGGGCCGGTGGATACGGTCACCATGTCGGAACCCGCGCGCCGGATGCTGGGGCGTACCGACTGGGCCTTTGTCCACCAGCACGCTCGCGATGGCTTGCGCATGTCGGTCTCGGCCGGTGGCAACATCGGTGAGCGGCTGATGGCCGTTGGCGACCGCCACTATGGTGATATCCGCGCCCGTGCCGCTGACTGGCTGGGTCGGGTCGAGATTTCCGATGCCCGTATCGACGACCGCCCCTCGGCCTTTTCCGGTGGCATGCAGCAGCGGCTTCAGATCGCCCGCAATCTTGTGACCGGACCGCGGCTGGTGTTCATGGATGAACCTACCGGCGGCCTCGATGTCTCGGTACAGGCGCGGCTTCTGGATCTGTTGCGGGGCCTCGTGCGCGAGATGGGTCTCAGCGCCATTATCGTCACCCACGATCTGGCGGTGGTGCGGCTTCTGGCGGACCGGTTGATGGTGATGAAGGACGGTCATGTGGTCGAAACCGGCCTCACCGATCAGGTGCTGGACGATCCGCAACATGGCTATACGCAGCTGCTGGTCTCCAGCGTGTTGCAGGTGTGAGGGTAAAGTGATGATCGAACTCCAAAACGTCAGCAAAAGCTTCACCCTGCACAATCAGGGCAGCGCGGTGATCCCGGTGATGGAGGGTGCAACGCTTTCCGTCAAACCCGGCCAATGCGTCGGGCTGGTGGGGGCCTCGGGGGCTGGGAAATCGACCCTGATGCGGCTCATTTACGGCAACTACCTGGCTGCCAGCGGCAGTATCATGGTGGGCGGCACCGATGTGGCACAGGCCGAGCCGCGCGAGATCCTGGACCTGCGCCGCAAGACGCTGGGCTATGTCAGCCAGTTCCTGCGGGTGGTGCCGCGTGTGCCTGCCCTTGATGTGGTGGCGGATCCGCTGTTGGCGGTGGGCACCCCGATCGAGGAGGCGCGCGAAAAGGCGGCGACCCTTCTGGCGCAGCTCAACATTCCCGAACGGCTCTGGAGCCTCAGCCCCACGACCTTCTCCGGCGGGGAACAGCAGCGGGTGAATATCGCGCGCGGTTTTGCCTATGACTATCCGGCGCTATTGCTGGATGAACCCACCGCCAGCCTTGATGCGCAGAACCGGGCCACGGTGCTGGGCCTTATCGAAGGAGCCAAGGCGCGCGGTGCAGCCATTGTCGGCATCTTCCATGACGAGGCCGCGCGCGAACAGGTCTGCGACCGGTTTGTCGATGTCTCGGGCTTCACCCCAAGGGCAGCCGCATGAGCATGGGAGCGAACAAGGGGCCGGTGATTGCCGTTGTCGGTCCCTCAGGCGTGGGCAAGGACAGCCTGATGGAGGGGCTGCGGCAGGCCGATCCCGGCATAAAATTGATGCGCCGGGTGATCACCCGCGCGCCCGAGGCCGGGGGGGAGGACTACACCGCAGTGACCGAAGCCGCGTTTTTGGATCTGGCAGGAAAAGGCGCCTTTGCCCTGCACTGGCCTGCCCATGGGCTGCACTATGGCATTCCCAAAGAGATCGAGTCTCTGCGCGTCGGGGCTACGGCCGTTCTGGTGAACCTTTCGCGCGGGGTGCTGCTGGAGGCGCAGAACGCATTCGACGATTTCCGGGTGCTCTCCGTCACCGCCCGTCCCGAGGTGCTGGCCGCCCGGCTGGCGGCGCGCGGGCGCGAGGATGCCGCCGAGGTGCAGCGTCGACTTGCCCGCGCGAGCAAACCTCTGCCTGCGGGGCTGGCCCAGGTCCACGAGATCGACAACAGCGCCGATCTGGGCGTGGCGGTCATGGCCGCGTGCGCCGCGCTTCAGCCGGTCAGGGCGTAGCGGTGGATCAGGTGAAAACGTCCCTCGGTATCTTCGCCCATCAGCGCCAGATCCTTGATCACCAAGGGCGCAGGCAAGAGCGGGATCAGATGCGCCTGCAAGGCAGCCTCGACGCTGGGCAGCTCCGGCTTGGGCAGCTTGCCGGTCAGGGTGATGTGAAACCGGAACTGATCCAGCACGTAAGGATAGCCCCAGGTTACAAGGTTCTGGTCCTGCTCGGGGCTGAGCCCATTCGCGCGACGGCGGGCCAGTTCCGCCTCGGGGGCGGGCGCGCGAAAGGCGTCGAGATCGCGCACGCAGGCGGCGGCCAGCGCATTGAGCGCGCTTTCATCGCCCACGGGACGCAGCGCCAGAAACCGGCCCAGCCGCGCCAGTTGCAGCCCCTCCAGCGTGACTGGCGCCTGTGTAGCGGCCAGCGCGGCGCAGGCAGCCTCCAGATCGGCGCGGGAGGTGCCTTCGGCCAGTCGCATCGGCGGTTTCATCGTCGCATGCAGGCCATATTTGCGCGGCGTTGCGGTGATCGCTGCGACGTCCAGCCCGTTGACTTCCGGGTGCGGCAGCGCCTCCCCGGTCTCCATATCCCAGCCCAGCCAGCTGGCTCCGAACTGGCTCCAAGCCGCCCCATGGGGGGGCGCAAAATAGATCGCGTATCGCGTGAATGTCACATTGGCCTCCTAAACGTGGCCTTCTCCATAGCTCGAAAGATGTGAAATCCAGATGACACAAGAGATGATCCTTGCCAATGCCACCCTTGTTCTGCCCGGCGAAACCCGCACCGGTAGCCTCAGGATCAAGGACGGAGAGATCGCGGATATGGCCGACGGTGCGGGCGTGCCCAGCGGTGCGGTGGATTGCGGCGGCGATTTCGTCAGCCCCGGCCTGATCGAGCTGCACACCGACAATCTGGAGCGCCATATCCAGCCCCGCCCCAAGGTGGACTGGCCCCATGCCGCTGCGATCATCGCTCATGATGCGGAGCTGGCGGGCACCGGGATCACCACGGTCTTCGATGCGATGCGGGTCGGTTCGATCAAGAGCAAGGAGGCGCGATATGGTCAATACGCCCGTAGTCTGGCCTCTGAACTACTGGAACTGCGCGGCAAGGATGCGCTCAAGATCAGCCATTTCCTGCACCTGCGGGCCGAGGTCTGTTCGGAGACTCTAGTGGATGAGCTGAACGAGTTCACGGATGAGGACCGCGTCGGTCTGGTCTCGCTGATGGACCACACGCCGGGGCAGCGCCAGTTCCGCGATATTTCGAAACTCGAGGCCTATGTGAAGGGCAAGCACGGGTTTGATGATGATGCCTTCCTGCAGCATGTCGCCAACCTCAAGACCATGCGCGACACCTATGGCGATCTGCATGAGGTCGAGGCGGTGAAGGCCGCGCAGCGGTTTGGTGCGGTGCTGGCCAGCCATGACGACACCACCGAGGATCAGGTCGCCGTCTCGGCCGGTCACGGTATCCGTCTGGCCGAATTCCCCACCACGGTCGAAGCCGCCCGTGCCTGCCATGCTCATGACATCCAGGTGATGATGGGGGCGCCGAATCTGATCCGCGGCGGCTCGCATTCGGGCAATGTGGCGGCGCAGGAGCTGGCCGAGCTGGACCTTCTCGATATCGTCTCCTCCGACTACGTGCCTGCGGCGCTCTTGCTGGCGGCGGCGCGGCTGGGAGAGATCTGGGGTGATATGTCGCGCGGCATGGCGACCGTCACCAGCGCCCCGGCCAAGGCGGTCGGCCTGAAGGATCGTGGATTGCTGGAGGTCGGCAAACGCGCGGATCTGATCCGCTTTGCCATGCGTGCTGGTGTGCCTGCCCTGCAGGGCGTCTATTCCCGGGGCCAGAGGGTGGCCTGAAAAACAACTCAGTTTCATGTATTAAGGCCCCGGCGCAAAGCGCATCGGGGCCTTTCGTTTCCTAATATGTCGTTGGGCGGCGCGTCAGGCGCGGTAGAACATGTAGCGGCCTTCGGGGATGCCTTCTGGGCCGTCCAGCTCCTCAAAACCCACCAGAGGCTGGCCCGAGACGATGATACCGCCCGGCGCCATGACGGAGGCGATGACCGGCGACATGGCAGCGGCCTCGGCGACGTCCTTTTCCTTGACGCCAAAACCGAAATCATAATGCGCCAGCACGATCTTGTGGCCCTCAGTCGCAAGGCGCTGCAGCATCGGCTCGGCTTCGCCTTGCAGGAAATCCTTTTCGGGCGGCACGCAGGAAGGGTGACATTGCAGCACCCGGTCGATCACCCAGATACGGCGATCCGGCAGGATCTCGCGCAGGTGGTCATAGGTGCGTCCGTTGCCCAACCCCATGTCCAGCGCGTCGCCGGGAACATCCGTGATCTGCTCAGCGGCCCAGTTCAGCCCGTCCCGTTGCGCGGTCAGGCGGCGCAGCATCGAATCCAGTCGGCTCATTCAGGAAATCCTTTCGTCATAGGTCCAGGCCATGGCGGGCCCGGCCAGAAGACGTGCAATCAAAGTTTCGGTAAACCCCCAGATCCGGTCGTCATGCACCAGATGGTGGGTCAGGATGCCATAGGGTTCGCGGGTGTCGGCGCGGCCCTGGCGGCGGTCTTTCAGCTGCGATGCGACCTGGGCGATCAGCTGCGCCTCGGGCAGCAATGACCGGCTGCCCTTCCAGTCGATCGGGTCCAGATGCGTGTTGATCTGCACCAGACCCGGCGCGGCCTTGGTCCGGGAGCGCGGGGTAAAGGTCGACAGGGCGCAATAGCCAAGGCCTGCCATCCAGGGCAGGATCTCGGGCGCGATACGGTTCCAGGGTGGTACGAACATCGGGCGCAGGCTGGATCCGAAAAAGCTCTTCAGCCGCTCCAACCCGGCTTCGGCCTCTCCAAGCATATCCTGCACCGGACGGTGGGCGCCGAACTCGGCCTTTTTCTCACCCTCCGGGGCGTGGCTTTTATGAGCCCAGCCATGCACCACGGGGATCAGATCAGCCGTGTTCTGCAGATGCCTGGCCAGTTCCGGCTGGGCGTCCCGTGGGATGATCGCCAGATGCACCGGCAGACCCAGCCGCTGCGCGGTTTCGGTCAGCTGCTGTAGTTGCGGCGTGACCTCGGTGGCGTCATCATCGCGCCACCACAGGGGTAGCTGCAATCCGGCCTGCTGCCAGGCCTCAAGCTCCTGATCCAGCGCGCTCCAATCCGGGGTGATTGCCGGGGTCATCGACGGTCTCCTGCCAGTTCGGCAGCAATCTCTACCGTTCTGGTGGCGCCGTCAAACCGGAAGCGGTCGGTGGCGCGCGGCGCATCGGCCATCACGCGTTTCACCGCCTGTACCAGCGCGCTGGGCGTCAGATCGGCGGTCTTCAGCACCGCGATACCGCTTAGCGGCGCCAGGCTCTCGGCACGCAGGGATTGTTCCACTTCCTTGCCCGCGTCAAAAGGCACCAACACGGCAGGTGCGCCCGCCTGCAGCAGGTCCAGCGCGGTGTTGTAGCCGCACATGCTGACCGAGGCGGCGGCGTGGCGCAGCATCTGACGGAAATCGGGGCGGGCGGCTTCGATCAGGGCGGGGGAGCCTTTGGCAGTGAACCGCGCGATCCGTTCTGCCGCGTCGCTGCCGCCGACCAAAAGCCGCCACGTGATATCAGGCGACTGCTGCGCGGCCTCCAGCGCGGTGTCATATAAGGCATCGCCAACGCTGCCGCCGCCGGCACTGACCAGCACCTCACCCGCGCCTGCCTGTTCGGGGTGCGGCAGGGCGGCTGGAGGCGCCACGTAACCGGTATAGCGCAGCTTGCCCGCCAGCATCTCCGAGACCGGCCAGCTGATATCCAGCCGGGTGGCGGCGGGGTCGGAATGCACCAGCACTGCATCGTAGAACTCCGCGATCACCGCGTCTGCCTCTACCGCCTTTTTGGGCTTGGAGGGCGGCGCCAGGATATCGCGGATCGAGGCCAGCACTACGGGCCGGTGCGGCAGGGCGTGGGCGGCCTTCAGCAGTGACAGAAACTCTCCCTTCAGGCTGCGGCGGCCAAAGGGGTAAAGCTCGGTGATCAGCACATCGGGCTGCATCTCGCGCAGGGCATCGCACAAGGTCTGTTGCCGGGCGTTGTGATAGGCGTCATCCGCCACGGTGCCCTCGGCTGTCAGAAGCCGGGTGAAATCCACCCCGTCCGAGCGCAGCGGCGGCAGGTGCACCAGGTCCAGCCCCGCAAGGCTCAACTGTGGTGCCGGAAATCCGCCCGAGGCCACGCGGACTTGATGGCCTGCCGCCGCAAAGGCCCGGCCCAGCGTCAGCGCCCGTGACAGATGCCCGGTGCCCAGTAGATGGGTGACTGCGATCAGGACCTTCATTGCGGCTCTTTCGGGATCAGGCGGATGGGATCGGGCAGCGGGCGGAGGGCGTCGCCGTCGATCTCCACCACGAATAGGCGGTTGCGCTTGATCCGGAAGGGCGCCGGGCCGTCGAAGTCCCAGCCATAAGCGCGCGCCAGGATCATCCGCATGATCCCGATATGGCAGACCGCGACCGTGTCCCGGGTGAGGCGTTGCAGCCAGGGCGCGATACGTTCCCAGACCTCGGCCGGGGACTCGCCGCCGGGGGGGCGATAGTCCCAGCCCCAGTGCTCGATATCGCGAAAGCCGCTTTTCGGGTCGGCCTTGAGGTCGATCCCGCGCAGACCTTCCCAGTCGCCCCAGTCCATTTCAATCAGCTCGGGCGCCGTTTGGGTATCACGCCCTGCCACCAGTTTCGCGGTTTCGGCGGCGCGCAGCAGCGGGCTGGACCACAGATCCGCCGCATCCCAGGGCGCGGGCAATGCCTGCGCGGTCAGCTCGCTGCGGGCGGTATCATCCAGCGCAATATCGCTGCGGCCCTGAATGCGGCCCGCGCGGTTCCAGTCGGTATGTCCATGGCGCAAAAGGGCAAGACGGATCATGGATGGGCCTCCATCAGCGGGGCCACGGCGGCCCAGAAACGGGCGCTTGCGGCGGGGGCAAGGTGGGTTGTGGCAATCATCTGGCGCGCCTCGGCGCTGCGGCGGGTGCGCAGATCGGGATCGGTCAGCAGGGCGTTGATCTGCTCTGCCAGCGCCTCTGGCCCCTCTTCCGGTGCCGGGTATGCGGCTGGGGTGAGCACGTCGCGCATGCCGGGGCGATCCTGCGCCACCACGGGCAGCCCATGGGCCTGCGCCTCCAGGTATGCCATGCCAAAGGCCTCGTTGACGCCGGGCCAGAGGAACAGGCTGGCGCGCCCATAGGCGGCCGTCAGGCCGTCGCGATCCAGCTGGCCGAGGAAGCGCACCCGATCGCCAAAGGGCGCCATCATCGCCTCGACCTCGGCCCGGGCGGGGCCATCGCCTGCGATCTCAAGCTGCCAGCCGCCCATCAGACAGGTGAGCGTTTCCGCAATGATACGATACGAGGACAGCTTGTCCCCCGCGCGCATCATGCCAACGCTGAGCATGGGACCATCCAGCGTCGATGGCTCCGGCAGCGCGCCTTGCGGCAGGAAGGGCGGCAGATGTACCAGCGCCTGGCTGCCAAAGCGCTCGCGCTCCAGCGTGATCAGGTCGTTGGCGGTGAAATAGAAGATGGTATCGGCCGCATCGGCCGCATCATGGGCGGCCTTGGCAAACCCGGCCCAGGGGCCCGTCAGGCGACTGGTGGCGCGGGTGCTTTCGATCTGCACATAGGGAATGGAACGGGCGCGGGCCACGGCAGGCCCGATCAGGTCCGGCGCCTTGTAGTAGTTGTGGTAGGTCACCCAGAGATCCACGGGCGGCATCTCGTCCAGCAGGCGCCGGACCTCCTGCTGCGCGGCGGCGTGCAGGCTGTCCTGCCGCTCGGCATTGCCTGTCTTGTCGTAGATGCGCAGCTCGCTGACCAGATCGACGCGGGCGCCGCCTGCCGCAATCACATCCATCAGGTTGCGGGCCACTTCCCGGTCGCCCGAGGGCACCGGGCTGCGCGGCGATTTCATCGGCGCATAAAAGGCGATGTGTTTGCCGTTGCCGCTGGTCATGCGCCATTCAGCATGGCGTTGAGCCGTTCGGAAAGGCGGGCAATGCCCGGATCCATGCCAAAGTCACGGCGCAGGCGCTGGAGCGCGGCTTCGGCCATGGCGGCGGTCTTGTCCGGATCCTCGGCCATCTGGCAGATGGCGCCTGCCAGCGCTGAGGGCGCATCGTCGCTGAGCAGACCATGGGTGCCGCTGTCGATGAATTCCGGGATAGCAGAGACCGGCGTCGACAGGATCGGCAGCCGCTGCGATGCGGCTTCCATCAGCACGTTCGGCAGCCCGTCGCGGTCGCCATCTGCGGCAACGCGGCTGGGCAGGACGAAGATATCGCTCTGGCGCATCGCCTCGATCACCTCGGGCTGGTCGCAGGCACCGCGCCAGGTGATGCGATCAGCAACGCCCGCATCCTCGGCCATGCCTTGCAACAGAGCGCCAAGTCCGCCACCGCCGATATGGGTCCAGTGCCAGTCCAGATCCTTGGGCAGCAGCGCCAGCGCGTCGATCAGCCGGTCAAAGCCCTTCTTTTCTACCAGACGGCCAACGGACATCAGGTGCAGCGGATCGCTGGCCTTGCGCCAGATGCGCTCGGGCGGGGCGGGAAAGCGGCTGAGGTCGAGGCCGTGATAGATCAGATCGATGCGGGCGGGATCGTCCGACATATCGCGCAGGTGCTGGGCACCAAAGGCAGTGCAGGTGGCGCCGAAGGCAGCGCCGTGATCGGCGCTGGACAGTTTTTCACGGATCTCCCAGTCGGGCGAGGTCCAGATGTCCTTGGCATGGGCGGAAAAGCTCCACGGCAGGCCACGCATGATCGCCGCATAGCGCGCCACCGAGGACGGCGTGTGTAGGAAATGGGCATAAAGCCCCAGAACCGCGTCCGGCATTTCAGTGGCCAGCACGCAGGCTTGGCCAAAGCGGCGGATGCGGTTGCGGCTGGGGTCGCGGCGCAAGTCGGCGCGCCAGATCCGCCTGGCCTCGGCGTAGCCCGGCAGCTTTTGCGCCGTCTCGCGGGCGCGCCAGACGCGCTCCGGCTCCTGAAAGAGGTATTCGGGAAGGTAGTTCACCTGCGCCTGCAAGCGGTCGTGCAGCGGGTGGCGTTTGACATCGGTGGGATGGCGCAGGGACCAGATCTCGAAACTGTGGCCCGCGGCCTCCAACGCGACAAGTTCTTGCGCGATAAAGGTCTCGGACAGGCGCGGCCAGCCCTTGACCAGCACCGCAAGCGGTGGCCGGTTTGTGGTCATTCGGTTGCCTTTCGCGGCGCGTCCTGCAGCAGGGCGCTCACCCGGTGGGTGACATAATCGAGCCCGTCGAGGAACCCTTCGCCAAAAGCGGCAGAGGGGGGGTTTTGATCCTTCAACGCGTCTATCGCGCGGATCATCGCCTCGGGGGTCCAGCCATCGCGGTCTTCGTCCAGCATGGAAACAAGGCCCAGTTCCTCGGCGCGGCTGGCGCGGATCCACTGTTCCAGACGCGGCGTGGTACGGGGCACGATTACCGCAGGTTTGTCAAAGGACAGGACCTCGCAGAAGGTGTTGTAGCCGCCCATGCAAACCACGCCGCAGGCGCCTGCAAACAGCGTTTCGATCCGGCTTTCGAAACCAACGCTGGTGACGCGGCCATCCAGCGCGGCAACGCGGGCCTCAAACGCCTCGCGGGTTTCTCCGGACAGGAAGGGGCCATAGACCAGCACGGCACGCGGGCTGAGGTTTGGGTCCCGTTCATAGGCCGAAAGCACCAGATCCACCATCATCGCCCCGTCGCCACCACCGCCGGGGGTGATCAGGATATAGGGCTGTTCGGGCGGCTCACCGATCTGGCCCAGATCGCGGCGCAGATAGCCGGTCCAGTGCATGCGGGCGCGGGCCTCGGGCGACAGATCCAGCCCCTGCGTGGGGTCATAGACCGAGCTGAGGCCATAGACCCAGATTTCGTCGTAAAACTGTTCGGTCACCGGAACCGCGTTCTTGCGCTCCCATTCGGCAGCCAGCACCTCGGGTTCGTCCAGAACGTCGCGCAGGCCCAGCACCAGCTTGCAATGGCCACGGCTGCGCAGGCATTCCAGCGCGGGCATCAGCTCACCGCGGAAACCGGTTGGCTCCTTGTCGACGATCAGCACGTCGGGATCGTATTGCTGCGCCATGGAGCGGATCAGCCCGGCGCGCATCTCGGTGGTTTCCTCGATGCTCATCCCCATGGTGCGCGAAGCATAGCTGCCGTCGGAGCGTTTGATCACCCCGGGCAGGCGCATGTGATCGACCCGGCTGGGAAAGGCAAACCGCCCGGCAACCGGTGAACCGGTCAGGATCAGCGCTGACGCAGAAGGATCGGCGGCGGTAATCGCCCCGGCAAGCGCCCGCGATCTGCGCAGGTGGCCCAGCCCGAAGGTGTCATGACTGTAGAGCATGACCCGGGGGCTGCGGGCGCCGTTTTCCCTGTCGGCGGTGGAGCTTGTCTGATCTTTCATAGGGTCGCCTGAACAGGTGTATTATCAGGGTGGTGCAATAGGCAGGCGCCGAAATCAAGGGCGATCGGCCTTTGCAGTCCCGATTGCGCAACAAATGGCAGCTAAAGCCCCGCGCGTCACGGCGATGTGCCAAAATCGTTCCGCTGTTGTTGCAGTAGGGCAATTGCGCCGACTGGGGGCGCTGGCTAGTCTGGTTTGAACTGTCCTGAGGATTTCAGACCATGAACTTCATTCCCATCCGGCGGCTTCTCCCGGGGTTATTTGCCCTGTTTCTTCTGTGTGCGCTGGTCATCGGGACTGCGGGCACAGGACATGCGCAGACGGCGGCTGACAACGGCGAGGATCCGATCGCTCGGGCCATCGAGCTGGCTGCCGAAAGCGGCGTTGATGTGATCATCGTCGACAGCGGCGGCGCCCGCGCGCAGGACGGGGCTGCGGAACAGGCCATCAGCGAACACGATGCCAAGATGGAAGGTGCATCGATGCTGATGAAAGCCCAGTCGGAGATGGATATCTTCCGGGCCGAATTGCGCAGTCGTTTGGAGGCGCTGCCTTATTCCATCTTTGAGATGAAATACATCCTGCGCCAGACCAGCCCCGATGGCCGGATCGCCACCTATGCGGAAATCCTGTTCTGGAGCCTCCTGTTCCTGTTTCTGGGGCGCTGGGTCACCGTTGAGCTCTACGGCAAGAGATTTGCGCTGCACCACGTGGTGGCCCGCACCAAGGAAAAGCCCGAAGGCTATCGCGAGAAAATGCCGTTTTTGTTCTTTCGCTTCCTGCTGGGCGTCGGGGGAACGATCTTTTCGATGGGGATCGCTCTGCTGGGATCCTATCTTGTGCTGGGTTCCTCAGGCAATTCGTCGGTGCGGCTGACGGTGCTGGCGATCTATACCGCCTTTTTCCTGTCCCGGACCATATCGGACCTGTGGCGCATGGTGCTGTCGCCCTACCTTAGCCAATACCGGATACCGGCATTTTCCGACCGGGATGCCAAACGGCTTTATATCTGGGCTTCGGTGCTGGCGACCTATGATATTTCGACCCTCGTCTTTGCCGCCTGGGTCGGGGATTTCGGGCTGACTTACAACGTCTATGCCATCGTCTATGGCGGGCTGGCGCTTTTGGGGATTGTCGGCAATCTGGCGCTTGTCGCCTTTAACGCCGGAGCCATCAGCCGCGCCATTCGCGCGGGCCGCGATGCTGAGGAATGTTCCTGGCTGGTGCGGCTGCTGTCGGTGGCCTGGGCGCCTGCGGTGGTGGCCTATATCGTCTTTGGCTGGCTTCAGCTGGCCTTTGATCTGGTGCTGGAGCGGGAGATGTCGATCCCGCTGATGGCGGGCACCTATATGGTGCTGACCTCGATCCTGGTGGTCTATGGGATCATCAACTACGGGATCGAAGTCTATGCCGACAGGCGGCGTCTTCCCGCGCAAATGGTTCAGCCAGAGGACAGCGATGCGCAAGATGCCGATGGCCCTGACGGGGAGACTGTAGAGGCAGATGAGGCGGCCGCCGCTTCGATGCGAAAGCGCCACCCGATTGCCACCTATGAGGATCTGGCGCGCAGGGTTGCCGGGGTTCTGGCCTTTGTCGGCGGGGCGCTGGCGTTGATCTATGTGTGGAACCCGGATCTTGACTGGACCGACAATTCGGCCATCGACCGGATCTTCGACATCGTGGTGATCCTGTTCCTTGGCTATATCATCTACAGCGTCTCGCGGATCTGGATCGACAGCAAGATCGACGAGGAAGTCGGCGATATGCCCGAGAGCGAGCTGGGCGATGAAGGCGGCGCAGGCGGGGCCAGTCGGCTTGCCACGCTGCTGCCGCTGTTCCGGGGCGCCATTCTGGCGGTGGTCGTGGTATCGATTGCTCTGATCCTGCTGATGCAACTGGGGATCAATGTCAGCCCGCTGTTCGCTGGTGCAGGCGTTGTCGGTCTGGCGGTGGGCTTTGGCTCACAGACGCTGGTGCGGGATATCTTTTCTGGCGCCTTCTTTCTGGTCGATGATGCCTTTCGCAAGGGTGAGTATATTGACATCGGCGACGTGAAAGGCACGGTCGAGAAGATCTCGGTCCGCTCCTTCCAGCTGCGCCACCATCTGGGCGCGCTGCACACCATTCCCTTTGGCGAAATCCGGGTGCTGACCAACTATTCCCGCGACTGGGTGATGATGAAGCTGCCCTTGCGGGTGACCTATGACACCGATGTGGAAAAGGTCCGCAAGCTGATCAAGAAACTGGGGCAGGAGCTGTTGGACGATCCGGTCATTGGCGACAATTTCATCCAGCCGCTGAAATCCCAGGGTGTCATCGAGATGCAGGATTCGGCGATGATCATCCGGGTGAAATTCATGACCAAACCGGGCGATCAATGGCTGGTAGGCAAGAAGGTCTACGAGGAAATCCGCCAGCTGTTCGCACGCGAAGGCATCAAGTTCGCTCATCGCGAGGTCACGGTGCGCCTTGCGGAGGATCAGAACGAGAACCTGACCCCGCAGCAAAAGGAGGCGGCGGCGGGGGCCGTGCAGGCGGCGATTGATGCCGATCTTCTGGACGCCGATGAGGGCAGGGGCGGCGACGACCGATAGGTCTGTGCTGCATAAATTCTGAAATTCGCGGTGCGTGAGAACGGGGCGCTCCCGCCCCCGCGCCTGAGCGCCTCTGCGCTCCGCCTGGGGTTGGGCCGGGCGCCGTGCAGGGGCACGGCGCGGGCGGTCTGCCGTTCTTGAGGGAGATGCCAGATGGCTAAGGGTCAGCTGGTCCAGACCGGCTCGGAAGAGCCGCATTTGTCTGCGGGTAGGTCCCAGCGCATGCCGGTCTCTCCCAGCGCAAGCGGCGGTTTCAGGCGCAGACCCGGTCCCCATCCGGAATGTTCGCGGGAAGGTGCATAATCCTGCGCCTCGGCCTGGGTGATGGAGGGGCCACCCTGCGATGGGCGCAGGCTGGCAAGCAGCTCGGCGGTGCGGGCCAGGGACAGCCGTGCCTGCGGGGTTTTACTGGTCTCGGTGGCCCGGCTGAGGGCGGAAATCACCGCCGCAGCCAGAAGATAGCCAGTGGCGTGATCCAGTGCTTGCACCGGCAGCGGGGTCGGTTTCTCTGCGCCTGCCCAGATCCGGCCTGCATCGGCGATGCCCGCGCTCATCTGTACCAGACTGTCAAAGCCGCGGCGGCGCACCCAGGGGCCGGTCCAGCCATAGGCGTTGAGCGGTGCCTCAATCCGGTTTGGGGCGATCCGGTCGCGGGTTGCCTGATCGTAACCAAGACCTGCAAGGGCGCCGGGGCGGTAGCCGTGCACCAGCACATCGGCCTTGGCCAGAAGTGCCTCGAAACGGCGCCGGTCCGGGTCCTTGCGCAGATCGAGCATGGCCATGCGCTTGCCCAGCGAAATATCCGGTATCACCCCCGGCTCATCCCAGCCGGGCGGGTCGATCCGCAGCACCTCGGCGCCAAATCCGGCCAGCGTCCGGGTGGCAATCGGCCCGGCCAAGACCCGGGTCAGATCCAGCACCTTCAGTCCGGCCAGCGGCCGTGCCTCACTTGCTTCAGGACGCGCACGCGGAGAGACGTCGCGGGGGGCGGTCCATTGTACCAACGGTTCCGAGCCGACTGCCTGTCCCTGCGGGTGCGACAGCCACAGCTCGCGGCTGCGCATGGTGGCCGACACGCCTCCAGCAGCGACGATCTCGCGCTCCAGCAGGTCGCCGTCCCATTTGCTGACGGCCGTGCGCACCGCCTCGGGCGTGCCTTCGCAGCCGAGCACCTGAAGCGCGGCGGCGCGGTGATGGGGCAGGTTGGTGTGCAGTCGGATCCAGCCATCGGCGCAGGGATAGTCCCCGGCAATCGGATCCCAAAGCGATGGCATCTCCCAGCCTGCGGGGCGAAAACTATAGCCGAACCACAGCGCCGCCAAACGCTGATCCACGGTGACTTCGGGCGCGCGGGGCGCAAGACCTGCCACCTTCATGTAGCGGGCCAGTTCCACGCCGACGGCAGCAACAGAGGCAGTGGCCAGCCCGGTCACCGCAAAGGCACTGGGCCTGTGCCCGCTGCCGGTGATGGCATAGCTTGCGGGATCGGGAAGGGCGGCAAGCAGGGTCATTGTTGATAGGGGTCCAGACTGTCGCGCAAGCCGTCACCAAGGAAGTTGAAGGCCAGCACTACCACCACGATGGGCAGCATGGGAATGGCGGTCCACCAGTAGATCTCGATATTGGCGAGGTTCTGCGCATCGTTCAGCATCACGCCCCAACTGACCGCAGGCGCGCGCAGGCCCAGGCCCAGAAAGGAAAGCGCGGTTTCGCCCAGGATCATCGCCGGGATCGACAGGGTTGCCGAGGCGATGAGGTGGCTCATGAAATTCGGCAGGAGATGCTTGCGGATCACCCGGCCCGATGTGGCGCCCATCATTTCGGCGGCGCGCACGTATTCCTCTTCGCGCAAGGACAGGAACTTGGCCCGCACCGAGCGCGCAAGGCCGGGCCAATCCAATATGCCAAGGATCACCGAGATGATGAAGAAGACCGCCACCGGAGACCAGTTCGAGGGCACGGCTGCTGAGAGCGCAAGCCACAGAGGCAGCTCCGGCAGGCTGCGCAGGATCTCGATCACCCGGTTGATCACCCAGTCGATCCGGCCACCGAAATAGCCCGCAATAGAGCCGAAAAAGATGCCTAGAACGAAGGAGACCGTAATCCCGATCAGACCGACGGTCAGCGACAGCTGCGCGCCATAAAGGATGCGGCTGAAGACATCGCGGCCCAGCCGGTCCGACCCCCAGAGAAACAGCGGCACATCGGCGCCGGGCGCGCAGACCAAATGGGTGTCGGCCGGGATCAGCCCGGCGATATCGTAGGAGCTGCCTTCGCAGAAAAATTTCAGCCGCAGCGGGTTGTCCAGATCCGGTTTGAACTCCCACTGGAAGGTTTCCAGGTTCGCCTCCGAGGTCATCGGGTAGATGAAGGGGCCGAGGAACTCGCCCTCGTGGAAGAGATTGATCTCCTGCGGCGGCGCATAGAGATGCTCGCTGTGACGTTCGTTCGGGCCATAGGGCGCGACAAAGCCGACAAAGGGCAGCATCAGATAGCAGAATAGCAGGAAGGCACCGGAGATCAGGCCCAGCCGGTGCGTCTTGAACTTGCGCCAGATCAGCACCCAGTTCGGGGCATCCAGATCCTTCCGCTCCAGCTCGCGCAGGGACTGTTCGGCGTCATAGGGGGCATCGTCGACATAGCGACCGTCGGGCAGCTTGCTCATGCGTCGCGTCCCTCATAGCGGATGCGCGGATCCAGAAGAACCAGCAGCACGTCCGAAATCATCGTGCCGATCAGGGTCAGAAGGGCGACGAACATCAGGATGAAGGCCGATAGGAACATGTCTTGCGATTTCAGCGCCTGCAGCAGATCCGGCCCGATGGTTTGCAGTCCCAGCACCACCGAGACCAGAACCGATCCCGACACCATTGAGGGCAGCAGGTTGCCGATGTCAGCGACAAAGGGATTGAAGGCCACCCGCAGCGGGTACTTCGCCAGCATCCGCGAAGGCGACATGCCCTTGGCAATCGCGGTTTCCACATAGGGTTTGCCCAGCTCGTCCAGCATATTGGCGCGCAATCGCTGCATCATCGCCGAGGCGCCCGAGGTGCCGATGACAAAGGTTGGAACGATCAGGTGGATGAGGATCGATTTCACCTTGTCCCAGCTCATCGGCTCACCTTCGTAGATGGGATCCATCAGCCCGCCGATGGGCAGGTCGAACCAGCGATGGCCGTAGTAGAACAGGATCAGCGCCAGGAGGAAGTTTGGCGTCGCCAGACCGAGGTAACCGACAAAGGCCGAGGTGTAATCCACCCAGGTGCGCGAGCGCGCTGCGGCCAGAACTCCCAGCGGCAGGGCCACCATATAAACAAAGAGAACCGCTGCGAGATTGACGAGAACCGTCAGCCACAGGCTGTCACCGACGATTTCGGCCACCGGGCGGTCGAATTCAAAGGACCAGCCGAAATTGCCCTGAATGAGGCCTGAGAAGCCGTGCGGGCCGGGCATGAAGCCAGCCCAGATGAAATACTGCTGCCACATGGGCTTATCGAGCGCGTATTCCGTGCGCAGGAACTCTGCCTTGGCCACGCCTGCGGTCTGACCGCTGGCACGCAACTCAGCGATCTGGTTGGAAAGGTAATCGCCGGGTGGCAGGTTGATGATCACGAAGATCAGCACCGACACCACCCAAAGCGTCAGCAGCATGGTGCCGAAGCGGTATATGGCGTAGCGCAGGATTTCCATCAGCCCTGACCATCCTCGAAGAAGAACTCATCCATGCGGTGGACTCCAAAATGAGCGCCGGGGTCCCAGGCCCAGATGCCGCGTTCTGGCACGTTGCGCAGGCGGTTTGATACCACCACGGGCTGCGGCGCCTCGGCCACAAGGCCAATGCCGTAGACCTGCTCGGAATGGATTTTCAGCATTTCTTTCCAGGCGGCGACCCGCTCCGCTTCGGTGGTGGCGATCCGCCAGTCATGTGCCAGCTCCATCAGGCGCTGAGCGGGTTCCATATCGGGCGCTTCGCCGACCTCTCCGCCGGTCTGGTAATATTGCCCCCATTTCGGCCAGGCCAGAAAGACCTGATCGGTCGGCGCCAGATAGGCGGGCGAGGTATAGGGCTGCGGCAGGCCGTTGTCCCAGCCGTACCAGACCGAGGCCGCAGTGGTGCCTGAGAACACCCGGTTGCGCAGGATGTCGCGATCGAGCGGACGCATTACCAGCTTGACCCCCACGTCGCGCCAATCATCGGTGATGATCTGCAGGGCGTTTTCGACCTCCTGCCGCTCTCCGGCGGTTTCCACGATCAGCTCCATCGGGCGTCCGTCGGGCAGTTGGCGGATGCCATAGCCATCCTTTTCGGTCAGCCCGGCCTCATCCAGCAGCTGATTGGCCAAATCGGGATCGAACTGCGCCCAGGCTTCGCGCAGGGCGGGATCAAAGAACGGGCTTTTTTCCAGCACGGTCATGGCGCCGGGCTTGGCCAGTTTGAAATAGAGCGATTTGTTGATGGCGGCGCGGTTGATGGCGACCGACAGGGCGCGGCGCACCCGGACATCGCGCAGCAGTTTGCGCCAGACCGGATCGTTTACGTTGAGGTTCGGATAGATCGCGATCTGCGAGGCGGTGCCAGTGCCCCAGAGGAAGGTCCTGTAGTTGCCGCCGTCGGCTTCGCCCTTGCGTAGGATCGGAATGTCACGAAAACCCAGACCACGGGCCTGAAGGTCTGCCTCTCCGGCGTTGGCTTTGGCAGCCACCAGCCCGCCCGAGACGATCTCCATTTCCACCGTGTCGATATAGGGCAGCTGTACGCCCTTGGCGTCGATCCGGTGGTAATAGGGGTTGCGCACGAACAAGTGGCGGATTTTCTTGCCCGCTGTGGCATTCATCCACGGCTGCAGGGTGGGCAGCTCGTGATTGTCGAACTTGTACATATTGTCGTATTTGTTGTGCAGCGCCGCCCAGCTTTTGACGCGGGCGTAATCCACTTCCTCGGCCAGTTTGGCCGGGTCGGCGTAATCGGCGTGGAACTGCTTCAGATAGGCTGAGGGCCGGTAGATGAAGGGCGGGCGCGCCTGCGCCAGATGGTGCAAAAAGCTGGGGTTCGGGTTCTGCCATTCAAAGACGACGGTGGTCTCATCTGGGAATGTGACCTCGGGCAGCTCACCCTCGGCACGCAGAAATTCCGGCGGCCCGGCCGGGCTCAGCAGCGGATTGTTGGCAATGCCCTTCCACCAGTATTCGAAATCCGCCGAGGTGAAGGGAGACCCGTCAGACCAGCGGTGTCCGGGGCGCAGATGCAAGGTAAAGCGCTTGTTGTCCTCTTCTTCATAGCCCAGCAGGATGTCCGATTGCAGTTTGTAATCCGCGTCATAGCCGACCAGCCGCGCGTAGCCACAGACCACCATCTGGCGGATGTCTTTCGACCGGGTCACCATGGTGTTGAGCGCACCGCCCTGCACGCCAAAGGCACGGCCCTTGGCCTCCAGATTGACCACAAGCGGCGCATCCGGCAGGCGCTCTGCCGCCTTGGGCAGGTTGCCAGAGGCGACCTCCTGGTCCCAGAAGGCGCTTTCCTGCGGGGTAGGCAGCGTGCCTGCCAGCGCGGCGAGCGGTGCCAGCAGTGCGGCCAGCGCGATGGCCAGTACGGGTTTCAGGGCGGTTCGTTTTGTCGCGGGTTTCGGGGCGTTATACATGGCAACGTACCTTATGTCCGGGTTCCAGGATGACCAGAGGCGGGGCCTCGGCTCCTGTGAATCTGAAATGTTCGGGCCAGCTGTCCGGCGCGCCGGCGCCTTGCGAAACCAGATCCAGATTGATCGGGCGCCCGATATCGGGTTCCGGCTGCGCTGCGATCAGCGCCTTGGTGTAGGGGTGCTGCGGGTTGTGGAACAGCGTCTGCGGTGGAGCCTGCTCGACGATCAGCCCGCGCCGCATCACCGCGACCTCATCGGCGATCCGCGCCACCACAGCCAGATCGTGGCTGATAAAGAGATAGGACAGCCCTTGCTGTTCCTGAATGTTTTCCAAGAGCCGCAGGATCTGTTCCTGCACCGACACGTCCAGCGCCGAGGTCGGCTCGTCGCAAACGATCAGCGAGGGATCCAGCATCAGCGCACGGGCAATCGACAGGCGCTGGCGCTGGCCGCCGGAAAAGGCATGCGGATAGCGTTGCAGCATCTCGGGGCCAAGGCCGACGGTTTTCAGCATCTTTGCTGCCTTGTCGCGGCGGTCGGCGGAGGTGCCGATACCGTGGATCTCCAGCGGCTCGGTCATGGTGTCCGCGATGCGCATGCGCGGGCTGAGCGAGGAATAGGGATCCTGAAACACCATCTGCGCCTCGCGCTGAAACGCGGTACGGGCGGCGCGGTCCATCTGGTGAACCTTGACGGTCTCGCCATCCGGATCGGGGCGGAACAGAACCTCGCCGCCGGGATCCGGCGGTTCGGCGCCAAGCGCGATGCGGGCGGCGGTGGTCTTGCCAGAGCCGCTTTCGCCGACGATGGCCAGCGTCTTGCCGCGCGGCAGTTTCAGATCGACGCCGCGACAGGCGTGTATAAGAGTGGGGGCAGCCCAGCCCTTTCCGGCGCGCAGGGTGTAGGTCTTGGACACCGATTTCAGCTCAAGGATCAGATCTTCCTTGGGCTCTGGCGGCACGGCCTGCGTGGCGGCTGGGATCTTGGGCGCGGCGTTGATCAGCGCCCGGGTATAGGCATGCGCGGGTGCCGAAAGGATCGGTGCAGCAGGACCAGCTTCCATCACCCGGCCCTTGTGCATGACCACCACCTCTTCGGCCATATTGGCAACGACGCCCAGATCGTGGGTCACAAGGATCATCGCCATGCCGGTGTCGCGCTGCAATTCCTTCATCAGGCCCAAAACCTGTGCCTGGGTCGTCACATCCAGCGCCGTGGTCGGCTCATCCGCGATCAGAAGATCGGGTTTCGCCACCATTGCCATGGCGATCATCGCCCGCTGGCGCATGCCCCCGGACAATTCAAAGGGGTACGAGTCATAGGTGCGTTGCGGCTCGGGAAAACCGACCCGTTCGAAACACTCCAGTACTTCCTTGCGGGCGGCGGCTTCGCTTTTGCCTTCGTGCAGCCATAAAACTTCGGAGACCTGGTTGCCGATCCGGTGCAACGGCGACAAAGAGCGCATCGGCTCCTGAAAGATCATCGCGATCCGGTTGCCGCGCACATCCCGCATGCGTCGTTCGCCAAGGCGGCTCAGCTCCAGCGGCGCGTCGCCGCCGTGGAGGGTGATGCGGCCAGAACGGATCTGGGCGGCACGTGGCAGAATGCGCAGCACGGCGCGGCAGGTGATCGTCTTGCCGGAACCACTTTCCCCGACCAGCGCCAGGGTGCCGCCGGGGGCAACGTCAAAACTAACATCGCGCACGACAGCTTCATCCTGGCCAAAGCCGATGCTGAGGCCCTCGACTGACAACAGCGGCGCCATTCAGTTCAACCCGTCTGAGGTCCGGTGATGTCTCTTCATGATCTTCCCGTTTCCCTGTTTTTTCCCCCACCATCGCGCGGCCTACGGTCACTAGTCAAACCCCATTCGCAGATAGCAGCCCCAGATGCGGGAAATATGACGCGCCGGTGGGGTCTTTACGCAATTGTGAAGGCGCTCGGGCCGTTTTCGCTATTCGCTACACATTTGCGTAAAAGTCTGACACATCTGCACGGGATTGGCCGCCGTGCGGCCATGGCGTGCAAGGAGACCGTAACATGATCACCCGTCTGGACCTTTTTATCGATCGCATGGTGTCCCAGCGTGCCTGTCTGGATTACGCCATTGCCGAAACCGCTGGTATGAGCGGCCCGGTCTTTGAGCTGGGGCTTGGGAACGGGCGCACCTACCACCACATGAAGCACAATATCACCGGCCGGGATATCTATGTCTTCGAACGCGCTGTTGCCTCGCATCCTGACAGCACCCCGCCCGAGGAACTGACGATCCTTGGCGATGTGCGTGAAACGCTACCGGCAGCTGTGGAACGGTTCGGTGCGACCGCCAGTCTGATCCACGCGGATCTGGGCGGTCACAATCGCGCCAAGAACGATGCCTTTGCCCGGCTGGTGTCGCCGCTCATCGAACCGCTGCTGGCGGTGGGCGGCATGATGGTGTCCTCGGACCGGATGTATTTTGACAGCTTGCGCGAAATGCCCCTGCCGCCGGACGCGGTCGAGGGGCGCTGCTTCATCTACCGCCGCGACGCCTGATCCGCGCGACGCTCCGTCATGCTGGCCTCACGTGCTGCCCTGCCCCTAGGCTGGCGGTAACAGAGGGAGGCCGCCATGATTTTCTACGATTGCTCCACCGCGCCGAACCCGCGCCGGGCGCGGATGTTTCTTGCGGAGAAGGGGCTGAGCCCTGAAACCCATGACATTTCCATCGCCAAGGGAGAGCAGCTGGACGCGGCCTTTCTGGCGGTGAACCCGCGCGCGACGATCCCGGTTCTGGTCACCGATACGGGCACTGTCCTGACCGAGAACCTTGGCATTGCCGCCTATCTGGAGGCGGCGCATCCGGAACCGCCGTTGATGGGACGCACCGCCGATGAAAAAGGGCTGGTGCTGATGTGGAACTCCATCGTCGAACAGCAGGGCGGCGCCCCCGTGGCCGAGGCGCTGCGCAACACCCACCCGGCGTTTGAAAACCGCGCCATTCCGGGCCCTGATCACTATGCCCAGATCCCTGAGCTGGCCGAACGCGGACAGGCGCGGACTGTGCGGTTCTTTGATCTCTTGGAAGAGCGCCTGCAGGACAGCCCCTTCCTTGCCACTGATCATTTCACGCTGGCGGATATCTCGGCCTTCGTCTTTGTTGATTTTGCTCGCGTGATCAAGATGCGCGTGCCCGAAGCCAACTCGGCCACGCTGGCCTGGCAAGAGGCCATTCGGGAGCGTCCAAGTTCGCAGTTGTAGGCCGGGAGGGCAGAGGAGGAGGTCTCGCGCAGCGATGGCACGTCCTGACAGCCCGAGTTCGGAGCCAATATCAGAATTTAATCAGGCGCTACTTGGGCTCAATTCGGGCTTGAAAGGCGTCAAATTCCGTTTCGGCTACGCGATAGCTCTGCTTGGTCATTTTCGGTGCTGCAAGCGCCTCATAAAATCGTTGTGCGCCACCGTTGGTGCCGTCAATGGCCCAGTCAAAACGGGTGCAGCCCTCGCGACGTGCCACATCGATGAGGGCGGATAACAATGCTTTTCCAACACCCTTTTGTCGAACGGTCGGAGAAACAAACAGCTCTTTCATGACCAGTGATATGCCCGGGCCGGCCGGGAAGCTTAGTCCCCATGTGGCGAACCCGACGGGCTGGGTGCCATCAAAGGCCAGATGGCACGCCATGTGCCTTTCGGCGCGGAGCAGTGAAAGCACCCGCTCTTCTTGATCATGGGTGGCAGGGGCGATCTGGTAATACGCAAGGCAGGCCCGTTGAAGAGTGCGGAATGCCTCTGCATCTTCTGCCCTGAACGCTCGGACTGTCACGCTCATTGGTTTTTCTCCAAGGCAATCGGGCGGGTATTGTCGTTTCCCTTGCGGTGGCAGATGGCATGACCGCGGAAGTTCTCGCAGCATCGCACTGTGCAGGCATTGCTCATTTCATGTCACCTTAGAAACCGTCTCAGCGTGAAGGCTCGCATACATAATGCGGGTGCTCAATGACCGTTCGTTCGCGGGCGGTGCGGGCCCGCGCGATGGACTGACACGATTTCGAGAGCGCAGGTGCCCTGGGCTTAAAATGAGACAAATGTCGCAACACCGCCAAATGCGGTGGACAAGGCGCGGTGGGCGCCGCAGGATGTTTGGTGCCCTGATTGGCGCACGTCACGAGGTGTTCTGTCCATGCCCCCCAAACCGATCCTGCACCGGGATGATCCCACCGCCGAACCCCTCACCGGCAACGTCAAGGTTACCCGGGCCGACTGGCTGAATGTGGCGATGGATGTGCTGATCAGCCACGGGGTTGAGCAGGTCAAGGTGCTGGCCCTGGCCGAGCGCATGGGCGTGTCGCGTTCCTCCTTCTACTGGTATTTCAAATCGCGGCAGGATCTGCTGGATGCGCTGTTGCAGACGTGGGAGCAGACCAACACCGCCGCGATGGTTGCCCAGACCGAAGCCCCTGCCGCCGCGATCACGGGCGCGGTGCTGAACGTCTTTCACTGCATTGCCAACCCGGATCTGTTCAATACCGCGCTCGATTTCGCGGTGCGGGACTGGGCGCGGCGCTCGGGCAAGGTGCGCAGCCTGCTGGACCGTTCCGATGCACGGCGGGTGAAAGCGCTCAGCGACATGTTCTCCCGCTATGGCTATCCGGAGCTGGAGGCAAAGACCCGGGCCAAGGTTCTTTACTACATGCAGCTTGGCTATGACATGGCGGAGCCGAACGAGAGCCATAAGGAACGGTTGCAGATGACGCCCCATTACCTGCGGGTCTTCACCGGCAAAGAACCCCTGCCGGAGGAGCTGGAAGAATTCGCCGTCTACACAGAAAGATACTGGGACGTCTGAGTCGACCGGGTCTGGCGACCATCGCCTAGGCGGGACTGGGCACAGGCGGCTGACAAATCTCCCAAAACCGGAAAAGAGAGGTCAGCAGCGTCTTCAGCTCGGCTGCACCTTGGGGCTTGATGAAATATCCGCTGACATTGTGCTTATAAGCCTCGGCAATGTCTGCGTGATTGTCTGATGTGGTGAACATGAAGACGATCTGATCTGCCGTGTCCGGGTTGGCGCGCAGGGCGCTCAGAAAATCATGGCCGTTCATGCGCGGCATGTTGATATCCAGCAGGATAAGGAACGGGCTTTCGATTGATATCCCCGGGGCTGTGCCCGCCAGGATATCCAGTGCTTCGATGCCGTCACGCGCCCGCACAACGGTTGCCGGAAGATCAAGCCGTTTCAAAGTACGTTCCAGGATCATCGCATCCAGGTCGCTGTCTTCGACCAGAAGGATGTTCATTTCAGTTGGCATACAGGCAGGCCCTTTCCGAACCGTCTGGTGTGCGTGTCCCGGCACTGCTTGGCCGGTTTCCCAAGGCGCGTTGCGTCCTTATCGGAACGAAGTCACCCATCGTTCGAAAATTATGCATTTCTGTGGCTACTTTTACAATTGCCAATCCGGCACTGGCCGCAATCGGTCGCACTGTGCAGCCCGATGGGAGAGGCGTTTTCAATCCGGGGCAGTGGAAAGCTGTGCTGGATAAGCAAGAGTTTTGGATCAAAAAAGGGCGCGCTGCGCAGAGGCAGGCGCGCCCTTGATCGGGAGAGACGGTGCTCAGAGCTGGCCGAGCTGTTGGTCGACCTCTTGGCGCACCTTGGCGGCGGCCTCCATGCGGACTGGGCCATAGCCCCGGATCTCCATCGGTGCTGCTAGGATGTCGGCGCAGGTGTCGTGCCGGTCCGCGCCATAGGCACGTGCGACCTTGGTCAGCGCCGCCTCGTACCAGTCCAGAAGGTCGCGGTGCAGGCGAGCCTCGGCGTGATAGCCAAAGGGGTTGAACGCGCTGCCACGCAGGCCCTTGGCCTTGGCCATCACCGACAGAGCCGGGCGTAGCCAGGCGCCAAAGGCGCTTTTCTTCGGGCGGCCCCGGCTGTCCTTGCCGCGCGCCAGCAGCGGCGGCGCGAGGTGGTATTTGACTGAATAGTTGCCGTCGAATTCCGACGCGATCTGCTCCTTGAAACTGTCTGCGGTCAGCAGGCGGGCGACTTCGAATTCATCCTTATAGGCCATCAGCTTGAACAGCGACTTTGCCGCGTGTGTAACCAGATCGTCCTGCGCATCTGCGGGCAGGGAACTGCGCAGCTGCTCCAGCGTGTTGCGGTAGCGCTCTGCATAGGCAGCGTCCTGATACTCGGTCAGGAAGGCGGCGCGGCGGTCGATCATCTGCTGCAACGTTTCCCCTTCCTCCGGGGTTTCGTCGTAGAACTGGCTGACAAGCACGGGATCCACCGCCATGGCGCGACCGATAGCAAAGGCGAGGTGGTTCTTGTCGATGGCCACGCCGTTGAGTTCGATTGCTTGGCTGAGGGCCGCACCGCTGACCGGCACCAGCCCCTTTTGCCAGGCAAAGCCCAGCATCATCACATTGGCCAGAACCGCATCGCCCAGCAGGGCTTCTGCCGCCTCGTTGGCATTGAAGCCCGATAGGTTCTGCGCGCCAACCACCGCTTCGATCTCCTTTTCGCGCAGACCGGTCATCAGGTCAGCATCGCGGCGCAGCACCAGATCGCCAGTGGGCATTTCGGCGCGATTCAGCACCACTTTGGTGCCCGCACGGTAGTGTGCCGAGGCCTTGGGGGCGGAGGACACCACCACATCGCAGCCAATGACCGCATCGGCAGCGGCCTGATCAATACGCACCTGGTTCAGCGTTTCGGGCGCGTTCGACAGGCGGATGTAGCTGAGGACGGTGCCGAATTTCTGCGCAAAGCCGGTGAAGTCCAGCACGCTCGACCCCTTGCCTTCAAGGTGGGCGGCCATGGTGATCAGCGCGCCGACGGTCACAACGCCTGTGCCGCCCACCCCGGTGACGAGCAGATCGAACGGCTCGGCGAGGGAGGGAAGGTCCGGGGCGGGCAGGCGGGCCGTCAGCTGGTCTGCATCCAGACCGGCTGGCTGCTTCTTGCGCCGCTCGCCACCCTCAACGGTGACAAAGCTGGGGCAAAAGCCGTTGAGGCAGGAGAAGTCCTTGTTGCAGGAGGAGAGGTTGATCTTGCGCTTGCGCCCAAAGGGCGTCTCTTTCGGCTCTACACTCAGGCAGTTGGATTCCACCGAGCAATCGCCGCAGCCTTCGCAGACCAGATCGTTGATGAAGGCGAATTTCTTCGGGTCTTCCATCTTGCCGCGCTTGCGGCGGCGGCGTTTCTCGGTGGCGCAGGTTTGTTCATAGATCAGGACGGTGACGCCGGGGATTTCACGCAGTTCACGCTGTACCGCGTCCATTTCTTCCCGGTCGTGGAACGATGTGCCTGCCGGAAAATCGGCGCGGTTGAACTTGCCGATATCGTCCGAGACCAGCGCGATGCGGTCCACCCCTTCGGCGCGGCAGGTCTGGGCGATGCCCGAAACGCTGACCGGTCCATCCACCGGCTGACCGCCGGTCATGGCGACCGCGTCGTTATAAAGGATCTTGTAGGTGATGTTGGTCTTGGCAGCGACCGCTTGCCGGATCGCCAGGCTGCCCGAGTGATACCAGGTGCCTTCGCCCAAGTTCTGGAACACATGCTTGCCGCCGTTGAACTGCGAGGCCACCGCCCATGGCACGCCTTCGCCGCCCATTTGGGCATAGCCTGCGGTTTCCCGATCCATCCAGCTGGCCATGACGTGACAGCCGATGCCGGAGAATGCCTTGGAGCCTTCGGGCAGTTTGGTCGAGGTGTTGTGCGGGCAGCCCGAGCAGAAATAGGGCGTGCGGGTGGCGCCGGGCACGTTGATCAGCTTGGGTGGCTCAGCGGTCAGCGCGGCGGCCTTGGCGGGCAGGTTCTCTTCGGGGAAGAAGGCATCCAGACGCGCGGCCACGATGGGTGCCAGTTGCAGCGGGCTCAGCTCCCCGGTCCATGGGATCAGCGGCTCACCCTTGCTGTCGTATTTGCCGACCATTTTCTTGGGTTTGTCGCCGGGCCAGTCGTAAAAATATTCCTTGAACTGGCTTTCGATGATGCCGCGTTTTTCCTCTACGACCAGCACCTCTTCCTTGCCGTTCACAAAGCGCAGCGCCTCGGGGCGGGCCAGCGGCCAGACCATGCCTACCTTGTAGATGTCGATACCCAGCCGACGGCAGGCGGCCTCGTCCAGACCCAGAAGGCGCAGCGCCTCCATCAGGTCGAGATGCCCCTTGCCGGTGGTGACGAAACCGAACTTGGCATCCTCGACGTCATAGATGCGGCGGTCGATCGGGTTGGCCTCAGCAAAGGCGCGCACCGCCTTGATCTTGGCCTGGATCCGGGTCTCGATCTCGGGCGAGGGCAGATCAGCGCGGCGGATGTGCAGCCCGCCGGGGTAGGGCGGCAGCTCGGGCAGAACAAATTCACGGTCCGGCTGCAATTCCACGGACCGAGCGCTCTCCACGGTTTCCGACACCGCCTTGAAGCCGACCCAGGTGCCGGAATAGCGCGACAGGGCAAAGCCGTATTCGCCAAATGTCAGGAATTCGGAGACATCCGCCGGGTTCAGAACCGGCATGAACCAGGCCATGAAGGCGACGTCCGACTGATGCGGCATCGAGGAGCTGACGCAGCCGTGGTCGTCGCCCGCAACCACCAGCACGCCGCCCTTTTCCGACGATCCATAGGCGTTGCCGTGCTTTAGCGCATCGCCAGAACGGTCGACGCCCGGCCCCTTGCCGTACCACATGGAAAAGACGCCCTCGACCTCGCAATGGGGATCCAGAACCGCCTGCTGCGCGCCCAGAACGGCGGTGGCGCCCAGATCCTCGTTCACGGCGGGCATGAATTTGACCTTGGCCTCTTCCATCCGCTTGCGCGAGCGCCAGAACTCCAGGTCCACGGCCCCCAGCGGCGAGCCGCGATAGCCCGAAACGAAACCGGCGGTGTTCATCCCGGCGTTCTGATCGCGGCGGGACTGGTCCAGCATGATCCGCGCCAACGCCTGCGTGCCGGTGAGGAACACGCGGCCCTTGGTCATCTCGTAACGGTCATCGAGCTGGTAGCTGCGGAAGTCGTGGCTCAGCTTGGTCATCGGGGAGTCCTCGCGCGGGTAGTCTGTGATCGCGAAAGGATAATCCATTTGAGGCGGAAAATTTTGCCGCATCTACTGGCGTTTTGGCAATTTTTGGATAAATTAACCGTTGTTGATCACTATTTTGAACTGGATAACCGTTACAATGAAGCTGGACGACCGCGACCGCCGTATATTGACCCTATTGCAGGAGGATTCGCGTATTTCCAATGCGGATCTGGCCGAGACGGTAGGCATGTCTCCTTCTGCCCTGTGGCGGCGGGTGCGTGCGCTGGAAGAGGCCGGTGTGATCGAACGCTATGGCGCGGTGGTGAATGCGGCGGCCATGGGGCTTGGCTTTCACGCCATGGTGCATGTGCAGCTGACACGGCATGATCCGGAAAAGCTGAAGGAGTTCATCCGCGCGGTTGAGAACAATTCGCTGGTGCAGGAGTGTTTTGCGACCACCGGCCAGTCGGATTATCACCTGCGGGTTCTGGCGCCGGATCTGGAGGCCTATAACCGGTTTCTGGAAGAGTTCTTGTTCCGCCTGCCTGCGGTGGCCAGCGCCCAGACCAACGTGGTGCTGCGCACGATCAAGCGGGACAGGCCGGTTGTACCTTAGGCCGGTTGTGCCCTAGGTCGCGTATTTCAGCCAGGCGGCGGCCATGGCGATATAGGTCAGCTGGTGCAGCGCCTGATCCGCGCCCGCCGCGCGCCAGAAAGCCGCCTGTTGCGGGGTCAGCTGCTTGCTGTCGGAATAGCGCGCCTTGCAGTAGTCGATGTTGAAATGCACGATCCATTCCAGCACGCAGGTGATCAGGATGAACAGGACCGGCGCGCCCATCAGCACGAAGACCAGAATGGATCCAAGCGTGTGAACGCCGGCATGCTGCGCACGACCGCTGTGCAGGTATTCGCCGCGGCCCGACAGCATCTTTGGTGTCTGCAGAAAGAAATCTGCAAACATATGTTTGACCTGCATCAGGCAGAGCAGCAGCAATAATGTTCCGGTATGCTCCGGCAAAACAGTCCCCTGTTCATCTATGTCGTAGCGGAACCTTACGTTTTTTTGCCGCCGTGGCAAATGCTGCATGCCATGGTGCCGCGACGACAGGCCGAAACAGGCTTTGGCGCAGTTGCCATTGCCTGTCACAGGTAAACCGCGCTAGGCATATGCTGTACCGAATTTCAGACGCCTATCCGGAGCTGTCTCATAGAACGTTCTTTGTTCCGTTTTATCTGGAAGTATTCCAAACGTGATCAGCTCGTGCTTCTGGTGGTCACGGCCTGCCTGTTTCCGCTTTTGTACCTGACGCTGGAACTGCCCAAGCGTATCATTAACGATGCCATCGGTGCCGAGACCGACACGATCGAGGTGCTGGGCTATTCCTTCGACAAGCTGACCTTCCTGTGGATCCTTTGTGTGGCGTTTCTGGTGTCGGTGCTGATGCACGGTCTGCTGAAAATGCGCATCAACACCATGAAGGGTATTCTGGCCGAACGGATGCTGCGCCGGTTCCGTTATCAGCTCATTGCCCGCGTTTTGCGGTTCCCTCAGCCCTATTTCGAGCGGGTCAGCCAGGGCGAACTGGTGTCGATGGTGACATCGGAATCCGAACCGATGGGCGGTCTGATGGGCGATGCTGTCAGCCAGCCGGTGCTGCAGGCCGGGCAGATGCTGACCATCCTCTATTTCCTGTTTGTGCAAAGCTTCTGGTTCGGTCTGGCCGCCGTGGCACTGATCCCGCTGCAGGGCTGGTTGATCCCGATGCTGCAACGGCGCATCAACCTTCTGAACAAGGAGCGCATCAAGGAGGTGCGGGCGCTGGCCTCGGAAATCGGCGAAAGCGCGGCAGGCGCCGCCACGCTGCGCATCAACGGCGGCTGGCGTTACCGGATGGCGGTGATCACCGACCGGCTGGGGCGGCTTTATGATATCCGTTTCGATATCTACCAGAAAAAGTTCTTCATGAAGTTCCTCAACAACTTCATCACCCAGCTGACGCCATTTTTCTTTTACGCCGTGGGCGGCTTCCTGGTGCTGCAGGGCAAGGTATCACTGGGCGCGCTGGTCGCGGCGCTGGCGGCGTACAAGGATATCGCCTCGCCCTGGAAAGAACTTCTGACCTACTACAACCAGACGCAGGACATGTCGCTGCGCTGGGAGGTGATCCTGGAACGTTTCGCGCCGCCCGGCATGGTCGATGAAGCGCTGATGATGGGCGAACCTGACGACATTCCGCGCCTCAAGGGCGATATCGAGCTGAAAGACGTCAGCGTGCGCGATGCCGATGGCAATCTCGTGCTGGAGGATCTGACCGCCACGCTGCCCGCCGGAAAGGTCATCGGCATTGCCGCCCCCTCCGAGGAAGACCGCCGCGCCATGGCCGAATTGCTGACCCGCGAGGTGCTGCCGGCAGCGGGCGCCGTGACGGTCGCCAGCTTTGATCTGCGCGAAGTGCATCAGGCCATCGTTGCCTCGCGCATCGGTCATGCGACCTCGCGGCCGGTGCTGTTCCGGGGCTCTTTCGGGGACAACGTGATGATGCCGATGCGGCAACGCCCGCAGGGTGAGGCCCGCGACCTGTTGCAGCTGGATGCGGCGCTGCGGGCGGGCAACAGCCCCGATCCCTATGATGCCGCCTGGCTGGATCCTTCGCTCGCGGGTTTCTCGACCGAGGCGGAATTGCGCGACTGGTGGGTGCAGCTGGTGTCGGGCATCGGCACCGATACCGCCCTGTTCCGGCGCGGCATGGATCAGAAATTCGACAGCAGCGCGCATCCGCGCCTGACCGCCAGCCTGATCGATCTGCGGCCCAAGGTGCAGGCGGCCATTGAAAAGGCTGGACTGGAGGCGCAAGCGCATTTCTTTGCGCCCGACCGCTATAACCCGGCGCTGCCGGTGGCGGAAAACCTGCTGTATGCCACCCTGCGCGAGCCGATCACCGAAGCGGTGCTGAAACGCCACGTCAATTTTCTGGACCGGCTGCGCGAGCTGAAGCTGGACACCGACCTTGTGACGCTGACGCAGGACGTGGTGGACATGCTGCGGCAGATCTTTGGTATCGATGGTACCGGCCATCCGCTGTTCCGCAAACTGGGGCTGGAACCGTCGGCCTATGAGGCGGCGCTGGCGCTGGTGGACAAGACCCGCAGCAAGGGCGTCGATGCGCTTGACCGGGACGAGCTGGCGCAGATGCTGATCGTGCCCTTCAGCATCTCGGCCGAGCAGATCGGCCCGGCCTTCAGTCAGGAAATGCAGGACCGCATCCTGCAGTTCCGCCGCAGCCACGCGGACGAGCTGATGGAAACGCTTGAGGACATCTTTGTCCGTATCGACGACAGCAGCTTTGCTCCCGGTCTGACGGTGATGGAGAACGCCATGTTCGGCAAGATCTCCGACACTGCCGGCGCCCGCGGTGACGAGCTGCGCAAGCTGGTGTCGGACGTGCTGGTGGAAAATGGCACCCGCAACATGGTGGTCGAACTGATCTTCGACCTGCCGGTCGCGCTGGGCGGGCAGGGCCTGCCTGCCAGTTTTGCCGAACCGCTGGCCTTTGCCCGGGCGACGATCAAACGGCCCGATATCCTGATCCTGGAATCGGCGCTGGCGAGTTACGATCTGGAAACCCGCGTTTCGGTGCACAAGAACCTGCGCAAGCTGTTGCCGGAGACGACGCTGGTCTATCTCGACAGCGATTTCGAACGTTCCGAAGTCTTCGATGTTTTCTACCAGCTGCGCCAGGGGCGGCTGGTCAGCGACCAGATGCAGGAGGCCGCCGTGGCCGACAGCGCCGCCAGCCAGGATCTGGCGCGCAAACTGCGGGCGCTGGAACAATCAGAGCTTTTCTCAGGTCTCAACCGGCGCCAGCTGCGGCTGCTGGCCTTTGGCGCGCGTTGGTACGAGGCCAAGGCGGGCGATGCGGTTTTTTTGAAAGACGACGATGCCAGCGACGGTGCCTATATGATCACCGAAGGCGAAGCGGGGCTGTTCCTGCCACAGGATGGCGAAGAGGACCGGTTGATTGCCACGGTTGGCCCGGGGCGGCTGGTCGGGGAACTGGGGCTGATCCGCAAGGAGCCCCGTGCGCTCAGCATGATCGCGCAGACGGATCTGACCTGTCTGCGTATCGGCGAGGAAGAGTTCCTCGCCGTGGTGGAAAACGACGCCGCGACGGCCTTTAAGCTGTTGCAGGTGGTGGCCGGCTACGTGTCGAGCTGATCTGACGAAGACAACCAACAAGACGGGAAGAATAGAATGAAACTGCTGCGATATCGCGTGGGAGACACTGTGCGTCCGGGGATGCTGGCGGCCGATGGAACGGTCCGCGATCTGTCGGACCATGTGAAGGATATCACAGGCGCAACGCTGGATGATGCCGCGCTGGCGAAGCTGGCGGCGCTGGATGTGGCGGCCCTGCCTGTGGTCGAAGGCGATGTGGACCTGGCGCCCTGCGTCGGCGGCGTGGGCAAGTTCCTTTGCATCGGTCTCAACTATTCGGACCACGCCGAAGAGGCCGGAATGCCGATCCCCGAACATCCGATCCTATTCATGAAAGCGAACTCGGCCATTGTCGGCCCCAATGACGATGTGGTGCTGCCGCGCGGCTCGGTCGCTGGCGACTGGGAGGTCGAACTGGGCGTGGTGATCGGCAAGACCGCCAAATACGTGAGCGAAGAAGACGCGCTGGATTATGTGGCCGGGTATTGCGTGGTCAACGATGTGTCCGAGCGGGATTTCCAGATCAAGCTGACCGGACAATGGACCAAGGGAAAAAGCTGCGACACCTTTGGTCCGATCGGTCCCTGGCTGGTGAGCCGAGACGAGGTTTCCGATCCGCAGAACCTGTCGCTGTCCTGCGATGTGAACGGTCAGCGCATGCAAAGTGGCACCACCGGCAAGATGATCTTCTCGGTGGCGGAAATCATTGCCCACCTCAGCCAGTTGATGACCCTGCATCCGGGCGATGTGATCGCGACAGGCACCCCGCCGGGCGTCGGCATGGGTATCAAGCCTGATCCGATCTATCTGAAACCGGGCGACGTGATGGAGCTGGAAATCGAAGGTCTGGGCCGTCAACGGCAGACCGTGCGTGCGGACGACTGATCCGGGCGTTCTGAAACACCATCATTGAAAGGCGCGCGGGGCACTCCCGCCTGGTTTCGGCCATTCAGGGAATGCCCTGTGCCAGTTGGGCGCGGCGAAGCCGCGCCACGCCCAAAGCGTGTCTGGGGCTTTGCCGCAGGCAAGGGACCTGACAGGCACGGGAGCACCCGCGTCCTTGTCGAACGGGGGCAGGTGCCGTGGGTCTCAAACCCAGCGGGTTTGATCCAGTGTAGTCTTGGAATGGAGACGTCTGTGGGCCGCTCGGTGCCGGGCGCAGTGGGTGCTTATTCCGGGCCGCAGAACTGGCGGTAGAGCAGTGCGATGATCTCTTCGGTGTTCCGGTCCTTCAGGGAATAGAAGATCGTCTTGCCGTCGCGGCGGGTTTCGACCAGCCCCTCGTCGCGCAGTCGCGCCAGCATCTGGCTGACGGCGGCCTGACGCATATTCAGCAGCGCTTCCAATTCGCCGACGGATTTCTCACCGGTGCCGAGATGGCACAGGATCATCAACCGCCCTTCATGGGCCAGCGTCTTGAGGAAAGACGCGGCATCGGCGGCGCGCTGGGCCATGTCGATCGGGGTATCCGGCGACATCGTATCGGGATGCTGAATGGTCACGTGTCCGGGGTCCTGCGATAAATGATGGACCGTATAATGCCCCATTTTGTCCCTGTTGCACAAGCCATCGATGAAACAGAGTCACTCGGGCAGCGGCGGGGCGCCTCCGGCAAAGGAATTTCCCTTGGCATAGTCGCAGGGCGCCTCTTGCATGTTGAGGTGCAGATCATCACCCGTAAAGGGATTGGCGCGGGCCAGGTCCTCGTCCACCTCGATGCCCAGACCGGGGGCCTCGGGCGGCCGGATGAAGCCTTCTTCGACGCGGATCGCCCCTTTGATCAGGGCGTAGTGGAAAGGGGTTTCGATGGTTTCGGCCATCAGGATATTCGGAATCGAGGCCGCCAGATGAATATTCGCGGCCCATTCCACCGGCCCAGCATAAAGATGCGGCGCCATCTGCGCGTTGAAGGCCTCGGCGATGGCGGCAACCTTCTTCATCTCCCAGATGCCGCCGGCCCGTCCCAGCGCCGGTTGCAGGATCTCGGCAGCGCCCGCACGCAGCACCGCGCCAAACTCGGCCTTGGTGGTCAGCCGCTCGCCGGTGGCAACCGGGATGCGCACCTGCCGGGCGACGCGGGCCATGTCCTCGATATTGTCGGGGGGCGTGGGTTCTTCGAACCACAGCGGCGAATAGGGCTCCAGCGCCTGGCCCAGCCGTACGGCGCCTGCGGTCGAGAACTGGCCATGGGTGCCGAACAGCAGATCCGCACGGTCGCCGACCGCCTCCCGGATCGCCTTGCAAAAGGCGACCGACTGGCTGATGTCGCGCATCGCGGGCATATGGCCGCCGCGCATCGTATAGGGGCCTGCGGGGTCGAATTTCACCGCCGTATAGCCCCTCAGCACCATTTCGGTGGCGCTTTCGGCGGCCATATCGGGCGAGGTCCAGAAGGCGGCGATGTCGTGATGGGGCAGCGGATAAAGATAGGTATAGGCGCGGATGCGATCGTTCATCCGCCCCCCGAGCAGTGCGTGCACCGGGCGGTCCCTGTCCTTGCCCAGAATGTCCCAGCAGGCGATTTCCAAGCCGGAAAAGGCCCCCATGACCGTCAGATCGGGACGCTGGGTAAAACCCGAGGAATAGGCGCGGCGGAACATCAGCTCGATGTTTTCCGGATTCTCGCCCGCCATATGCCGGTCAAAGACATCGCGGATCACATGGGTCATGGCGTCCGGCCCGATCGAGGCGGCATAGCATTCGCCCCAGCCGGTGATCCCGGTGTCGGTGGTCACTTTTACCAGGATCCAGTAGCGCCCGCCCCAACCCGGGGCAGGCGGTGCGGTGACGATGATGTCGAGGTTCTGCAGCTTCATGGGAGGGCTCCTTTGGGCTGCGGCAGCCGTTAGCGGTTGAAGAGGATGACGTTGCGCCGGGCTGAGCCGGTCTTGGTATCGGCGATGGCCTCGTTGATCTGGTCAAGGCGCCAGCGGCCGGAGATCAGCTCGTCCAGTTTGAGCCGCCCCTGATCGTAAAGGTCGATCATCCAGGGGATATCGCGCTGGATCACCACATCGCCCATCTTGGAGCCGACCATGCCTTGACCGATGGCGGCCATTACGACGGGCTCGTATTCCGCCTTTTGGCCGGAATGCGGCATGCCGATCATCACCGCCTTGCCGCCCCTTCCCAGATAGCGCACGGCCTGATCATAGGCGGGGATGGCGCCTACAGTGACCAGCACCGCATCGGCCCCCTTGCCGCCAAGCGCTTTGTAAGCGGCGCGCCAGGGTGAGGCCTGGTTGCCGAGCACCCCGTGGGTGGCGCCGAATTCCTTGGCAACCTCCAGCTTTTCCTCGCTCATGTCGACGGCGACAATGCGGCGGGCGCCTGCGATACGGGCGCCCTGAATGGCGTTGAGGCCAACGCCGCCAGCGCCGATTACCACCACGTCCTGCCCAGGGCGCAGACCGGCGGCATTGACCGCGGCACCAACGCCGGTGATCACCCCGCAGGAAATCAGCGAGGCGACATCCTTGGCCATGGTGTCGGGGATCTTCACGATCTGGCGCTGATCGACCACCACCTTTTCGGCGAAGGCACCGCAAGCCATGGCTTGTTCCAGCGGGCCGCCTTCGGCGGTGGTGAGGGGGCCGTTTTTGACCCCGTCATAGGGCGTTTCGCAGATCGTCGGCTTGCCTCCTGCGCAGCTGGGGCAGGTGCCGCAGGCGCGAATCAGGGTGACGACAACGCTGTCTCCCTCTTCAAATCCGTTGACGCCGCCGCCAACCGCGGTGATCGTTCCGGCCGCCTCGTGGCCATAGACGGCAGGCAGGTGACCGCCCCAGGCGCCTTCGGCATAGGAAATATCACTGTGGCAGATGGCCACCGCATCCAGCGTCACCTCGACCTCGCCCATGCGCGGGGAGGCCAGCTGAATCTCCTCGATGACAAGCGGACTGCCGAAGGCGTGGCAGACGGCGGCTTTGATGGTTTGCATGGTGCGTTCTCCCCGTTGGCCCGTGTTTTTTAGACCGTGCATTTTCCGCACGGTGACCCGGACGGTTGATTGTCGCAAGAGGAGAGTTGCAGGGGAGATTGCGCGTTTACGTGGGGGAACGGCTGGCGCGCAAGAACAGCAGACACCCACCCAACATCAGCACCAGCGCTAGCAGGAACGGCGCCCCCGGCAGGTAGATGGCGGTCTCGGCGCGGGTGAAATGGGCAAAGGTTAGCGTCATCATCATCGGAGAGATGATCATCGACAGGGCGTGTACGGCGGTCATCACCCCCTGTAGCCCCCCCTGTTGGTTGTCGTCCACCGCGCGTGACATGATCCCCTGCAATGCGGGCTGCACCACCGCGCCAAGGGCCGAGACCGGGATCAGCGCAAGCGCCAGCGACCCGCTGGTGATGAAGGCGAGAATGCCAAAGGCGACAAAGTCGAAGATCTGCCCCCAAAGCACGGTGCGTCGCTCGCCGAACCAGCGCACGCAGTGGCGCAAAAGCCAGCCCTGCACCAGCGCCATCGAGACGCCGTAGATGGCCAGTGACACGCCGATAACCTTGGTGTCCCAGCCAAACCGTTCGGCGGTGAAATAGGACCAGATCGACGGGTAAACGTAGATCGCCACGGAATAGAGGAAATAGACCCACAGAAGGTTGGCAATACCAGGAACGCGGGCCATGGCGCGAAAGGCGCCAAAGGGGTTGGCGCGGCGCCAGTCAAAGGCGCGGCGGGTCTTGTCGGTGACCGTTTCCCGCATCACGAACCAGCCAAGGGCAAAGTTCAGCGCTGACAGGGCGGCGGCGGCATAAAAGGGTGCCCGGGTGCCCATCTCGCCAAGCAGACCACCAATCAGCGGACCCAGCACGAAACCAGCGCCAAAGCCCGCGCCCAAGAGGCCAAAATTCGCAGCCTTTTCATGCGGTTTCGAGATATCGGCGATATAGGCGCCTGCGGTGGAGTGGGTGGCGGCGGTGATACCGCCGATAAGACGTCCGGCCAGCAGCAGCCACAGCGACCCGGCCAATGCCATCACCAGATAATCCAGCGCCATCACGAATAGCGACACCAGCAGTACCGGACGGCGGCCAATGGCATCTGACAAGGAGCCCAGCACCGGGCTGAACAGGAATTGCATCACGGCAAAGACGGTGCTGAGAACGCCGCCCCAGATGGCCGCATCCGCCAGTGATCCGCCCTGCACCTCGACAATCAGGCTGGGCATGATCGGCATGATCAGACCGATGCCCATGGCGTCGATCATCACGGTAAGCAGAACAAAAACCAGCGGCAGGCGCATCAGAAGGGCACCGCCCCGCGTCTGTTGTGCCTGCGTTTCATGAACGCGGGCACAGCCTCTGCCAAACCGTCTTTCCCGCGTCCCATCGTTATGTCTCTTTTTTGCTTAACCCTGGCCGCAGATTTCGGCGGCTTTTTCGGCAAAACGCAAGGCTTCCGCCGGGGCATGTCCCAGTTGCCGGGCTGGATCAAACAGCGCCTCAGTATCCAGATCGGCAAAGGTGCGCGCTGCAAGGGTGCTGAGTGGCGTTGCGGTCTCGTTGGCCTCCAGGCAGAGCTTTTTCACGGCGGCCTGCGCCTCCGGTCGGGGCATACTGGCGGCGAGGTTGAAGCTCAGCGCCTCGGCGTGGATCATGTCCAGGCCGCTGGCGAGCGCCGCCCCCATGGCATCGGCGTTGGGGGTGATCCCGGCGCTCAGATCTTTGGCCATGGCGGCGGCGCTGGCGGCGCCTAGCACGATCTGTGGCAGGCACATCCATTCGGTGAACCAGGCGGCACCGTCGCGCTGATGCTGCTGCATGGCGGCGCCGTGCAGGACCGAGAGAAGCCCCGATCCCTGCCGCGCCAGCGCCACCAGCGCCGAGGGCGCAACCGGGTTCTGTTTCTGCGGCATGGTCGATGAGGCGCCTGCTCCGCCAAGGCGGATTTCCTGAATGCCGGTCTGCACCAACGCGATGCAATCCTCACCCATCTTGCCAAGCGCCAGATTGACCCGCACCAGCCAGTCAGTGAGGCGCAGCACCGGGGTTCGGTCGCTGTGCCAGCTGCGTCCGGGATCGCCCAGAGACAGGCCTTCGGCCAGGTCAGTGCGGATCTGCGGCGCCTCGGGCCCCAGCGCCCCGGCGGTTCCGGCAGCACCAGAGAGTGAGACCAGCAGGCAAGACTGGCGCAAGGTGGGCAGCTCTTCAAGAAGCGCGATCAGTGGCGCGCCCCAGGCGGAGACCACGGCGCCGAAACTGGTCGGGGTGGCGTGCTGGCCATAGGTGCGGGCGGGCATTGGCAGTTCGGCATGGTCCTTGGCCAGCCGGGCCAGCGCCGTCAGCGCCGCTTTCAGATCGGTTTCAACCGCTGCCAGAACTTGCCGCAGCCGCAGCATCAGGCCGGTGTCCATGATATCCTGCGAGGTGGCGCCCCAATGCACGTATTGCGCATGCTCCGGCGCGTTCATCTCGCTGCGCAGGGCGGCGACCAGCGCGGGCACCGGCACGCCGTTCTGTCCGGTGGCCTTGCGCAGCGCACCGGGATCCAAAGCGACTTCCATCACCGCCCGCTGGATGGCGGCGGCGCTGTCGGCAGGGATCACGCCCGCCGCGCCCTGCGCCTTGGCCAGCGCACCCTCGACCAGCAGCATGGCGCGGATTTCGGCGCTGTCGCTGAACAGGCGCGCAGCATCGCCCGCCGGGAAAAGATCGCCATAAAGCTGGCTGTCAAAGACCGATCCGGCCATGTCAGAGATCCTTTTCGATCTGGGTGAGCAGATCCGCCAGCGCATCCGGCGCGGCGAAGAAGGGGGAATGAGAGGTCTGCATCACATGCACGCGGCCCTTGGGCCAGTCCTTGACCATATCGGCCTGATATTCCGGCGGAATGGTCTGGTCATTTGCACAGCGGATATAGGCCTTGGGCGTACCGTCCCAGTTGGCGCCCAGGGTCAGCGGCGTGTCCTGCGGGCGGATCGCTTGCGGGCAGAGACGCTCCAGCGCATAATCCACCGCCTCTTGCGGGCAGTCGTGGTAGAACAGGCGCGGCACCTCGGCCGGGTCTACTGTGTAGCTGTTGCTAGCTTCGTCTTTGATCGCCGCATGGGCCAGCGTCTGGCGCGGGCCGCGCTTGCGCATGTCGATCATGGAAAGGCCCGAGACTGGCACATAGGCGCAGAGATAGATCAGCCCGCGCAGGCGGCTGGGGTCCTTTTCTGCGGCGGCCGAGATCGGAAAACCCGCCCAGGAATGGCCCAGCACGATGGTGTCCGGCCCGGCGGCCATCAGGATCGCCTCAGCGGTTTCCTCCAGCGTGACACTGGTCAGGTCGCGCCTGTCGTTGTGGCCGGGAAGGTCGATGGCGCGGGCGGTATGGCCGCGCGCCTCCAGCGCCGGGATCAGGTCGCGCCAGCACCAGGCGCCGTGGCAGGATCCGTGGATCAGCAGAAAGTCAGCCAATGTGTCCGATCTCCTTGAGGAAGGTGGTCAGCCGTTCGGTGTATTCATCGGGCTTTTCGACGCAAGGGATGTGGCCCGCGCGACGGATCAGGTGGAACTGCGATCCGGGGATCAGATCGACGGTTTCGCGCACCAGATCGGGCGGGGTAGAGCCATCCTCGGCCCCGGCAAAGCCAAGGCAGGGCAGGCGCAATCCGCTGGTGGGGGTGTAGAAATCGGTGCCCGCGATGGCGGCGCAGCAACCTGCGTAACCGGCGCGCGATTGCTGCACCAGCATGTTGCGCCAGAGGGTGAGTTCGGGTGTGGCGCGGAAATCCTTGCCGAACCAGCGTTCCATGACGTTGTCCGCCAGCGCCTCGATGCCCTGTTCCTCGACCGCCTTGATCCGTTCCTGCCACATCTCGGCGGTGCCGATCTTGGCGGCGGTGTTCGACAGCACCAGCGCGCGCACCTGATCGAGGCGTTTCACGGCCAGCCCCTGTGCGATCATGCCGCCAATGGAGAGGCCGACAAAGACGCAGTCGCGGACATCGAGATGATCCAAGAGCCGCTCGGCATCGCGTACCAGCGCGCCCATGGAATAGGGGGCGGGCGGAACCGTGGACAGACCATGCCCGCGCTTGTCATAGCGGATCACCTTCAGACCCGCAGGCAGGCGTTCGACCACCGCGTCCCAGACTCTGAGGTCGGTGCCCAGAGAGTTGGCAAAAACGATGGGCGCGCCGTCCGGATCGCCGTCGACACGGTAGTGCAGCTGGACATCGCCCAGATCCGCTATTTGCATGATATCTCTCCCCGTCACGTTTGCGGCGCACCATATCCGCGAAGGCACGGGAAGGTAAAGCAAAGGTCGGGGAGGGACGGGTGCCGCCTTAGGCGTGCTGCTCCAGTGCGCGCATGAACATCGCGGGATCCACATTGCCGCCGGTGGCCACGGCGATCACCGCATCGCCTTGGATCTCATCCTCGTGGAACAGTGCCGCGGCGAGGGCAGCAGCGCCGCCCGGCTCGACAACGATCTTCAGCCGCAAGAATGCCAGCGCCATGGCGTGCAGGGCTTCGTCCTCGGTGATGACAATGCCGGGGCCGCAAAGGCGCGACAGGATGGGAAAGGTGATTTCCCCCGGCGCAGGCGTCAGGATGGCATCGCAGATGGAGCCGGAGGTGGCGGGATTGCTTTCGACCTGCCCGCTTGAGAGCGACCGGGCCACATCGTCAAAGCCTTCCGGCTCGGCGGGGCGCACCCGCAGACCGGGCGCACGCGCCTCAAGCGCCAGCGCCACGCCGCCGGTCAGACCGCCGCCACCGCAGCAGACCAGCACATCGCCCGAGGTAACCCCTTCGGCAGCGGCCTGCTCTGCGATCTCCAGACCAACGGTGCCCTGGCCCGCGATCACCTGCGGATCGTCATAGGGTTTCACCAGCGTCAGGCCGCGGGTTTCCTCGTAATGGGCGCCGATCTCTTCGCGGCTTTCGCCTCCACGGTCATAAAGCACCACCTCGGCGCCAAGGGCGCGGGTGTTGTCGATCTTCAGCTGCGGCGCGTCAGAGGGCATGATGATCACGGCAGGGACGCCATGGGCCTGCGCGGCGGCTGCGACACCCTGCGCATGATTGCCACTGGAATAGGCCAGCACGCCACGTTTGCGGGTGTCCTCGTCCATTGCCGAGAGCGCTGCCCAGCCGCCCCGGAATTTGAACGATCCAGTGTGTTGCAGGCATTCGGGTTTGACCAGCAGGCGACGGCCCGCAACCTCGTCGAGGAAGGGCGAGGATAGCAGCGGTGTCTTGCGGGCGTGGCCATCAAGCCGCTGGGCAGCGGCTTCGATCATGGAAATGGAAGTCATCAAATCTGGTCCAATACGGAATGAATAAGGGTGAGGGCAGCCGGTTCGTCCAGAAACGGGACATGGCCGCGATTGTCCAGCTCTACCGCCTGCAGGGCAGGCAGGCGGCGCTGCATTTCAAGATAGGTCTCATGGCTCAGCACATCGGAATTGGCGCCCCGGATCACGCCGCAGGGCAGCCCTTCAAGCGCCATGAACAGCGGCCAAAGATCGGGGGGCGGGCCAGCCTTGGCCTGCTCCAGCAGCGCATCGCGCAGGCGTGGATCGTAGCGCAGGGCAAGGCCCTCGGGCGTTTCGTCGTAGAAGACCTCCACCTCTTCACGCCAGCGGGCGGGCGGCACGTCGGGGAAGGCGGGTGCCATCAAAGCCGCCAGAGTTTGCGCAGCCTTATCATAGGTTTTTGCAGCGGGGCGGCGACCGACGTATTCCATGATGCGGGCAATGCCATCTTGAGGGATTTCCGGTCCCACATCGTTCAGCACCACGGCGCTAAGGCGGTCCTTTGCGGTGGCGGCCAGCACCATGGCCACCATTCCCCCACGCGAGGTGCCGAGGATCGCCGCCTGTTCCAGGCCCAGGTGATCCATCAGTTCGGTCACATCCTGCGCCTCGCGCATGACGTTGTAATTGGCAATCTCAGGATCGAGGTCTGACTGCCCGCGCCCGCGCGCATCCAGCGTGATCATCCGGTAGCGTGCGCCATGCGGTGCAAAATACCGAAAGTCCTGCCCATCGCGGGTAAGGCCCGGCAGGCAGATCAGCGGCAGGGCCTGACCCTGCGCGCTGTCGGTGTAGTGGAGCGACAGCCCATCCGAAGTGGTGAAATTTGGCATCGGTGCGATGTGCTCCTTTGGGATTGAGGGGATCAGCCCTTGGCGATGTCCGGGATCGTGGTGAGATCATTCAGCACGTGCTGCGGCGTCCAGGGCAGGCGGTCCATCGGCTCTCCGGCGCGGTTGACCCAGACGGTTTCGAAGCCGTAACCGCTGGCCGCCGCCGCGTCCCAGCCGTTGGAAGAGACGAAGAGCACCTCGGACGATGCGCAGTCAAAGCGTTTGCCGACCAGATCGTAGACGCTGGAATGCGGCTTGAAGACGCCGACGCTTTCGACCGACAGGAGATCGTCCAGAACCGTGCCCACTCCGGCGGATTGCACGCATCCTTCAAGCATCCCGGGCGAGCCGTTGGACAGGATGGCCGTGTTGAAACCGGCCTCTTTCAGCGAGGTGAGCATGGCGGGCACCTCGGGGTAGGCTTGAAGTTCCCAGTAGAGCGCCAGCAGACGCTCGCGCAGGGCGTCATCTCCGGCCAGACCGGCGGCCTCCAGCGACCAGTCCAGCCCGTTCTGGGTGACCTCCCAGAAATCGGTATGGGCGCCTGTCACCGCACGCAGCCAGGTATATTGGATCTGCTTCTGGCGCCAGTTGGCGGCGAGGGTTGCCCATGTGCCCTGAAGCTGCGGGAAGTCCGGCTCGGCCGCGGCCTGCCGGGCGGCGGCGGCAACATCGAACAGGGTGCCATAGGCGTCGAATACACAGGTGGTGATGGGCATGAGATCCTCCGTTGCCGCGACTTTGTCATAGGAGGCAGCTTGGAACAAAGCGGGAAGTTGTACCTGTCACAATTGCGCGAGGGTGCCCGGATGGCGGTCAAATATTGTCTCTGCTGCGGTCCGGGCCGTGGGTTTACATCACAAACAGGTCCTGTAGGGTCCGGCCCTTTAGATTCTGAACACGAACTGGAGGTCACATGACCGAGGTAAAGAATGGCGACACCGTGCGCATCCACTACACGGGCCGACTGACGGATGGAACCGTCTTTGACAGCTCCGAAGGGCGTGATCCGCTGGAGTTCACCGTTGGCGCCGGTCACGTGATCGGCGGCATGGATGCCGGTCTGCCGGGCATGGTCGCGGGCGACAAGAAGACGCTCGAGATCGCCTGTGATGACGCATACGGTCCGTCCAACCCTGACGCACGTCAGGCGATCCCGCGCGAAGGTATTCCGGATGACATTCCGCTGGAGCCGGGCACGCAGCTGCAGATGCAGACCCCGGAAGGCCAGGTTCTGCCGGTAACCGTGGTCGAAGCGGACGAAGCGACGGTGACGCTGGATGCCAACCATCCGCTGGCGGGCAAGGATCTGATTTTCGATATCGAGCTGGTGTCGATCAACTGATCTGCGAATTATTCTGCAAGGCGGGGTTCTCCCGCCCGAAAAGGCCGGATCCCAGATCCGGCCTTTTCCGTTGGGTCCGTTCCGTCGGAGTGGCGCCGCTGCGCGGCGCGAAGGACGGCTGAGAGGCGCCAAAGGAAGGGCTTTGCCCCTCCTTTGGCGCCAGAGCCAGTTTGTGTGCGGCCAGAGCCGCCTCAAGGGCAGGCCGCACCTAGGGTGCGGCGGCTGCGCCGCCCTTGACCTGGCTCCGGCCAAAGGGGATGGGCGTTTCGCTTTCTCTACTTGCATGGGCATGAAACTGCGGCTTTGCTGGCCGAGGGGCAAAACAGGGAGACATATGGCATGGCTGCAACGGAGCTTATCCGGGCACTGGACCTTGAGGTGCCGATCTTTCAGGCGCCGATGGCGGGGGTCAGCTCTCCTGCCATGGCGGCGGCGGTCAGCAATGCAGGCGGGCTTGGCGCGCTGGGCATCGGGGCATCGGGCGTGGCGCAGGCGCAGGAGATGATCCAGCAGACGCGGGCGCTGACCGCGCGGCCCTTTAACGTCAATGTTTTCTGCCACAAGCCCGCAGTGCCCGACCCGGCGCGGGAGGCAGCCTGGCTGGATCTGCTCGCACCTGTCTTTGCTCGGTTCGATGCGGCGCCGCCCGCGGCCTTGAGCGAAATCTACACCAGCTTTGTGGTGGATCGGGATATGCAGAAGATGCTGCTGGCAGAGCGCCCGGCGGTGATCAGCTTTCATTTCGGCCTGCCTGCGCCGGATGTGATGCTGGCGCTGAAGGAGGCGGGTATCTTTTTGATGGCGAGCGCCACATCGTTGGCGGAGGCGCGTGCGATCCGTGACGCCGGGGTGCAGGCGGTGGTGGCGCAGGGCTGGGAGGCGGGCGGCCATCGCGGCATCTTCGACCCCGCGGCCCCGGATGAAAGGTTGAGTTCCCTTGATCTGATGCGGCTGCTGGTGGCGGAGCTTGATCTGCCCGTAGTGACCGCAGGCGGGTTGATGACGGGGGGCGATATTGCAGGGGCGCTGGGGCTGGGCGCCTCGGCGGCGCAGCTGGGCACCGCCTTCATCGATTGTAGCGAAAGCCTGGCAGATGGTGCGTACCGCGCCCGGCTGCATTCGAAAGCGGCAGAGGCCACGCAGATGACAGCAGCGATTTCAGGCCGCCCGGCCCGTTGCCTCGCCAACGATTTCACCGCATGGGCGGCAGAGCACGCAGGCGCGGCTGTTCCAGACTACCCGATCGCCTATGATGCGGGAAAGGCGCTGAATGCGGCGGCCAAATCGGCCGGGGCTTCCGGGTTTGGTGCGCAATGGGCGGGCCAGGGCGCGCCGCATGCCCGCAGCGGTCCGGCAGCAGAGATCATGGCTGCGCTGATTGCCGAATGGCGCGCGGCCATGGCCTAGACCAGCGGGCGAAACAGAGCGCGATCCGCGCGCCGGTGTAACGAGCAGATGGAGGGTATGAGATGAGCACGCGAATGGAGGATCTGCTGGCCCGGATGCGGGAGCTGCAGGACGAGCTGGAAGATGAAATCGCCGACAAGCGCGCGGCGTTCCAGTACAAGCTGGAGAACGGCCGTATCGTCTGGGAGGAAGAGGCCCGCCGCCGTCACCGGGCGCTGCGGGTGCGCTGGCTGCGCTTCCTGGCCTACACACGGCCGATGGTCCTGATCACCGCGCCTTTTATCTATGCGCTGATCGTGCCCTTCGTGCTGCTGGACCTCTTCGTGCTTGTCTATCAGGCCGCCTGTTTCCCGGTTTACGGTATCCCAAAGGTGCCGAGGCGCGATTTTATCCGGATGGACCGGCACCATCTGGCCTATCTCAACGGGGTGCAGAAACTGAATTGCATCTACTGCGGGTATTGCAACGGGGTGATCGCCTGGGTGCGTGAAGTTGCCAGCCGCACCGAAGCCTATTGGTGCCCGATCAAACATGCGGCGCGGGTGGCGGGCGCGCATGCGCGCTATGCCGAGTTCTCTGAGTTCGGAGATGGCGAGGGGTTCGAGGCAGGATTGGTGCGCTCCCGCCGTAAGGTTCAAGAGAAGGATGGGCCGGACGAGGCTGACGGAGGGTGAGCCGTTTGGGATCGCGCCTGCCATAAAAGAAAAACGGGCGCCCGGTGAGGGCGCCCGTTTTTCCATTTTGAAGGATGCAGCTTGCGGAAAGCTTAGAGGTTTTCCTGCTGCGGCATACCAAGGATATGAAACCCGCCATCGACACGGATGACCTCACCCGTTGTATAGGCGCCCGCATCCGAGGCCAGATAGACGGCGCTGCCGCCCACAGCTTCAAGCGTTGCGTTTGACCGCAAGGGCGCGTTCTGTTCGGTGTGCTTGTAGGTCTTGCGCGCCCCGCCAATAGCGGCGCCGGCGAGGGTCTTCATCGGGCCGGGCGAGATCGCGTTGACGCGGATGCCATCGGGGCCAAGGTCATTGGCCAGATAGCGGGTGGCGCTTTCCAGTGCGGCCTTGGCAACGCCCATCACGTTGTAGTTCGGGGTCACCCGGTTGGAGCCGCCATAGGTCAGCGTCAGCAAGGTGCCACCGTTCTCCTCCATCATCGGATAGGCGCGGCGCGCCACCTCGATGAAGGAATAGGCGGAGATATCCATGGAGTTCTTGAAGTTCGCGCGGCTGGTGTTGATGAACCGGCCGGTCAGCTCTGTCTTGTCCGAATAGGCAATCGCGTGCACCACAAAATCGATCGTCGGCCAGCGCGCTGCGAGCTGTTCGAATGCGGTGTCGAGCGAGGCATCGTCGGTCACATCCACATCAACCATGAAATCGCTGCCGACAGAGGCCGCGAGCGGTTCCAGCCGCTTGCCAAAGGCTTCACCCTGATAGGTGAAGGCCAGCTCGGCTCCGGCCTCGTGCATCGCCTTGGCGATGCCCCAGGCGATGGAACGTTCGTTGGCCACGCCCATGATCAGGCCCCGTTTGCCGGTCAAAACTCCAGACATGACGCGCTTATCCCTTGTACTTGCTCAGAACCATGGAGCCGTTAGTGCCCCCAAACCCAAAACTGTTGGTCATCACGCTGTCCAGACCGGCGTTCTCCACATAGGAGGTGGCGATTTCGCCCTCTTCGATGCCTTCGGACAGGGTTTCGACGTTGATCGACGGGGTGATGAAATCGTTTTCCAGCATCAGAAGGCAGAAGATCGCCTCCATCGCGCCAGCAGCGCCCTGTGCGTGGCCGGTCATCGACTTGGTCGAGGAAATCGGCGGGACTTGGCCTGCGCCAAAGACGCGGCGGGCGGCTTCGACTTCGCCGAGGTCGCCGACGGGGGTCGAGGTGCCATGGGCGTTGATATAGGAGACCTTGCGGCCCTCGGGCAGGGTGGACAGAGCCAGACGCATGGCGCGCTCGCCGCCTTCACCGCTGGGGGCAACCATGTCGTGCCCGTCCGAGGTTGCGGCAAAACCGGTGACCTCGGCGTAGATCTTGGCGCCGCGGGCGAGCGCGTGATCCAGATCTTCCAGCACCACGATGCCGCCGCCGCCGGTGATCACGAAACCATCGCGGTTCTGGTCAAAGGCGCGCGAGGCCTTTTCGGGCGTGTCGTTGTATTTCGAGGACATCGCGCCCATCGCGTCGAACAGGCAGGACAGGGTCCAGTCCAGTTCTTCGGCGCCGCCTGCGAACATCACGTCCTGCTTGCCCATCATGATCTGCTCGGCGGCGCTGCCGATGCAGTGCAGCGAGGTGGAGCAGGCCGAGGTGATGGAATAGTTGATGCCCTTGATCTTGAACGCGGTCGACAGGTTCGCGGAGATCGTGGACGACATGCATTTCGGCACCGCAAACGGCCCGATCCGCTTGGTCGCGCCGGTTTTCAGAACGGTCTGATGCGCGGCCAGCAGGGACGAGGTCGACGGTCCGCCGGACCCTGCAATGAGACCGGTGCGGTCGTTGACGATCTGATCTTCGGAAAGGCCGGAATCAGCGATCGCCTGGCTCATGGCGATATGGGCATAGGCGGCCCCCGGCCCCATGAAGCGCAGGGTGCGCTTGTCCACATGTTCGGCAGGATCGATTTTCAGCGTGCCGGCCACCTGGCTGCGAAAGCCGTGTTCGGCCATTTCGGGGCTGGCTACGATACCGGATTTCCCGGCCTTGAGCGATGCAAGAACCTCTTCGGCACTGTTGCCGATCGAGGAGACGATGCCAAGACCGGTGACGACGACGCGACGCATAGGTGCACTCCCTTAATAGCTTTTGCCTTACTAGGCCGTGCAGGGCATGGGTGCAAGATGGGTTGGGTGTGGGGGGATCCCCTGTTCGCAGAAGGCGCCGGTGTATTACGTGCTTTCTCCTGTTCGCTGGATTGGGGTACGTTGATCCTGTGGATCACTAAGGTTCAAAAGGCGGTTGGGGAATTGAAGGAATTTCAAAAAGGTTTTTTTGCGCTGGGATTGATTGCTGGACTTGGGTCCGCGGTATTGTTTTTTGTTTATTATGTTGGTGCCGAATACTGCCCGTTGTTGCCCTGCAAAGAAGTACCTCTAGCGGTGGACGGTTTGGCAGTGGAGAATCTCGACCTTCTGGGGCTTAAAGTGCAGGAGGATATCGCACGGTCTTCGAGAGCTATGGTTTGGGCTGCACTCGGATCAATTGTGATCGGGGTGATCGGTGCTGTGGTCTTGGTCTCCACGCTTGTCGCTAGCCGCAAAGCAGTTGAGGCATCGATTGAGAGCAATCGCATCGCTCTGGACGCCAATGAACGCTCGCTTCGCGCATACGTGAACGTATCAAAGACTGAAGCGATTTATGAGGATGGAAGATTGCGCCTGAGCATTACGGTCTCAAACTCCGGCGCAACCCCCGCGAAAGATATGGTGTTTGCAAGTTGTTTAGGCGTTGCGCTGTTTCCAAAAGATCATTCGCCTTCGTTTTCCCCCTCGTTGGCTTCACCATTCAGGCCGGAAGGTGGCTCAAAGACAACGCTTTCCAAGGGGGAAAGCTTTGTGGTGAACGAAGAAACTGACCCCTTTAGGATGGCAGATACTTTCTTGCAGGTGGTCAGCAACAATAGAAAAATCGAGCAAGCTTCGGGTGAAATTCACGAGGCCGCTAGGTTGTTTCGAAGTGTGTTGAAGGATGCACCAGATCTATCCGATCATTTTCCAGATATGGAGCAGCGTTTCGATCTTCTTAAGCAATATCCCGATGCACTTTCGGCTGCGAACAATAACAGCTTTGGTTTTACCTATGTGATGTTTATCACCTACCGAGATGTGTTCAGAGTCAGGCGTAGAACCTTGTACAAGGGGTTCATCACCTTTGAGCAGCTGAAAAACCAAAAGGCCATGCTAGACGTTTGTCCCAAACACAACAGAATGACCTGAGAGGCATTTTTTTGGCGTCCAACAAAAAAGAGGCCCCGCGGGGCCTCCTGATCTTCTAACCTGATTGTGACTGAGGTCAGCCGTCGCGGGCCTCAGCCCTCGCTCAGAACAACCCGCATGTCCTTGACCTGGTAGATCTCTTCGCCATCGGCCTCCACCGTGCCGTCGGCAACGCCCATGGTCAGGCGGCGGGTCTGCATCGCCTTTTTGAAATCCACCTTGTAGGTCAGCATCTTACGGTCGGGGCGGACCATGCCGGTCAGCTTCACCTCGCCAACGCCCACGGCCATGCCGCGGCCCTTCCAGCCGCGCCAGCCGAGGTTAAAGCCGGTGAGCTGCCACAGCCCGTCCAGACCCAGGCAGCCGGGCATGATCGGGTTGCCGGGGAAGTGGCATTCGAAGAACCACAGGTCCGGGGTGATGTCGAATTCCGCAAGAATGTGGCCCTTGCCGTGGCTGCCGCCGTCGGCGCTCACTTCGGTGATGCGGTCCATCATCAGCATCGGCGGCGCGGGCAGCTGGGCATTGCCCGGGCCGAACAGCTCGCCTCGGGCGCATTTCAGCAAATCTTCTTTGTCAAAGCTGCTCGGGTAGTCGGCCATGCTGGCGGTGCTCCTGCTGAGGTGTCTGTTTTCAATCTGGCCTCCTGTAGCATCGGCCCTGCGGGTCCTGCAAGGGTTCTGCATCTGTCCCGTCCATGTGCTGCGGGGGCTTTATACGGGGCGCGGTGCAAGACGCCGCAGGGGAATCCATTTGAAAATCCCCCCCCGTTGCCCCTATATATACGGTCAGCAACGCGAGGCAGGATCTGCACATGACGCCAAACAGCGAAGATCTGGCAACCAACTGGCTGGGACAGGCCGGTCTGCGCCCGACCCGGCAACGGGTGGCGCTGGCTGAACTGCTGGTCGGGGATGGCAAGCATCGCCATGTCACCGCCGAAAGCCTGTTCGAAGCCGCCAAGGACAAGGGCGCGGCCGTGTCGCTGGCCACCGTCTACAACACGTTGCGCGCTTTTTGCGAGGCGGGCGTGCTGCAGGAGATCACGGTGGACGGGTCGAAAAGCTATTTTGACACCAACACCCATGACCACCCGCATTACTACTGGGAGCAGGAAGGCCGCGTCAGCGATGCGCCCTCAGATCAGCTGGTGATCCAGCGCCTGCCCGAGGCGCCCGAAGGCATGGAAATCGCATCGGTCGATGTAGTGGTCCGGCTGCGCAAGAAGGCCGATCACGGCTGATCTTCTGATTCTCTTTCCGTAGCGTCCTTTTTGAAAGCCTGCGTCAGCGCAGCCATCGCCCGCGCGGTGAGCGAGTGCGGCGCCGGGTCCGCGTGGCAGGTCAACACGACCGGCTCCACCGCCTGCGGCGCGGCCAGCGGGCGGGCGATCAGTGGCAGTCCTTCATAGCTGTGATCCGATTGCGGCAGGCTGTAGGCCAGCCCGATGCCTTCGCCGCTGGCGGCCAGGCTGCGCAAAAGTTCCAGAGAGGCGGCGCGATGGGCGATGGCAGGCACCAGCCCTGCGCCGCGAAACAGCCGCATCATATGGGCAATCGACAAGCCCTCGCGCGACAGGATCAGCGGCTGGCTCGCGAGGTCGTCAAGGCTGACCTCGGCCCGGGCGGCCAGTGCATGATCCGGCGGCATCAGCGCCTGCGGCGTGACGCGGTAAAGCTCCTGCCGGGTAAAGCTGGAATCAAGCCCCAGATCCCAGGTCAGTGCCAGATCGCAGGCGCCGGACAGCTGCGCTGCAATGAGATCCTCGAAATCGCTCTCCAACAGGTCCAGCTCCACCCCCGGCAGGGTCTGGCGCAACATCCGCAGGGCACGCGGCAGCAGAAAGGGCGCAAGATCACGGAAACATCCCAGTACCAGCCGTCCCTGCGGTGCAGCACCGGTGCCCGCGTGTTCCAGCCGCGCGGCCTCCGACAACAGCGCCTCGGCCGCGGTGACAAACTCGCGCCCCTGTGGCGTCAGCGCCAGCGCCGCGCCTTTTCTGCGCAGGAACAATACCCGGCCCAGATGTGCCTCGATCCGGGCCAGCGCGGCGGACAGGGCGGGCTGGCTGACATGCAGCGCCGACGCCGCACCCGACAGGCTGCCATGGCGGGCGATGGCGGTGACATATTCATAGTGGCGCAGAGTGAGGTATAACATGTTCGGAAGGGTATATTAGAAAGATATGATTTGAAATTATGTTCTGGCCAGATCAACTTTGCCAGCATCAAGGCGTCCAATGAGGGAGACGAAAGATGGTGCATCCGCTGATCACCGAAGAGCAGGTCGAAGCCTACCAGCGCGACGGGGTGGTGATGATCAAGGGCTTGTTCAAGGATCAGGTCGATCTGCTGCGCAGGGGGGTAGAGGCCAATATGGCAGAGCCCGGACCCTATGCGTCCAACAACGAAAAGAAGGGCCAGACCGGGCGTTTCTTTGATGACTACTGCAACTGGACGCGGATTTCGGAATTTGACGAAGCGATCAAGGCCTCGCCAGTGGCCGAGGTTGCCGCCGATCTGATGCGCTCTGACCGGGTGCAGATGTTCCACGATCACGTGCTGGTCAAGGAACCGGGCACCTCGATGGCGACGCCCTGGCACCAGGATGGCCCCTATTACTTTGTCGAGGGGCAGCAGACGATCAGCTTCTGGTCGCCGCTGGATCCGGTGCGGGAGGCGTCGCTGCGCTGCGTCGCCGGATCGCATGCCTGGGAAAAGGAAGTGCTGCCGACCCGCTGGGTCTCGGAAGAGGGGTTCTTTGCCGACGAAGGCCAGTACATGGCTGTGCCCGATCCCGACGCCGAAGGCATGCGGGTCATGGAGTGGGAAATGGAGCCGGGCGACGCCGTGGCCTTCAACTATCGCACCCTGCATGGCGCCCGCGGCAATACCGCAGATCAGCGCCGCCGTGCCTTTTCGCTGCGGCTGGTGGGCGACGATGCACGTTATGTCGAACGCCCCGGCCCGACCTCACCGCCGTTTCCGGGCCATGACATGCAGCCGGGCCAGCGCCTGCGCGAGGATTGGTTCCCGGTGCTGTTGCAGCGGTAAGCGGTCGCTATGAAGGCGGGGCAGGGGGCGCGCCGGGGAAACCGGCCTCAGAACCACTGCCCCGGCTCCATCAACCCCAGATCCAGTAACTGGCGCGAGTGCCATTCGAACGGGGTGGAATTGTGCCAGCGGAAGCTGTGGATATCGAACGAAGAGCCAGGGTTGCGTTTCAGCGCCTTGGCGGTGCGGAAGGAGCAGATGGCTGCCGTCAGGTTGTGATGCCAGGGGCAGGAATAGGTGTTGTATTCGTCGATATTGAAGGTGTGGTTCGGCTGTAGCTCCAGATCGGGTCTGGCCCGGAACAGAGAGATCCGGTCGATCTTGCGGCTGGCCTGCGGGATGTGTTCCTCGTGGCGCCAGCGCACACCGCCGAAAAAGTCGAGCTGCCGCTCCTCGGGGCTGCTTTTGGCGCCGATATAGCGGGACTGAGCGTAGTATCCCGATTTATCCAGATAGGCATTGGCCAGCGACACGGCGTTGGGGTGAGCCTCAAGATCGCCTGCGTAAAGGTCGATCACATAGGTCAGCATCGCCGCGCGCTTTTCCTCGGTGTGGAAGGTCAGCATTTCGGCCACCGTCCGCGTTTCGCAAAACGGGAAGAACAGGTATTCCGCGTTGTAGCAGTAGTAGAGCCAGCATCCAGGGCTTGCGGCGTTGATCACCTTGTTGATGGCGGCAAAGACGGTTTCGGGCACGCTGCAGTCAAACGGCACCCGGTGCACCCGGTTTTTCACATCCCCCGGCAGGTCAAAGGCATCGGGGATCAGGGCGATCACCTCGGCAAAGCCGCTTTGCAGGTGGTGGCGCAGGGTGGTGCCGATTTCCACGTCATCTTCGAAAAAGATCAGCGCGACGGGCCCCTTGATCAGCAGCGCCGACTGCTGCTCAAGAAAATCGTCGAGGGAAGAATACATCACGGCGGTCTGCTCCTGCCTTTCTGGCATTTGCTCCCAAAATCGGGTAAGTGCGCCTGCATTGCAAGCGGCGTCATTTCCCAGTATGGCAGGCCGCTGATCCCTATGTCCGGCTGGAAGGCAACGAACCCATGAGCGCCCCCAAGAAGCTGTTTATCAAGACGTACGGCTGTCAGATGAATGTCTATGACAGCGAACGCATGGCCGAGGCGCTGGGCGGGCAGGGCTATGTCGAGACGAAATCGGCGGATGATGCCGACATGATCCTGCTGAACACCTGCCACATCCGGGAAAAGGCCGCCGAAAAGGTCTATTCCGAGCTGGGCCGGTTCAAGGGTCTGAAGGCAGAGAAGCCGGATCTGAAGATCGGCGTTGCGGGCTGCGTTGCGCAGGCCGAGGGCGAAGAGATCATGCGCCGCCAGCCGCTGGTCGATCTGGTGGTCGGCCCGCAAAGCTATCACCGCCTGCCGGAAATGGAGAGCAAGGCGCGCGCGGGGGAGAAGGTGCTCGACACCGATTTCCCCGAAGAGGACAAATTCGAAAAGCTCAAGAACCGCCCCAAGGCCAAGCGTGGCCCGACGGCCTTCCTGACGGTGCAGGAGGGCTGCGACAAGTTCTGCGCCTTCTGTGTGGTGCCCTATACCCGTGGTGCCGAAGTCTCCCGCCCCGTATCCCGCATCATCGGTGAGGCACAGGAACTGGTGGAGCGCGGCGTGCGCGAAATCACCCTGCTGGGTCAGAACGTCAACGCCTACCACGGCGAGGGGCCGAATGGCGCCGACTGGACCCTGGCGCAGCTGATCTGGGAGCTGGACAAGATCGACGGGCTGGAGCGCATCCGCTTTACCACCTCGCACCCCAACGACATGATGGACGACCTGATCGAGGCGCATGGCACCTGCAAAAAGCTGATGCCTTATCTGCACTTGCCCGTGCAGGCCGGATCGGACCGGATCCTGAAACGGATGAACCGCAGCCATACCGCCGAAAGCTATATCCGCCTGATCGAACGCATTCGCGCCGCGCGGCCGGATATCCTGATCTCGGGCGATTTCATCGTCGGCTTCCCGGAAGAGACCGAAGAGGACTTCCAGGCCACGCTCGACCTGATCGAGGAAGTGAAATACGGCACTGCCTATTCCTTCAAATACTCGACCCGTCCGGGCACCCCGGCGGCCGAGCGCGCGCAGGTAGAGGCCGCAGTGGCGGATGAACGCCTGCAGCGGCTGCAGGCCCTGCTGACCCGCCAGCAGCGCGAGGTGCAGGACAGCATGGTCGGGCGCGAAGTTGGCGTGTTGTTCGAAAAGGCGGGCCGTCTGCCCGGGCAGATGGTGGGCAAATCCGACTATCTGCACGCGGTGCATGTGGCCGATTGCGACCGCGCCATCGGCGATCTGGCGCGGGTGCGCATCGTGTCCTCGGGGGCAAATTCGCTGGCCGGTGAACTGATCGGCTGACCATTTCCTCGGGCCTTTGCAGCCTTTGATCACCTCGCTCCTTTGGCGCGGGGTGAGTCTTTATTGCATCCATTTTGTGGACAGTTTTAAGAAATTTGTTTGAGTGTTGGGGAAATCCGCATAGTTTTGGGAAAAAATAGGCTCCGCCAAGGGGCAATAGGCTGAAAAGTTGTGTAGTTTATTGTTTATACATGGATTGATGCTGTTACCGTGAGGCTTAACGCTCGTGGTGGCATGCTCCCGGGCGGACTTAGGTGAAGGATATCTGGTTGTGCTGAATTTCAAGTTGAGAAAAGCAGGCGCTTTGCTGGCCGCTGCCACGGTCGCATTCAGTCTGGCAGGGGCGTCTGTTCAGGCGCAGGATACGCAGACACGCACTGTTGTCGGGGAACGCTATGTACCGACCATCTGGGTTGATCCGGATGGCTGCGAACATTGGGTAATGGACGATGGCGCCGAAGGTTACATGACACCGCATGTCACACCGGACGGCAAACCTGTGTGTCGTCCCGGTCTGCTGTGCGGTATGATGCCGACGGATCAGTTCTTTGCCACGGACAAGCATTTCATCAACGCGGCAGGCCGCAAGCGCCTGACGGAATTCTTTCAGAAGACAAAACCGAGCACACGGTATTTCGTGATTGCGGGTCACACCGACAGCCGCGCCTCGGATGAATACAATATCGGCCTGTCTCAACGCCGGGCCAATGCGGTGGCTCAGGTCGCACGATCTGCCGGTGCGCGGGTTGGTGATATCCGCGCCTACGGCGAACGTGATCCGCGCGTTCCCAATACCAGCGCGGCCAATATGGCGCAGAACCGTCGCGTCGAAATCTATTGTGTGCGCTAAGGGGGATTACAGCATGACCATTCTCAAAGGGGCCGCTGCTCTGTGCCTTGCGCTTTCGGTTGCTGCGTGTACCGATGTCACCGACAAGACTCGCGACCAGAACATTTTTGACGGCAAAAGTGGCGATCTTTCGCAGCTGACTGCCGGTATCTGGGTCGATCCGCAGGGCTGCGAACACTGGATCATCGATGACGGTGTCGAAGGCTATGCCGACCTGCGCCGTACGCCGGATGGCAAACCGGTCTGTAACAGCGAATTGCCGCGTAATGTGGCGACTGGCCCGTTCAAGTCCGGTTCCACCTATGGCGACCCGCTGTAAGCGCATCAAACGATTTTAAGAACAACGCAGCCGCCCGTCTCTGGGCGGCTGTTTTCTTTTGCCGTTCTGACCCCGTCCGTATTGTGTCAGCCCATTTTTGTTTCAACCGTGTGAATTTTGCCGGGCTGCGCTTGCACCGGGCGCGCGGCAGAGGCACATTGAAGGAAACCGCAAGCCAGAGGAATAGAGATTGGTCACCAGCGCCCCGCCGTCGTCGTCCCACCCCCATCCCGACACCGCACATGAAGTGCTGCTGGAATTTCCTGACAATCGCCTGCTGATCGACCTCTGTGGGGAATACGACCGCAATATCGCCGATATCGAACAGAAGCTGGGCGTGCAGATCCTGCGCCGCGGCAATCTTCTGTCGGTGATGGGCGAGGAAGCAAGCCGCGAACAGGCCGCTGCGGTTCTGACCGCGCTCTATGATCGGCTGGAAACAGGCCGCAGCGTCGAAAGTGCCGATGTGGACCGCGAATTGCGCATGGGGCCGTCGGATCAGACCGATCCGGGCGGCCAGTTGGAAATGTTCAGTGGCGGCAAGGTCGAGATCAAGACCCGCAAGAAGCTGGTGGAGCCGCGCACCGACGCGCAGAAGGCCTATGTGCAAGCCCTATATGAACACGAGCTGGCATTCGGCATCGGCCCGGCCGGCACCGGCAAGACCTATCTGGCTGTCGCGGCCGGGGTCAGCATGTTCATCACTGGACAGGTGGACAAGATTATTCTCTGCCGTCCTGCTGTTGAGGCGGGCGAACGGCTCGGCTTCTTGCCTGGCACCCAGGAGGAAAAGGTCGATCCCTATATGCAGCCGCTTTATGACGCGCTGAATGACTTCCTGCCCGGCAAGCAACTGGCCAAGCTGAAGGAAGAGAAGACGATCGAGATCGCGCCGCTGGCCTTTATGCGGGGGCGCACGCTTTCGAATGCCTTTGTGGTGCTGGACGAGGCGCAGAACGCCACGACCATGCAGATGAAGATGTTCCTGACCCGCCTTGGCGAAGGTTCGCGCATGGTGATCACCGGCGACCGCAGCCAGGTGGACCTGCCGCGCGGCGTGCCCTCGGGTCTGGCGGATGCGGAGCGGTTGCTGAGCAGCATTCCCAAGATCAGCTTCAACTATTTCAGCGCCCGCGATGTGGTGCGTCACCCACTGGTGGCGGCGATCATCGAAGCCTATGACGCGGATGTTCCGGCAATCTGATCCCGGCGCCCTGCGCCGGGTCCGTGATGTCGGACCCCAGCGGATATGTGAAAGTGACAGATGACATTAGAGATTTCCACCGAAGACAGCCGCTGGGATGCGGTTGCGCTTGAGGCGCTGGCGGAGCGGTCCATCGGCGCTGCGCTTGCGCATTTTGATCTGGAGGCCGAGGAGTGCGAGATTTCCCTGCTGGCCTGCGACGATGCGCGTATCGCGGATCTGAACGCAGAATTCCGTGAAAAGCCGACCCCGACCAATGTGCTCAGCTGGCCAGCCGAGGAGCTCTCTGCCGAGGAGCCGGGCGGGGACCCTCTGCCACCAGAGGCTGATTTTTCGGGCGAAATCCCGCTGGGTGACATTGCCATTGCCTATGAAACCTGCGCCCGTGAGGCTGAGGAAGCGGGCAAACCGCTGGCAGATCACCTCTGTCATCTGCTTGTTCACGGAGTGTTGCATCTTTTGGGTTACGATCACATTCGCGACCCCGACGCCACACTAATGGAGGGGCTGGAGGTCGAGATACTTGGCAAACTGGGTATCGATAACCCATATACGGTAAATGGAAGCCCCTGAACGGGGCATATTGGATAGGATAAATGGGCGACATAGAAGGCAGTTCTAACGCAGCGCATGGCGCGCTGCATATGAAGAGTGAGGCCATCGAGGCCACGGAGCACGCGGAAAAGACCGGACTGTTGGGGCGTATTTTCGGCTCCTTGTCGGCCTCTGCCGCGACGGAGGAACAGGAAGAGCAGCAAGACGCTGTCTCCGAGGTTCAGCCACATGGCATGATCAATCTGCGCCGGATGCGGGTTGAAGACGTTGCTATCCCCTCGGCCGAGATCGTGGCCGTCCCCGTGACAATCGAAAGCGACGATCTGGTGCAGGTCTTCCGCGACAGCGGCTTTACCCGTGTCCCGGTTTACGAGGGCACGCTGGACACGCCGCTTGGCTTTGCTCACCTCAAGGATTTTGCCCTGACCCATGGGTTCAACTGCGGGGCGGAGCCGTTCAATCTGCGCGAGATGCTGCGCCCGCTGCTGTTTGTGCCACCGTCGATGCCCATCGGGGTGCTTCTGGCCAAGATGCAGGCCGAACGTCGGCACATGGCGCTGGTGATCGACGAATATGGCGGTGTCGACGGTCTGGTGACCATCGAAGACCTCATTGAGCAGGTCATCGGTGAGATCGAGGACGAACACGACACCGGCGAGGATCAGACCTGGTTTCGGGAAAAATCTGGCTGCTATATCGCCCAAGCCCGCACGCCACTGGATGAATTTGAGGCCGAGATCGGCCAGTCGCTGACCAATCACGACGATGTCGACGAAGAAGAGATCGACACGCTGGGTGGACTGGTCTTCATGCTGTCGGGTCGGGTGCCCGCCCGCGGTGAGGTGATCGTGCACCCGGACGGGCCTGAGTTCGAAATCATGGATGCCGATCCCCGTCGGATCAAACGGCTGCGGGTACTGGTGCCCCACGCCGCGGAATGACGAGGGTTTCCGGTCTGCGCAGCAGGTTGGGGCGGCTGGCACCCCATTTGCCGGTCCTTGTGCTGGCCTTTGGCTTTGGCGCGCTCATGTCGCTGGCGCTGGCCCCTAATCACATGCTCTGGACCGTGCCGATTGCGCTGGCGGTGATTGGCGCCTTTGCCCTGCGGGCGCAGACGTCCTGGTCTGGCGCCATGTTGGGCTGGGGCTTTGGGCTTGGCTATTTCGCTTTTGGCCTGTCGTGGATCGTTGAACCCTTTCAGGTGGATGCGCAGCGACACGCCTGGATGGCGCCCTTTGCCCTTGTGTTTCTGGCCGGTGGTCTGGCGCTGTTCTGGGGCGCCGCCTTTGCCGGGGCCGTGCGGTGGAGCAGGGGGGCAGCGCGGGTCGCCCTGCTGATTGCCTTCTGGAGTCTTGCAGAATTTGCCCGCGCCTATCTTCTGACGGGGTTTCCCTGGGCCGCTTTCGGACAGTTCTGGATTGATACGCCCGCAGCGCAGCTGCTGCCTTGGATTGGCCCGCAGGGGCTGGCGGTTCTGACGCTTGCCGCGTTTCTGCCGCTGGCGTTGCTGCGCCAAAGCCCCGCGCGGGCGGTCCTGCCCGGTGGTGCACTTGTGGCTCTGGTGGCGCTGCTGCCGTCTCCGCCCGAGGTCGAACTGACCGATCAAAATGTGCGCTTGGTGCAGCCCAATGCGCCGCAGCACCAGAAATGGCACCCGGATCTGCGGTGGGATTTCGTGCGCCGCGCCATGGGTTTTAACGCCCAAGGCCCGCGCCCTGATATGATCATCTGGCCGGAAACCGCGGTGCCGCAGTTGTTGAACTATGCCGGGGATACGCTGGAGGCGATCCTTGAGCAGGCGCCGGGCGTGCCGCTCTTGCTGGGGATCCAGCGCGAAGAAGGCGGCGCCTATTTCAATTCGGCTGCTCTGATCAGCGCCGATGGTTCGGCCGGGCAGATCTATGACAAGGCACATCTGGTGCCCTTCGGGGAATACGTGCCTTTTGGCGATCTGATGGCGCGGTTCGGATTCCATGGTTTGGCCTCTCAGGCCGGTGCGGGCTATGCTGCGGGACCCGGCGCGCGGCTGATGGATCTGCCTATCGGCAATGCACTGCCGCTGATCTGTTACGAGGCAGTCTTCCCGCAGGATGTGAACGCCGCACCTGATCGCCCGGACATGCTGGTGCAGATCACCAATGATGCCTGGTTCGGCACTCGTTCGGGGCCCTATCAGCATCTGGTGCAGGCGCGGATGCGGGCCGCAGAGCAGGGGCTGCCGATGCTGCGCGCCGCCAATACCGGTATTTCCGGCGTGATTGACCCCTATGGGCGCCTTGGCCCGTCGCTGCCCCTGGGGGAGGCTGGCTATGTGGATGTAATCCTGCCCGCGCGATTACCCGCGACCCTTTACAGCCGCACAGGGGATTGGCTGGTTCTGATCCTGTTGCTGGGGCTGGCAGGTGCGGCGCTGCGCCGCGGCGGAAATATGCAGGCGCGTTCATAGCTGCTCAACCTCTGGCCGGTAAAAGCATTGACGACAACCGTCTTCCCACGTAGGTAGTTTCGGTTCCTCCCACAACGGCTTCCTGGCGTGGCGAGGCGAAACCAAATGGAGCACTTTTCATGACCCGCAAGCACTATATTTTCACTTCGGAATCCGTTTCCGAGGGCCACCCGGATAAGGTCTGTGACCGGATTTCTGATGCCGTTCTGGACGCCTTTCTGGCGGAAGAGCCAGAAGCGCGTGTCGCGGCAGAGACCTTTGCCACAACCAATCGCGTTGTGATCGGGGGCGAGGTGGGTCTGTCCGACCAGGACAAACTGCACGATTACATGGGCAAGATCGACGAGATCGCCCGCGCCTGCATCAAGGACATCGGCTACGAGCAGGACAAGTTCCACCACGAGACCGTGGAAATCACCAACCTGCTGCATGAACAGTCCGCTCATATCGCGCAGGGTGTCGATTCGGCCGAGAACAAGGACGAAGGTGCTGGCGACCAAGGCATCATGTTCGGCTTTGCCACCAATGAAACCGACGCGCTGATGCCCGCGCCGATCCAGTTCAGCCACGCGATTCTGCGCCGCCTTGCCGAAGTGCGCAAGAACGGCACCGAACCTGCACTGGGTCCCGATGCCAAATCGCAGCTGTCCATCAACTATGAGAACGGCAAGCCGGTGGGCGTCAACTCGCTGGTGCTGTCGACCCAGCATCTGGACGAGTCGCTGACATCCGACGATATCCGCCAGATCGTGGAACCTTATATCCGCGAGACCCTGCCCGAGGGCTGGCTGACCGCAGAAACCATCTGGCACGTAAACCCGACCGGCAAGTTCGTGATCGGCGGCCCCGATGGCGATGCTGGCCTCACCGGCCGCAAGATCATCGTCGACACCTATGGCGGTGCGGCCCCGCATGGCGGCGGCGCCTTCTCGGGCAAGGATCCGACCAAGGTTGACCGTTCGGCGGCTTATGCCGCGCGCTATCTGGCCAAGAACGTCGTTGCCGCTGGCATGGCCGACAAATGCACCATCCAGCTGTCTTATGCGATTGGCGTGTCCCAGCCGTTGTCGATTTATGCCGACACCCACGGCACCGGCGACGTCGCGCCTGAGGCGATTGAAAAAGCCATTGGTCAGGTGATGGATCTCAGCCCGCGCGGCATCCGCTCGCATCTGGGCCTTAACAAGCCGATCTATCAGCGCACCGCGGCCTATGGTCACTTTGGCCGCGAACCCGATGCCGATGGCGGCTTCAGCTGGGAACGCACTGATCTGGTCGAGGCGCTGAAAAAGGCCGTCTGATCCGGTCAGGCTGTGTATTGCAAAACGGGGGCGGGCCACGGGGCCTGCCCCTTTTTTTGATCCGCGACTGGTGTAGGGCGCAGGGCTTGAGCTACGCGCCGGGGCCGAACTAGTCTTTTCCGGCGGGGAATGCCCTTCGCGCAAAGGAAGCCATGTCCATATGAACCGTTCATCCCTGCCTATATTCTCGCTACTTTGCCTTGTGCTGCTGGCATTGCCGTTACCCCTGCTGGCCAGGGAGCCCCTGCCGCAGAAATTTCGTATCGACGGCGAGGCCTTGGTGTTTGACACCGAAACCGACATCACCGGCGCGGCGTCCGAGATCACCCCCGAGGACATCGACGCCTTTCGCAGCATCCTGGCAGACAACCCGCAGGTCACCGAGATCCGGCTGAACAGTGGTGGCGGCAGTGTCTATGCCGGGGCCGAGATCGCATGGATCGTCATGGACCATGGGCTGAATACTTCGGTCGATGGCGAATGCGTCAGCGCCTGTGTCGATATCTTCCTGGCCGGGCAGCGGCGGCGCATGATGTTGGGGTCCAAGATCGGGTTTCATCAGCGCAGCTGGGCGCCGGAAGCGGTGCAAAGCTATTACCGGGAATGGCGCGATGACGAAGATTGGGCCACCCCTTTTGAATTTGGCTCCTGGATCTATCAGGACACTCAGGAGGAAATCTACGAACAGCTGACCTATCTGGTATCGCGCGGGGTCGATCCGGCCTTTGCGATTGAAACCATGCGGGTGCGCCCCAATGCCGAATGGTACCCGTCCCGCTTGCGACTGGTGGCTGCCGGAGTGTTGCGGGAACAGGCGCCGCAGGATCAGTAGCACCGGGACAGCTCTCTTGACCCGCAGGGCGGCTTGCGGCAGATGGACGCCCAGCATTCGCCCGCCTGCGCCTGTTAATGGCGAAACGCAAGATCGGGCGTGGAAACACCGGCAATGAAAAGGCCCGTCCGATGTCTGATGACAAGAAAACCAGCTCTGCCAGCCACCCGGCGCGGACCGATGCGGCCGACAAACACGCCAGCGGCGCGCCCTGGCGCAATTTCTATGGCCGTTTCAGCGGCAAGACCCTGAAGGACAGCCAGCGACGTTATCTGGACGAGGACCTCGGGGCGCTGTCGCCCGGGGCGGTGGGCTGGGATGAAAACCCGGAGCGCAATCCGCTAGATCTGCAGGCGCTGTTTGGCGGTCGCGATATCTGGCTCGAGGTCGGCTTTGGTGGCGGCGAACATCTGGTACATCAGGCCCAGAACAACCCAGGAGTCGGCATCATCGGTGCCGAACCCTTTATCAACGGGGTGGCCATGCTGCTGGGCAAGATCCGCAAGGCAAATGCGGATAATATCGCAGTGCATCCCGGCGATGCGCGCGATCTGATGGATGTGCTGCCCGAAGCGTCGATTTCGCGCGCCTTCCTGCTCTATCCCGATCCCTGGCCGAAGAAACGCCATCACCGCCGCCGTTTTGTGACCCAGGAACATCTTGAGCCGCTGGCCCGCTGCCTGAAACCCGGCGCGATTTTCCGGGTGGCGACGGATATTCCTGATTACGTCCGCCAGACCTTGGAAGAAGTGCCAAGAGCGGGCTTTGAATGGCTGGCCGAGCGCCCTGCCGACTGGCGCGAGCCATGGGACGACTGGATTTCCACCCGTTACGAGCAAAAGGCCCTGCGAGAGGGGCGCACGCCACATTACCTGACCTTCCGCCGCCTTGGCTGATATCAGGGTGATATGGGCGTGATCTTGCGCTGATCGGCGCTGGACCGGATCACGGCAATTCGTTACCGATAGCGGAAACAAAAGCATTCGCGACACTCTGACAAAGGAAGCCTTCATGTCCGGACACGGTACGCCTACCCCGATGACCTCTCACCGTGCCGACCCGCTGGCAGGCGTGGCCAAGGTGCCGGGCGACAAGTCGATTTCGCACCGGTCCCTGATCCTTGGCGCCATGGCCGTGGGCGAAACCCGGATTTCGGGACTTTTGGAAGGCGAGGACGTTCTGGACACGGCCAAGGCGATGCAGGCGTTCGGGGCCGAGGTAATCAACCATGGCGGCGGAAAGTGGTCGGTCTTTGGTGTCGGTGTCGGCGGTTTTGCCGAGCCGGACAATGTGATCGACTGTGGCAATTCCGGCACCGGCGTGCGGCTGATCATGGGCACTATGGCGACCTCGCCGATTTCAGTGACCTTCACCGGCGATGCCAGCCTCAACAAACGTCCGATGGCGCGGGTTACCGATCCGCTGGCCCTGTTCGGCGCGCAGGCGGTGGGCCGCTCTGGCGGGCGGCTGCCGATGACCATCGTCGGGGCGGCGGATCCGGTGCCGGTGCGCTATGTGGTGCCGGTGCCCTCGGCGCAGGTGAAGTCGGCTGTTCTGTTGGCAGGCCTCAACGCGCCGGGGCAGACCGTGGTGATCGAGAAGGAAGCCACCCGCGACCATACCGAGCGGATGCTCGAAGGGTTCGGCGCCGAGATCACCACCGAAGAGACCGAAGAGGGCCGCGTCATCACGTTGACCGGTAGGCCCGAGCTGAAACCGCAGGTGATCGCGGTGCCGCGCGATCCATCCTCAGCCGCCTTCCCGGTCTGCGCGGCGCTGATCACGCCCGGATCGGACGTGCTGGTGCCGGGAATTGGCCTCAACCCGACCCGCGCGGGACTGTTCACTACCCTGCGCGAGATGGGCGCGGACCTTACATATGAAAACGAACGTGTCGAGGGCGGTGAGCCGGTCGCCGACCTGCGGGCGCGCTATTCTCCCTCGATGAAGGGGATCGAGGTGCCGCCTGAACGCGCGGCCTCGATGATCGATGAATACCCGGTGCTCTCCGTCGTTGCTTCTTTTGCACGGGGCGAGACCATGATGGCGGGCGTCAAAGAGCTGCGCGTCAAGGAAAGCGACCGGATCGACGCCATGGCGCGGGGCCTGCGGGCCAATGGCGTTGCCGTCCGTGAAGGCGACGATTGGTGGGCTGTGATGGGCCTTGGCCCCGAAGGCGTACCCGGCGGCGGCACCTGCGAGAGTTTCCTTGATCACCGGATCGCCATGTCCTTCATGGTGATGGGCATGGCGGCGCAAAACCCGGTCTCCGTTGATGATGGCGGCCCGATTGCGACCTCCTTCCCGATCTTCGAGCCGCTGATGACCGCGCTTGGCGCCAAGTTCACCCACGCTTGAGATTTCGGAGCGCTTTGCAGCATGACCACCCGTTTCACCATCGCCATCGACGGCCCGGCAGCAGCGGGCAAAGGCACGATTTCCAAGGCCGTCGCCGCGCATTTCGGTTTTGCCCATCTGGACACGGGCCTGTTGTACCGGGCTGTCGGGGCGCGGGTGTTGGCTGGCGATAAACCACTTGAGGCCGCGCAGTCTCTGGTCGCTGCCGATCTGGAGGCCGAGGGGCTGCGCACGGCCGAGGTGGCCCAGGCCGCATCAAAAGTGGCGGTGATCGCTGAGGTGCGTCAGGCCCTGGTAGATTTCCAGCGCAGCTTTGCCCGCCGGGCCGGGGGCGCGGTGCTGGACGGGCGCGACATCGGCACGGTGATCTGCCCGGATGCCGAGGCGAAACTCTTTGTCACCGCCAGCGCCGAGGTCCGCGCCCGCCGCCGGTTCCTGGAGCTGAGCGAAAACGGATCGGACAGCGATTACGACACCGTTCTGGCTGATGTGAAGGCCCGGGACGAACGCGACATGAATCGCAGCGAGGCGCCGCTGAAGCCCGCGGATGACGCGGTCGTGATCGATACCAGCGATTTGAGCATCGAAGCCGCCATCGCGGCGGCCATTGCGGCGATCAAGGATCGGCAAGGCTGACCGGAAACGGGGGAGGCGGCGGCTGTTTCCGCCGCCAATAGCCGGGGCGCATCCTTGTCGTGACAGGGATGCCGAGTCCATTTCCCCTTGCCAGCAAGGGGGAATCTGCTTATACGGCCCCTGTCGAAAGAGATGCGAAAACGCACCACGGACAGTCTGAGCAGGGTCGGGGCAACCTCCGGCCCTTTGTGTTTGTTTGCTCCAGACGGTTCAGATGCGTGATCTCAGACCGACCAACCCATTCAGACCGGCGGAGACAACCGCATGGCCAGCTAAATAAGATATGTAAAGGAAATCCGAGACCACATGGCTCAGAACACATCGATGGAGGAATTCGAAGCCCTCCTGAACGAAAGCTTCGAAATGGACACACCCGATGAGGGGGCCGTTGTTAAAGGCAAGGTCATCGCAATCGAAGCGGGCCAGGCCATCATCGACGTCGGCTACAAAATGGAAGGCCGCGTTGATCTGAAAGAATTCGCAAATCCCGGTGAAACTCCCGAAATCGCTGTTGGCGATGAAGTGGAAGTCTTCCTGCGCTCGGCTGAAAACGCCCGTGGCGAAGCTGTCATCTCCCGCGAGATGGCGCGCCGCGAAGAAGCATGGGATCGCCTGGAAAAAGCATACGCAGACGATGCCCGCGTCGAAGGCGCGATCTTCGGCCGCGTCAAAGGCGGCTTCACTGTCGACCTCGGCGGCGCCGTGGCCTTCCTGCCCGGTTCGCAAGTTGATGTGCGCCCCGTGCGCGACGCTGGCCCGCTGATGGGTCTGAAGCAGCCCTTCCAGATCCTGAAAATGGACCGTCGCCGTGGCAACATCGTTGTCTCCCGTCGCGCCATCCTGGAAGAATCGCGTGCCGAACAGCGTGCAGAAGTCATCGGCAAACTGTCCGAAGGCGATGCGGTTGACGGCGTGGTCAAGAACATCACCGAATACGGTGCGTTTGTTGACCTCGGCGGCGTTGACGGCCTGCTGCACGTCACCGACATGGCATGGCGCCGTGTGAACCACCCCTCCGAGATCCTGTCGATCGGCGAAACCGTCAAGGTTCAGGTCATCAAGATCAACAAAGAGACCCACCGTATCTCCCTCGGCATGAAGCAGCTGCAGGAAGATCCGTGGGATCTGGTTGGCGCCAAGTTCCCGCTGGGTTCGGTGCACAAGGGTCGCGTCACCAACATCACCGATTACGGTGCATTTGTTGAGCTGGAGCCCGGTGTCGAAGGTCTGGTCCACGTCTCCGAGATGTCCTGGACCAAGAAGAACGTGCACCCCGGCAAGATCGTTTCGACCTCGCAGGAAGTCGACGTCATGGTTCTGGAAATCGACGGCGCCAAGCGTCGCGTCTCCCTGGGCCTCAAGCAGACCATGCGCAACCCGTGGGAAGTCTTTGCTGAGACCCACCCCGAGGGCACCGAAGTCGAAGGCGAAGTCAAGAACATCACCGAATTCGGTCTGTTCATCGGCCTCGAAGGCGACATCGACGGCATGGTTCACCTCTCCGACCTCAGCTGGGACGAGCGTGGCGAAGATGCGATCCAGAACTACCGCAAAGGCGACATGGTTTCGGCCGTTGTCTCCGAAGTGGACGTTGAAAAAGAGCGTATCTCCCTGTCGATCAAAGCTCTGGGCGGCGACAAGTTCGCCGAAGCCGTGGGCGGCGTGAAGCGTGGCTCGATCGTGACCGTCGAAGTGACCGCCATCGAAGACGGTGGTATCGAAGTGGAATACGAAGGCATGAAGTCCTTCATCCGCCGCTCCGACCTGTCGCGTGACCGTGCCGATCAGCGCCCCGAGCGTTTCTCGGTTGGTGACAAGATCGACGTCCGCGTGACCAACGTTGACAGCAAGACCCGCCGTCTGGGTCTGTCGATCAAGGCACGCGAGATCGCGGAAGAGAAAGAAGCAGTGGAACAGTATGGCTCCTCGGATTCCGGCGCATCGCTGGGCGACATCCTGGGCGCAGCGCTGAAGACCGGCGACTGATCTTCAGAGATTTCTCTGTTCTAACAATCTGGAAAGCCCCGCAGTTCTGCGGGGCTTTTCTGTGTTCTGGGGCATGGAAAGGTGACAGTCCAGAGCGTGGGTTAGTAAAATTCCACGCAATCTCCTTTTAGTTGTAATGGTGTCTAAATGTCTATGGTTGAGACTGCAGCGAACGAATTCAGCTTTAGGAGTAGAGACATGACCACATTTTCCGGCCTTTCTATTGTCAATAATTCCGCCCTTACACTGATTAATGCCTCAGCCAGCGACAGGGGCGCTCAGGCCCGGGTCGAATCGGGTGATCAAGGGACGGCCTGGGGCGTGGACAGGCTGAACACCATTGCGAAAGCAGAGAATGACTATCAAGCTGAGAAACTCCAAACCGGGATAGATACCCGGAAAAAATTAAACGCCCAAGACTCAAGCAAGAACAGCGCGGCCCGGAGTAGAATTCTCGCCGAGCATTACCGCAAACTGGCGGCCAATATGGCGGCGGCCCTCGACAAACTTGGCGGTCAGAGCCGATCTTCTGCCGGAACAGTTGTCGCCTTGTTCAAGACCCCGGACTCCGATGCGCTGAGCATTGTTAGCGGCAAAACCGTCAGAAATGTTTCCTCCCAAAATGAAGCCTCTTTTGCCATTCGGGCCAGCACAGTTAAGGGGGTTTACACGCGAGGTGGGAATGATGCCATCAGTATTGAAGCTGATTGGGTGGAATCCGTATACACAGATCGAAGTAGCGGCCTACACGCCAAGAAAACCAAATCTGGCGATACTGTACTCGGATGGCACTCAAAAACAGTCAGCAATGATGCGGTCGCCATCAAGGCCAAGCGCGTAAGTAGTGTGTACACCAAAGGCGGCAATGATGCGATTGCGATCGAAACCGACTTGGTGAAGGCCGTCTATGCGGGCGAGGGGAGCGATTCCGCAGCCATTCGCGCTGGGGTTGTAAGTGGCGTATACAGCGGCGATGGCCATGACACCATATCCGTTGATGCTGGAATTGGTGGGACAGCCGTAACGAAGTTCGGAGCCACCTATATAGGGATCTCCGAAGTTACCAGCTATACCCGAGCAGAAACGGCGGAGGAACGCGTAAAGCAGGCAAGACTGGGCTATGCGCAGAGAGCGGATATCAACGCAGGGGCAGGGGATGATTTCATTTCAGTCACGGTTGAGGAAGCCCTGACGATTGATGGTGGTACTGGCAATGATACCATTGCGATTGGCGGTGGAACTGTCGGGATGAGCGTTCGATTTGACTCAGGCCATGACACCGTTCAGGTGGCGCGCGGCGCCGAATTCGTACTGCGGGTCGAAGAAAATGGCCCGTATACTGTGAAGAAAGACGGAAACGACCTGATCGTTACGCACGCCGGTGGGTCAGTAACAATCAAAGACTATGAACAGGCTTCGGCAATTGCCGTAAGAGGCAGATATGCGGCAAGTGAAGACGAAATTAATGACCTGCTCAGTCCTGAGGAAGCCCAGCGAACTATCGCTTTTGGCGCTGAACAGAAAGCCAAGCTGCGGGAGGAGCGTACGGCCAAGATTGAGAGTTTTGTGGCTGATGGTGATACCATGGAGCTCGCCAAGAAAAGCATCGATATTCCCGAGCGCGTCACTGTGCCAAAGGACGCGGATGCGCAGCCGAGGCGCTGGGAAGATACTCTGTCTTCCCCGCCAATGGCATATGGTATTGTGATGTTTCATCTGGACCCCAAGGAACCTGTCGATCAGAAGATTTGATCTCAATATGAGATTTTCCTTCTAATTTTGATGTCTCTGAACCCCGGGTCTGAGCGGGCGGCGAATCAGGTCCGGGCGCAGGCCGTCGGCGGCGCGAAACCGGGCCCGGGCGGCGGCAAACTGCCCTATAGGCAGCAAATGGCTGGTTTTACAAAGCAATTTCGTGCAATCTCCTCAGATTAGGAGGTTGGCGACGCCTGTTTTTGTTCCCGGCGCGCCGATTTTTTCCTATAGTCGGGAACACTCGACAAAGGATTGCGTTGGCTTGGGAGGGCAGAAAGGATGATCCGCTCTGAACTGATTCAGAAGATTGCAGACGAAAACCCGCACCTGTATCAGCGGGACGTCGAAAGGATCGTGAACACGGTATTTGAGGAAGTGACCGATGCGATGGCCCGGGGTGACCGGGTCGAGCTGCGCGGCTTTGGCGCTTTTTCGGTGAAAAAGCGCGATGCGCGGGTTGGTCGCAATCCCCGTACCGGCGAAACGGTCCATGTTGAGGAAAAACATGTGCCGTTCTTCAAGACTGGAAAGCTCTTGAGGGACCGTCTGAACGGAAAGGCTTAAATGCGCTATATTCGGTATGCCATCCTGGCTTCGCTTGGGATCATTCTGGTCTCGGTGAGCCTTGCGAACCGCTCTGTCGTGGAGCTGAAGCTGATGCCGACCGCCCTGGCGGAACTGGTGGGCTGGAACCCGGGCATCGCCCTGCCGCTGTTTGTCGTGGTTCTGGGCGGCGTTGCGGCCGGTCTGGTGATTGGCTTCATCTGGGAATGGCTGCGCGAGCACAAGCACCGCCGCGAGGTCGGAAACCAGACCCGCGAGGTGAAGAAATTGTCCCGCGAAGTGCAGAAGCTGAAAAAACAGAAGCACGAAGGCAAGGACGAAGTTCTGGCATTGCTGGACGACTCGGTCTGATCTGATGGCTGCTGACATCCGGGTAAAGGTCTGCGGCCTCAGCACGCCGCAGGACGTCGATTGCGTGGCGCGCGCGGGCGCGGCCTACGCGGGCTTTGTCTTCTTCGAAAAATCACCACGCAACGTCTCTTATGAAACCGCGGCAACCCTGGCCGCAGCGGCGCCTGTCGGCTTGTGCAAGGTTGCCCTGACGGTCAACGCGGGCGATGCGGAGCTGGATGCGCTGACAGAGGCCGTGCCGCTGGACATGTTGCAGCTGCACGGCAAGGAAACGCCCCAGCGCGTGGCCGAGGTCAAGGCACGCTACGGCCTGCCTGTGATGAAGGCCATCGGGGTGGCTGACGCGGCGGACCTGGCGCAGATTGATATTTACTCCGATGTGGCTGACCAGCTGCTGATCGATGCCAAGCCGCCCAAGGGCGCCGACCTGCCGGGGGGCAACGGGCTTGCCTTTGACTGGCGCCTGCTGGCCGGGCGTAAATACTGGCGCAAGCCTTGGATGCTGGCCGGTGGTCTGACCCCGGAGAACGTCGCCGAAGCGATCCGCATGACTGGTGCCCGTCAGGTCGATGTGTCCTCGGGCGTTGAAAGCGCCCCCGGCATCAAGGATGCGGACCTGATCCGCGTCTTTGTGGAGCACGCAACGGCATAGCCTCAGGTTGGCGAGGGGCTTGCGGCTACCGGAGCCGCGCCCCCGCTCCGTGCCGATCATCCCGGTGACTTTACCGCAGATGGCGCGATTCCTGTCTGGTGTCTCTTTACCCGTCGCCTGCTGCGCTATACTCAGAAGCAGTGCCGCGCAGAGAGGAACAATCATGGCCGAAGATCTTTTCAACAGCTTCATGAACGGGCCCGACGAAAAGGGTCGCTTTGGCATTTTCGGCGGGCGTTTCGTCAGTGAAACGCTGATGCCGCTGATCCTCAGCCTTGAAGAGGAATACGACCGGGCCAAGGACGACCCGACCTTCTGGGCCGAGATGGACGATCTGTGGAAGAACTACGTGGGCCGTCCCAGCCCGCTGTATTTCGCGGAGCGCCTGACCAATCATCTGGGCGGCGCCAAGATCTATATGAAGCGCGACGAGCTGAACCACACCGGCGCCCACAAGGTGAACAACGTGCTGGGTCAGATCCTGCTGGCCCGCCGCATGGGCAAGACCCGGATCATCGCCGAAACCGGTGCCGGTCAGCACGGCGTCGCCACCGCGACTGTCTGCGCCAAGTTCGGCCTGAAATGTGTGGTCTACATGGGCGCGCATGATGTCAAACGTCAGGCCCCGAACGTGTTCCGCATGCGTCTGCTGGGCGCCGAGGTGATTCCGGTGACCTCGGGCCGGGGCACGCTGAAGGATGCGATGAACGATGCGCTGCGCGACTGGGTGACCAACGTGCGCGATACCTTCTACTGCATCGGCACCGTGGCGGGGCCGCACCCCTATCCGGCGATGGTTCGCGATTTCCAGTCCGTGATCGGCAAGGAAGTGCGCTGGCAGCTGGCTGAGCAGGAAGGCGAAGGCCGCCTGCCTGATACGCTGGTTGCAGCCATTGGCGGCGGTTCGAACGCGATGGGTCTGTTCTACCCGTTCCTGGACGACAAGAGCGTTGGCATCATCGGCGTCGAGGCTGGCGGCAAGGGCGTTGACGAGAAGATGCAGCATTGTGCCTCGCTCACCGGCGGTCGCCCGGGCGTGCTGCACGGCAACCGCACTTACCTCTTGCAGGATGACGATGGTCAGATCCTCGAAGGCTTCTCGATCTCTGCGGGTCTGGATTATCCCGGCATCGGCCCGGAGCACGCTTGGCTGCATGACACGGGGCGCGCCGAATATGTGTCGATCACCGACAAGGAAGCGCTGGAGGCGTTCCAGCTGTCCTGCGCGATGGAGGGAATCATCCCGGCGCTGGAGCCGAGCCACGCGCTGGCCCATGTGATGAAGATCGCGCCGACCCTGCCCAAGGACCATATCATCGTGATGAACATGTGCGGTCGCGGCGACAAGGACATCTTCACGGTGGCGCGCCATCTGGGGTTTGACATGTCCGATACCGAAGAGGGGCGCGATCTGGAAGACTGATCCAGATCTCCTGATCTATCTGTAAACACAGGAAAAGAGCTGCCATTTGGCGGCTCTTTTTTCGTTTTCGGGGTCATAAACCCAGGTTTATGCGCCCTAAACCAACCGCAGTCCGGCCGGAATTTAAACCTCTGTCGAATGGTTCTTGCCGGGCCGAGCGGTTCAGTCTGGGTCAAGGCGGCTGAAAACCCACCGCCAACGTGATCAATAAAAGGAAGATCCTGATGAACCGCGTACTTCTGACCAGCACCGCAATCCTCTTGGGCCTTGCAGCGACCACCTATGCCTCTACCGAGACAGGCTCGGGCGAGCAGAACCAGAATTCCTACGAGCACGCCTATCAAAACCAGAACCAGCATCAGAACCAGAACGAGCATGCCTATGCCTATGGGAAGTCCGATGATGCGGGTGAAGACGACCACGGCGAAGGCCATGGAGAGGGCCACGGCGAGGGCGGCGAAGGCCACGGTGAAGGTGGTGAAGGTCACGGTGGCGAGGGCCATGGTGGTGAAGGCCATGGTGGTGAAGGCCACGGCGGCGGTGGCGAAGGCCATGGTGGTGAAGGAAACGGTGGTGAAGGTCACGACTAACCCGACGCGCGTCCCTTAAGCGCACCCAAGGCGCCTGTGGAGCATCCGTCCCAACGCTCCATTTCCCCCCGGCGCCTCACAAGGTTCAACCGCGGTATTTTCTGCCTGATACCGCGGTTGAGCTTTTCTGCCGATCAGTGGCATTGTCCCACAGAGTAACTCATCGCCCCGTTGAAATCACACGAAGGAGGACACAGCCCATGCGCAGCCGGATCGCCGACGTCCTCTTTGTTCTTGTCATGTTGCTGGCCTATCCGGGCGTCGCCTTGGCCGACCCCTTCACGGACAGAATTACCGATCAGCTGCGCCAGCAGGGTTATGGGGAAATCGTGGTGACGCGGACTTTCCTTGGCCGCTACAGGATCGTGGCCACAACCGACCGGACCGAGCGCGAGATCATTGTGAACCCCGGCACAGGTGAGATCCTGCGCGACTATATCGAAGACAAGGATGACGACAGTTCCAGCAGCGGTCTTTTCAGTCTGTTTGATCGCCTTGGTGGCGAAGACGGAGACAGCGACGGGGACGATGGCGGTGAAGACGGGGATGACGGATCTGACGATGGCGGCAACGGCGATGGTCCCGGCGCGGGCGGCCACGGCGGTCATGGGGGTGACGGACAGGGTGGCGAAGGGCAGGGCGGCTCCGGTGAAGGCGGTGATGGCGAAGGCGGGGACGGTGATGACTGATCATGGGCCGGACGCGCCTGTGCTGACCAAACGCAGGGCAGCCGCATGAAGACGGGTTGGTTTCTTCCCGTTCTGGTATTGGTGCAAGGTCTTTGCGCCATGTTTTTCGTTTCCGATATCGCGCTTACGGTGCTGGGGCTGCGGTCCCGTCCGATCAGCTGGCAGACCCGCGAATTGCTGGAAATCGGCGCCGCGCTGGGGCTTGTGCTGGGGGTGGTTCTGGGCTGGATTGCCTACCGGCGCAGCCAGCAACGGGTGCGCGCGGTCGAGGAAAGCCTGCGCCTGATGCAATCGGCTTTCAAGGATCACCTGGAAGAACGGTTCTGCGCTTGGGGTCTGACCCCCGCCGAACGCGATGTGGCGCTGTTTTCCCTCAAAGGGCTCAGCCTTTCGGAAATCGCAGAGCTGCGCCAAACCTCGGACGGCACAGTCAAGGCGCAGAGCAATGCGATCTACCGCAAGGCCGGGGTCAGCGGCCGCACGCAGCTGCTGAGCCTGTTCATCGAGGATCTGATGAGTGACGACGGCTAGGGTCTGCGCTTAGGCACTGTGGGCCTTCAGGACGTCGAATGGCACGATGTCCAGCGCCCGTTGGTGGGTGCCTTTCAGGTTCACTCGCGGCGCACAGCCTTCATCGGCGGCCTGCAGGAACCGGGCGGCGCAGAGGCACCAGCAATCGCCGGGTTTTAGTCCCTTGAACTGGAATTCGGGTCGTGGCGTGCTGAGGTCATTTCCCACATATTTCGAATAAGCAAGGAACTCTGCCGTCATCACCGCGCAGACGGTGTGGCTGCCCTGATCCGCCGCGCAGGTGTTGCACGCGCCGTCGCGGAAAAAGCCGGTCATCGGATCGGTGGAGCAGGGCTCAAGCGCCTCTCCCAGAACGTTGATGCTGTCGTCTTTTTCCATGCGGGCCTCCCTATAGTGCGCGGGCGATCTGTCGAAACATTTCGATATTAGCGCGGTTTACGCCCTTGTCGCGGAATTTTCTGTCTGCTGCCGTGCTGACGATCACCACGTCCCGGTCCTGGTCGATATAGATGTATTGGCCGTAGACACCGCGGGCGAGAAATTCACCGTCATGGGCGCCGATGGGCACCCACCATTGATAGCCATATCCGATCTTACCCTCCTTGGTCGGAGCTGAGGGGCGGGTCGAGGCGGCGATCCAGTCGGCAGGCACGATCTGCTGTCCGTTGTACCGGCCGTCCTGTTCTATCAACAGACCGAACCGGGCATAATCGCGGGTGGTGATATTGAGCCCGCCCAGCACAAAGGCCACGCCGTCGCCATCGGTCACGTAATAGGGTGCCTGTTCCAGCCCCAGCGGGGTGATGATCTTTTCCGACAGGAGGTCCGGAATGCTGCGCCCGGTGGCGCCCCGGATCACCATGCCGATCACATGGGTGTCAATCGACACATATTGCCAGGTGCCGCCCGGAGCGGCGAAGCTGTCCTTCAAATCGGCAGCGAACTGGTCCAGCGCCCCGCCCAATGCGATCTCGCGGCCCATGCGGTTAATGTCGGAATCATAATCCAGGTAATCCTCGTCAAAGGTGACGCCGCTGGCCATGTTGAGAACGTTACGGATGCTGGCGCCGTCATAGGCGCTGCCTTTCAGCAGCGGCGCGTATGTGGTGACCGGATCGTCGAGAGAGGCAATCGCGCCTTCCTCCAGCAGGATCCCGAACAGCGCCGAAAGATAGCTTTTTGCCACCGACCAGGAAATCCGCCGGTCCGCCTCTTCGGTGCCAAGGTGATAGCTTTCGTGGCGGATCTTCCCGTCCTTTAGCACCAGAAGAGAGGTCACGGCGCGGGCATCGATCCAGTCGTCCGCTCCGGCGGGCAGGGTCATCGCCTCTGCTGTGGCAAGGGGTACGACGGGTCCGCCGCCGCGCGACACCGACCGGGTCAGAAAGGCGCCCTCCATGTTAGAGAAATTTGCCACGATCCTGTCTTCGGCAAACAGCGAATTCACCGCCCAAAGGCGCATAATCTCGTCCCGTTTCCACAGGCCTGCCGCCAGCAGGACAACGGCTGCAATGGCCAGGACGCGCCCGGCTATCCGCATGAGTTTGCGCATGTCTTTCCTCCCCTTTACGGTCAGCCTAGCCGCCGGGGTGAGCCCGCGCAAAGCGGACGCAACGGAAAGCAGCCTACTTGAACTTGTCCACCAGACGCTCAAGCGGAGAGCGGTTGTCCTGTGTCTTGGGGGCTTTGTCCGCCTGCTTTTCCGCCTTGGCCTGCTTCTCCTGCCCCTTGGGCGAAGTGGAGCTGCGTGGCGGCGCGGTGCGCAGGGCAACCGCATTCATGAATTTGCCGCCGTCCCCTTTGGCCAGCGATGCTGCGCCGTCGGAAATGCCGCGCATTAGATCGTCGAGCCAGTCTTCGTCCGCCTTGGGGAAATCGCGTAGCACATAACCTGCCACGGCGTCCTTATGGCCGGGATGACCAATGCCCAGACGCACGCGGGCGTAGTCTGCGCCGATATGGGCGTGGATCGAGCGCAGCCCGTTGTGGCCCGCGTGGCCACCGCCCTGTTTGACGCGCGCCTTGCCGGGAGCCAGGTCCAGTTCGTCATGCAGCACGGTGACATCCGCTGGTGTCAGCTTGTAGAATCGCATGGTTTCCCCGACGGACTGGCCGGAATTGTTCATGAAGGTCTGCGGCTTCAGCAGCAGCACCTTCTCACCGCCCAGCGTGCCTTCGCAGATCTGTCCCTGGAATTTCGACTTCCAGGGGGAAAACCCGTGGTCTTCGGCGATCCGGTCCAGCGCCATGAAGCCGATATTGTGCCGGTTTCTTTCGAATTTGGCGCCGGGGTTCCCCAGTCCGACAAAGAGTTTCATGGGCTCTCTCGCTGTTTGCAGATCTCTGCCTGATACATGCCTGCTGCGCGCCGGGAAATCCAGTGCCGGGGCCCGTCGACGGTTTTCGGTGTGGCAAAAGAAAACGGAGCCCGAAAAGGGCTCCGTTCCTTGATCCTGCCAATGTGGCGTAGATCTTATTCTTCTGCGGCTTCTTCCGCTTCGCCTTCTTCCTCGTCGTCCGAGGCAGCCAGACCAGCAGGTGCTGCGATGTTCGCAATCACGAAGTCGCGGTCGATGGTCGGCTTGGTGCCGTTCGGAAGGTCAATCGACGAGATGGTGACGGTGTCACCGATCTGCAGCTCGGAGATGTCCACGACGAGCTTTTCCGGAATGTCGCCAGCGGTCACGACCAGTTCCACCTCGGGGCGGACGACGGACAGCATGCCGCCTTTTTTGATGCCGGGTGCAACCTCTTCACCGACGAACTCAACCGGGATGAACAGGTTGATCTTGGTGGTGCGGCGCAGGCGCATCAGGTCAAAGTGAGTCGGCAGGTCCTTGACCACGTCACGCTGGACGTCGCGGCAGATGACGCGGACGTCTTCCTGACCTTCAACCTTCAGGTTCCACAGAGTGGACTTGAAGCGACCGGCTTTCAGCTTTTTGAACAGCTCGTTAAAGGGGATCTGGATCGCAATGGGATCAACGTCACCACCAAAAACAACACCAGGAACCATGCCAGCGCGACGCGCTGCGCGAGCGGCGCCCTTGCCCGTCCCCGCACGTTCCTGGCAAACGAGATCAGGAATCTCTCCAGCCATTTTAATTCTCCAATATGTTAGGGCGGGATGCCTCCAAGGCTGTCACCCCGCGTGAAGCCGCGCGTATAGCGGAGAATCCCCGCAATGCAAAGCTTAAAAATCGCTGCCGGAGATCAGTCCTGCCAGCGTCCTTCGAACCCTTCGGGGACCAGCAGGTTATGACGGCCAAGATCCGCCACGTTGCGCTCGCCGCACAGGGCCATTGTGGTGTCCAGCTCTTTCTGGATGACTTCCAGAGCAGTGGTCACACCCTTCTGCCCCATGGCACCCAGACCATAGACAAAGGCGCGGCCGATCATGGTGCCCTTGGCCCCCAGCGCCAGCGCCTTCAGGACGTCCTGCCCCGAGCGGATGCCGCTGTCCAGATGCACTTCGACCTGATCACCGACAGCATCCATGATCTGCGGCAGCATCCGGATCGAGCTGAGCGCCCCGTCCAACTGGCGCCCGCCGTGGTTTGAGACAGTGATGGCATCGGCGCCGACCTTGGCGGCCATCTTGGCGTCCTCGGCGTCCAGGATCCCCTTCAGGATCACCTTGCCGCCCCACATTTCCTTCAGCTTTTCGATCTTGCCCCAGTCGAGCGAGGGGTCGAATTGCTCGGCCGTCCAGGCGCCCAACGAAGACGCGTCGGAAATGCCTTCGACGTGGCCGACGATATTGCCGAACTCGCGGCGCTTGGCGCCCAGCATTTCGATGCCCCAAGCCCATTTCGTCATCAGGTTGGCGATGGTCTTGGGTGTCAGTTTCGGTGGTGCGGAAAGACCGTTTTTCAGGTCCTTGTGGCGCTGCCCAAGGATCTGAAGGTCCAGCGTGATCACCAGCGCCGAACATTTGGCCGCCTTGGCACGTTCGATCAGGCGGCGCACGTAATCCTCGTCTTTCATGGTGTAAAGCTGGAACCAGAAGGGTTTGTTTGTCGCCTCCGCCACGTCCTCGATCGAGTTGATCGACATGGTCGAGAGGGTAAAGGGCACACCAAAGGCCTCAGCGGCGCGGGCGGCTTTGATTTCACCATCGGCATGCTGCATGCCGGTCAGGCCGACGGGCGCCAGTGCCACGGGCATCGCAACGTCCTGGCCGATCATCTGGCTGGCGGTGGAGCGGCCGGACATATCAACGGCCACGCGCTGGCGCAGGCGGATCTGTTCAAAATCCGAGGTGTTTTCGCGGAACGTCTGCTCGGTCCAGCTGCCACTTTCGGCATAATCGTAAAACATCCGGGGAACGCGGCGTTCGTAGATGCGCTTCAGGTCGTTAATATTGGTGATAACAGGCACCGGTTCGTCCTCGCCCTAGTGGTGGTCAGGAATGTTTACCAATTCTGTTCCATTGGCGCAATGATGGCCTGCGCAAATTGTCTGTCGGTAAAATTTTACGGTATATTTATTGTAGAAAACCTATAGGTTTCAAAACAAGACGTCGAAATCTTGCAGGGTAGCCGTATTTCTGGCGCCATTTGAGGCCGGCTCAGGGCGGTGTCTGTATGGGTTTGGGCGATTATTGAAACGCACGAACCGATTGAGGCATGTCATTTCGACAGTGAACCGCAATTCCGAACCCAGGTTGCCCGCAACAGCAACAACTGCCGATCTGCGCCTTGCACTTGAGCAGGAACGGGCCGCTCGGCAGGAGGCCGAAGCGGCCAACCAGGCCAAGTCGGCCTTTCTGGCGGTGATGAGCCATGAAATCAGGACGCCGTTGAACGGCGTTCTGGGCATGGCCGAGGTTCTCGCGGACAGCGGCATGCGCGAGGATCAGAAACAGGCGCTGGAGACCATCGCTGACAGCGGCAATCTGTTGCTGACCATCGTCAATGACATTCTGGATCTCTCCAAGGTCGAAGCGGGTAAGCTTGAACTGGAGATGATGCCAACCTGCGTGAATGAGGTATTTCATTCCCTCTGCCGCCAGTTTCGCCCCCGGGTCGAAGCAAAGGGCCTGTCCTTTACCAGCGTGCTGAGCGGGCTGATGGCCCGCAAAGAGGTCTGGGCTGATCTGGATCCGACGCGGCTTACTCAGGTATTGGGCAATCTTCTGGCCAATGCGCTGAAGTTCACTTCCGAAGGGGCCGTAACCTTTACCGTGCATGCGCGGGAGGTAACAAACGGCTGCGTGGCGCTGGATTTCAGGATCCGCGATACCGGCAGTGGCATCCACGCGGCGCAGCACAAGAAACTGTTCAGTCCCTTTGCTCAGGCCGAGGTCAGCGTGAACCGGCTGCATGGCGGGACCGGACTGGGTCTGGTGGTGGCGCAGCAGATCTGCCGGGAAATGGGCGGCGGGATCGATTTCACCAGTGCAGCCGGGGAGGGCAGCGAATTCCATGTCTCACTGGTGTTGCAAAGCACCGAACCCATTGCGGAGGATCCGGCGCAGGGCGAACTGGACTGGAGCAATGAGGTGTTGCAGCGTCACCGCTGGCGGGTGCTGGCGGCTGAGGACAATCTGACCAATCAACTGGTCCTGCGCCACCTGCTGAAGGAGTTCGATCTGGATCTGACCATTCTGCCGGATGGGGCCGAGCTCTGTGCGCTTTGGCGGGCGGGTGGCGCCGACCTGATCCTGATGGACGTGAACATGCCCGTTATGGACGGTGTTGCCGCAACCCGTGAGATCCGCCGCGCCGAACGTGAAGAGGGTCGTGCGCCGGTGCCGATCATTGCCATTTCGGCCAATGCGATGGCGCATCAGATCGAGGGCTATCTGGCGCAGGGCATGACGGCGCATGTGGCCAAACCAACCCGCAAATCCGACCTTGTTGCGGCAATGGCGCGCGCGCTTGCCGGGAGCAGCCTACCCTGACCCACCTGATCCGCAGCGCGGATCAGGTTGTTGTTCTGAAGGAGGCGTCAGGCGGCGTGGGCGCCATCCGACAGGGATTTCACAAAGGCCAGAACCTCTTCCACCGGTTTTCCGGCGGCTATCTGGCTGACGATGGCGCTGCCGACTACGGCACCGTCTGAAATCGACGCGATGTTGCGCGCCTTTTCCGGGGTATTGATGCCAAAGCCCACGATCACCGGCAGGTCGGTGGCGGCCTTGATGCGCGCCACTTCCGGTCCAACATCGCCTGCTTCGGCCTCGGCGGCGCCGGTGATGCCGGTGATGGAGACGTAATAGACAAAGCCCGAGGTGTTCTGCAGCACCCGCGGCAGGCGTTTGTCATCGGTGGTGGGCGTCGCAAGGCGAATGAAGTTCAGCCCGGCCGCTTGGGCGGGAATGCACAGCTCATCGTCTTCTTCCGGGGGCAGGTCGACCACGATCAGCCCGTCGATCCCGGCGGCCTTGGCGTCGGTCAGAAATTTATCGACGCCGCGGTTATAGATCGGGTTGTAATAGCCCATCAGCACGATCGGCGTGGTGTCGTCACCTTTGCGGAATTCCGCGGCCAGCTGCAGGGTACGTTCCAGGGTCATCCCGGCGTCCAGCGCCCGCTGCCCGGCCAACTGAATGGTGGGCCCATCCGCCATCGGATCGGTAAAGGGCAGGCCCAGTTCGATAATGTCGACCCCGGCGGCAGGCAGTCCCTTGACCACCTCCAGCGCGGTGTCGAAATCCGGATCTCCGGCCATGACATAGGAGACGAAAGCTTTCTTTCCGGCGGCCGAAAGCTCGGCGAATTTGGCGTCAATGCGGGTCATGATCGGGCCTTGTTTGTGATGTCCGCTCTGGTGTGCCGAATGTTCTGCCGGAAATCAATCCCAAGCCACATCAACCCTGCAGCACATGCCCCGGATCACAGCGGAAAATGCCAGCGCAGATGCAGGGAATTTACGCCGGGATTGATATCGGCGGTCGAAGCATTGGATTTATGCGACAGGGACAGCGACAGGGCGGTTCCGTTGGCAAAGCTGCGTCCGACGCCTGCCATGCTGCGGATCTCGAAGGTTGACCCCAGATCGTTCAGTGCCACGCTATTCGAAATAGGCGCCCGGCAGGACACTGGCCTCGATGAACCAGGATTGGCCCAGATCCCATTTGCCCGCCACACCGGCGCCGATGAAGAGGTCTCCGGTCTCCTGCACGTCCAGGGCAGCACCGAAACGGGCGGAAAAGATGCCCTTTTCGTAAAACGCGTTGTGCCGGTAATCCAGCGACACAAGTGCGCTGTTTTCCGAACCGGGCCGGGAGAATTCGGAGTATCCGATCCCGACAGATAGTTCGCGGTCCTGCGCGGCGGCAGCGCCTGCGGACAAAAGGACGGCGGTCAGGGCAGCAATGTATTTCATCGTCTCACTCAGCATCAGGAGAATTGGGTGACCGGGACATGGGTATTGAAGTCCGTTTGCAACAGGAAAATCAAGACAATGATAGCGGCCGTGATATGGCGTGAACGGGGCGGCCGGGGCAGATGACAATGGTTGCTGCGGGGCCATGACCGCTTGCGCCACCGCCCAATGCTGCCTAGAAGCGGCTCCCAAGTGGCATCAGGAGGCCGGTATGGGCTTTAAAATGGGAATCGTCGGTCTGCCCAATGTTGGTAAGTCGACATTGTTCAACGCATTGACGAAAACAGCCTCGGCGCAGGCAGCGAATTTTCCGTTCTGCACGATCGAGCCGAATGTGGGTGAGGTCGGGGTGCCCGATGCGCGCCTTGATAAACTGGCAGCCGTCGCGGGATCGAAACAGATCATCCCGACACGGATGACATTCGTGGACATCGCCGGCCTCGTCAAAGGCGCCTCCAAGGGCGAAGGGCTGGGCAACCAATTCCTGGCCAATATCCGCGAAGTGGACGCCATCGCCCATGTGCTGCGCTGTTTCGAAGACGGCGATGTGACCCACGTCGAAGGGCGCGTCGATCCGGTGGCCGATGCTGAAACCATCGAAACCGAACTGATGCTGGCCGACCTGGAAAGCATCGAGAAACGCCGTGCGGGCCTCGTGCGCAAGCTGAAGGGCAATGACAAGGAGGCCCAGCAGCAGGATCGCCTTCTGGCCGACGCCCAGGCGATGCTGGAAGAGGGCAAACCCGCGCGCCTCGTCGAGGTTGACGCCGAAGATGCCAAGGCTTGGCGGATGCTGCAGCTGCTGACCACCAAACCGGTGCTTTATGTCTGCAATGTCGGCGAATCCGAATCCGTTGAAGGCAACGAATACTCTGCCAAAGTGGCAGAAATGGCAGCGGCACAGGGCAATGCCCATGTGATTATCTCGGCTCAGATCGAAGAGGAGATCAGCCAGCTGGATCCTGAAGAGGCAGAGATGTTCCTTGAGGAAATGGGCCTCAGCGAAGCCGGGCTCGACCGGCTGATCCGCGCGGGCTACGAGCTGCTGCATCTGGAAACCTATTTCACCGTCGGCCCCAAAGAGGCCCGCGCCTGGACCATCCGCGCGGGCACCTCGGCACCGCAGGCCGCAGGCGTCATCCACGGCGATTTCGAAAAAGGTTTCATCCGGGCGGAAACCATCGCCTATGAGGATTTCATCGCCAACAATGGCGAACAGGGCGCCAAGGAAGCCGGCAAGATGCGCGCCGAGGGCAAGGCCTATATCGTCAAGGATGGCGACGTGCTGCATTTCCTGTTCAACACCTGAACACTCGGTATGCCCACGAAGATCGCAGCGCCCGTCAGGACCCCTGGCGGGCGTTTTTCTGTGCACCTTTCCTGACTGGCGTCTCAACCGTGGGCGGGGAGAAGCCATGAAAAACAGCGATTTCAAGGGGTTCTTGGATTTTCCAAGAAAATGCCCGTCGTTTCAAGAATGCCCTTGTATATCCGATAGTTGCTGGGCTATACGCGTCGACGGAGACGTGGCCGAGTGGTCGAAGGCGCTCCCCTGCTAAGGGAGTAGGCCCGGAAGGGTCTCGAGGGTTCGAATCCCTTCGTCTCCGCCACCTGCCCCCGCGAAAGCGTTCTCCCGATCCGGCTGCGGCCGGATTTTTCCGTTGGTTCGGAGGGTTATGCGGGAGGGGCTGAGCACTGGCCTCTGCGCCAGGTGGCTCGGAAGCGGTCTCTCAGGGCCGATATTCTCCGGACCTGATGACTGCGCCGATTTGGTGAATAGCTTGCAAGTATCTGACAATGAATTGGTTTTTCATAGGCGCAGCTGGACACTTCGATGCAAGTGGCGTTCTCAAGAACGGACCCAAATCCAACGAGGCATCGTCTAGAAAGCCGCTCTAGACTTGGGTCGCCTCTTGGCCTGATGCGCCGCCTGCTTCTCTCTCCTTCTGCCATTCGTCAGCATCGAGGTCTCTCACCCGGTTCAGAAACACTTTGTGGAAATCGTTAACCTTGGCGGCCAACCATTCGTGCTTCCAGACGCTCGGCTAGTGCCTTGTACTGGGGATTTCCGGTGTGTTTGCGCAACCGCCCCGTCAGCTTGACGGAGATTTCTTTGGCTTTCTTCTCGGGGTCCGGGTTGCCGAGAACAGCCTCGAGCAGCTCCGCGTCCATCACCAGGGTGTCGAGATCGTCTCGCACGGCGTCGACGTGGACATTTTCGTGGATCAGCTCGATCGTCTTCGCGCCCAGGCGGTGCCAGAGCAGCCGCCCAGTGCCCGTTGACGGCTTGAGCGACTCGTAGACCTGCGCCAGCCAGCGGTAATCCTTCTCATGGGGCGTCAGCACCGGGTCCGGCGATAGCGCCTCCCAGATGCGGCTCAGTACACTGAAATCCGATGCGAAGGCGTCACGTCGCTCGTCGTTCGGCAGGCAATCCTGTGCGGCGATCAAGCCCTCGTAGCCGGTTAGTGTTCGGTCCACCCCGGCAAAGTACTCGAGGCACTTCTGGATCGCGGACGGCAGCATCGCGGCCAGTTCGGCGATGTTGGACACGGCCTTCTGAACGCCCTTCTCGTCGAACTTCAGCGCCTGCGCGACGTCGTCGAAGATCCCGAGGTAATCGACGATCAGCCCGTGGGTCTTCTGCACGCCATAGGGCCGGTTCGTCCGGCAGATCGCCTGGAGCAGCGTGTGGTCGCGCAACGGCTTGTCCAGGTACATCGTCTGCAGAATCGGGGCGTCGAAGCCGGTCAGCAGCTTCGACGTTACGATGATAATTTTCAACGGGTCCTTCGGGTCACGGAACCGGTCCAGCAGCTTCTCTTCGGCATCCCTGTCGCGCCGGTAGGCGGCATACTCATCCTCGCCGCTGTTGACCGACATGACGATGTCGGAGGTCTCTGGTGGCAGGTGCTTGTCGAGTTCCAGCTTGTAAAGAAGACAGCTCTCACGGTCGAAGGTGACCACCTGAGCCCCGAAACCGTTCGGTTGGACCTTCGTCTGGAAGTGCTGCGCGATGTCGGCGCAGATCGCCCGGATCCGCTCGGGGGCCTTCACGAGGATCGACATCTTGGCGGCGGCGCGGCCGAGCTTGTCTTTGTCCTCGTCCGTCAGACCATCTGTCAGTTCGGCATCGCGGGACGCTGGGTGGCCGGGATGGCGGTTGCCGCGCTCTCGGTCCGGGGCTTGGCCACCGCGCTCGTCGTCCTGCGCGGGGCGCTGATCCGCACCGGCATCGGCGCGTTGATCGTCGGCGCGGGCGAGCTCGTCTACCAGTTCACCCGCCTGGTCTCCGGCGCGGGCGGCTTTGGTGAGGCCATGTCACTCCTGAAGGATCTCGCGGTCGAGGTCTGGGAGCGGATCCGCATGGGCGCCGCTGCGGCTGGTGCAGCCGCCACGGCGATGTTCTTCGACCTTAAGGCCGATGCGGCGTCGGGTATGCAGAGCGCCATCGAGAGCGTCGTCGGTTTCGGGAACACGGCGGCGAACACCTTCGAGGGAGCCTACGAGGCGATCAAGGCGATCTGGGGTCTGCTACCCGCCGCCATCGGCGATCTGGCGTTCCAAGCGGCGAACAGTCTGATCGACGGTGTCGAGGCAATGCTGAACGGCGTCGTCTCGCGGATCAACACATTCATCGGTGGGATCAACCAGGGGCTGGAGGCACTCGGGTCTGAGCGGCGCATCTCGATCATCCCCGATCTCGAGCTGGGCCAGATAGAGAACCGCTTTGAGGGCGCAGCAACTGCCGCGACCACCGCCGCACAGACTGCCTTCGACCGCGCTTTTGAGGATAACCCGCTTTCCGCGCCCGATCTCGGGCTCACCGCGGCGGCCAATACCGCCCTCGCAACAGCCAACACCTATCGCGGTGCGGCGCGGGATCTGGCCGAGGGCGCGCGTGCGCCCCTCGCCAGCTGGCAGGCCCTGCATGATGCGGTGCGGGGCAGCAATGAGGGTGGTGCAGACGCGCTGACCGAGGCGACCGACGCGGCAGACCGATATGAGACCGCCCTTGGCGATGCCGGACAAGCAGCCACAGGTGCAGGCGCAGCGGCCGGGGCTGCAGCGGCCGCCGCCGAACCAAATACCGAAGCCGCAGTTTCCGGCTGGCAGGCAGTCACTGCAGCGCTCAGCGACTATGCCAGCAAGGCGCGGGAGATTGGCGGGGACATCGGTCAAAGCCTCGTCAGCGCGTTCCAATCGGCCGAGAATGCAGTGGCTACGTTCGTGAAAACCGGCAAGCTGGATTTCCGCGATCTCGTCACCTCGCTACTGGCCGATCTCGCGAAGCTGGCGGCGCGTCGGTTCATCCTGGGGCCGATCGCCAATGCGCTTTCCGGCGCGCTCGGCGGTGCGGGTGGTATCTTCGCGAACATCCTGCATGCGGGCGGCATGGTTGGATCGGGCGGGCCTTCGCGCATGGTCCCGGCGATGGCCTTTGCGGCTGCGCCCCGGATGCATTCCGGCGGTGTGGCGGGGCTGCGCCACGATGAAGTCCCCGCGATCCTGCAGCGCGGCGAGCGCGTGCTGTCGCGGCGCGAGGCGCAGTCCTACGGAGCAGGCGGCGGCGTCAACGTCACCATCATGGCCCGCGATGCCGAGAGCTTCCGGCAGTCGCGCACGCAGGTCGCAGCCGACATCGCCCGCGCGGTGTCGCTCGGGCAGAGGGGCATGTGATGGCGTTTCACGAAGTCCGGTTTCCCGACAACATCAGCCGGGGTGCCCGTGGCGGACCCGAAAGGCGCACACAGATCGTCGAGCTCGCCTCGGGCGACGAGGAGCGCAACGCCAGCTGGGCCAACTCGCGCCGCCGCTATGATGTCGCCTACGGCATCCGCCGCGCGGACGATCTGGCGGCGGTCGTCGCCTTCTTCGAGGCGCGAAACGGACGCCTGTATGGTTTCCGTTTCAAGGATTGGGGCGACCACAAGTCCTGCCTGCCTTCGGGCACGCCATCGCCAACCGACCAGATGATCGGGACCGGCGACGGAGCGACGACCGTTTTCCAGCTGGTCAAACGCTACGCCTCGGGCAGCCAGACCTGGACCCGGACGATCACCAAACCGGTGGCGGGCATGGTGCGCATTGCCCTCGATGGCGCGGAGCAACCCGCCGGCTGGTCTGTCGACGCGACCACCGGCGTCGTGACCTTCGACAGCGTGCCTGCGGACGGCGTCGCGATCACCGCGGGCTTCGAGTTCGATGTGCCCGTCCGCTTCGACACCGACGCGCTCGACGTGACGCTCGACCTCGAGCGCCTCGGCTCGATCACATCCATTCCGCTTCTGGAACTGCGCCGATGAAGACCCTCGATCCCGACCTGCTGGCCCATCTCGAAGAGGGCACGACGACGCTCGCCTGGTGCTGGCGGATTGCCCGCGCGGATAGCGTAATCTTCGGCTTCACCGACCACGACCTGACGCTGAGCTTCGACGGCACCAACTTCGAGCCAGAGAGCGGTCTGACGGCGTCAGAAGTCCGCTCTGGCTCGGACCTCTCGGTCGATGCGCAGGACGCCGAGGGCGTGCTGACCTCCGACCGGATCACCGAGACCGACATCCTCGATGGCCGCTGGGACAATGCCGAGGTCGAGGTCTGGCGCGTGAACTGGGCTGACACCGGCCAGCGCGTGCTGATGCGGCGCGGTGCCATCGGCCAGATCCGGCGCGGGCGGCTGGCCTTCGTGACCGAAGTGCGCAGCCTCGCGCATGTGCTGGGCCAGACAGTCGGGCGGACGTTTCAGGCGACTTGCGATGCCGCGCTGGGGGACGCGCGCTGCGGGGTCGACCTGGAGGACCCGGCCTTCAATGGGACGGGCGCGGTGATCGATCTCCTGCGCGACCGGGCCTTCACCGCCTCGGGCCTCCGCGGGTTCGCCTCCGGTTGGTTCACCTTCGGCACGCTGGACTGGACGAGCGGCGCGAACGCGGGGAGGCGCACCGAGGTGCTGGGCCACGACGTGACTGATGGCATCGCTGTGCTGACCCTGCTCGAGGCGCCGGTGCGAGCGATCACCGAGGGTGATGATTTCACCATCCGTGCGGGCTGCGACAAACGCATCGAAACCTGCGGGGCCAAGTTCGCAAACACCGCCAACTTCCGCGGCTTCCCGCACATCCCCGGCCAGGACACGATCCTGCGCTACGCGACTAAGGACGGTGGCCACGAAGGAGGTGTGCTGTGACGCAGGCCGAACCAGACAGGGTTATCGCCATTGCGCGGGCTTGGCTGGGTACGCCGTACCACGACCAGGCGAGCCTCAAGGGCGTCGGCTGCGACTGTCTCGGGCTTGCCCGGGGCGTCTGGCGCGAGGTCGTCGGCCCCGAGCCGTTCCCGATCCCGCCCTACAGCAGGGACTGGGGCGAGACGGGCCCGCGTGAGGTTCTGGCCGAAGGCGCGCGCGCCATGATGATCGAGGTGAAAACGGAAGCTGCCGGTTCCGGTGCGCTGGTCCTTCTCCGCATGAAGCCCCGCGCGATCGCCAAGCATGTCGGGATCCTGACCGGCCCCGCCACCTTCCTCCACGCCTACGAGCGGCTCGGCGTGATCGAGGAACCGCTCACGCAATCCTGGCGGCGGCGCATCGCCTTCGCCTTCCTGTTCCCGCAACGCTGAGATCATCCCATGGCCACCGTCGTTCTCGGTGCTGCTGGCGCTGCCATTGGTGGCAGCATTGGCGGCGCGATCCTCGGCGTCAGCGCCGCCACCATCGGTGGCTTCATCGGCTCCACAATCGGCTCGGTCGTCGACAGCTGGATCATCTCGTCACTGGCGCCGACCCAAAGGATCGAAGGCGCGCGGATGGACAACCTGCGCATCACTTCGGCCACGGAAGGAGCGGTGATCCCGCGCCTTTACGGCCGGATGCGGATCGGCGGCAACATCATCTGGGCGACGGATTTCCGCGAAGAGACCAAGACCACAACGCAGGGCGGCGGGAAAGGCGGCGGGGGTGGCGGCAAGGTCAAGACAACCGAGTATCTGTACTATGCCTCGTTCGCGGTCGCGCTCTGCGAGGGCCCGATCACCGGCATCGGCCGCATCTGGGCCGACGGCAAGCTGCTGGACACCGCAGGGGTCACATGGCGCTGGTATCCGGGCGATGATAGCCAGGCGGCAGATCCGTTCATCACAGCCAAGATGGGCGCGGCCAACACGCCAGCCTATCGCGGCACGGCCTATGTCGTCTTCGAGGACCTGCCGCTCGGCAATTATGGCAATCGCATCCCGCAGCTGAGTCTCGAAGTCTTCCGTCCGCTTGCCGATCCGGACACGGCAGAGGGTCTCACGCAGGCTGTGACCATGATCCCGGCATCCGGCGAGTTCGCCTATGCAACGCAGGGCATCAGGAAGGGCAGCGGCGGATCGTCCGAGCCCGAGAACCTCAATGCGTTGACCGATACCGCTGACATGGTGGTGGCGCTGGACCGTCTGCAGGCGATGGCCCCGAAGGTCGAGAGCGTGTCACTGGTGGTGGCCTGGTTCGGGAACGATCTGCGGGCAGGCAATTGCACGGTGCGGCCCGGGGTCGAGGTCACCGCCAAAACTACTACGCCGTCGGCATGGTCCGTGAATGGCGTCAGCCGCGCCAGTGCCTTCCTCGTCAGTCGGGACGATCAGGATCGCCCGGTTTATGGCGGCACGCCCGCCGACTTCGCAGTGGTGCAAGCGATCCAGGAGATGAAGGCGCGCGGGCTGCGCGTCACCTTCTACCCGTTCATCCTGATGGATGTCCCGCCCGGCAACACGCTGCCGAACCCGTATTCCGACAACGCCGCTGAGACCGGCCAGCCCGCTTTTCCGTGGCGGGGGCGGATCACCTGTTCTCCGGCTGCTGGCTACGCCGGGACGGTGGACAAGACCGCCACGGCCGCAAGCCAAGTCGCGGCGCTGTTCGGCGGGGCAACACCGGGAAGTTTCAATATCTCGGGCGAAAGCGTCAGCTGGACCGGTGCGTCCGGCGACTGGGGGCTGCGCCGCATGGTGCTGCACTACGCCCATCTCTGCGCGGCGGCGGGCGGCGTCGATGCCTTTCTGATCGGCACCGAGATGCCGGGCCTGACGACGATCCGCTCGGGCGCGTCCACCTATCCGGCGGTGCAGGCCTATCGGGATCTGCTCGCGGATGTGCGCTCGATCCTCGGGTCAGGGACGAAGATCGGCTACGCGGCGGACTGGTCGGAATACTTCGGGCACCAGCCAGGCGATGGCAGCGGCGACGTGTTCTTCCATCTCGATCCGCTCTGGGCCGATCCGGAGATCGATTTCATCGGTATCGACAATTACATGCCGCTGTCGGACTGGCGGGACGGGTTCGAGCACTGCGACGCGGCAGTGGGCTGGTCCGCCATCTACGACCGGGCCTACCTGCAAGCGAATATCGCGGGCGGCGAAGGCTTCGACTGGTTCTATGATTCGGCCGCTGACCGGTCCGCACAGATCCGGACTGCGATCACAGACGGCGCTGCGGCCAAGCCATGGGTCTTCCGCTACAAGGATTTGCAGGCTTGGTGGTCCAACCCGCACTACGACCGCCCGGGGGGAGTGGAGAGCGGAAGCCCAACGGGATGGGTGCCGCAGTCGAAACCCATCTGGTTCACGGAACTCGGTTGTCCCGCCATCGACCGTGGCACCAACCAGCCCAACGTGTTCTTCGACCCGAAGTCATCGGAGAGCTTCACTCCGCATTTCTCGCGGGGCTGGCGCGATAACGCGATCCAGCGCGCTTATCTCGAGGCGACGTATCTTTGGTGGGGCGATGCCGCGAACAACCCAGTGTCGTCCGTCTATGGCGGGCGAATGGTTCACGTTCCGGAATGCGCCGCCTGGACCTGGGACGCGCGACCGTATCCGTTCTTTCCGGCGCTAACCGACGTCTGGACAGACGGGGCGAACTGGCGGCTCGGTCACTGGCTGACGGGGCGGCTGGGAGCGGTGTCGCTGGCGGCCCTCGTCCGGCACCTCTGCCTGCGGGCCGGAATGCCAGAAGCCCGGATCGACGTCACCGGCCTGTGGGGCGCGGTCGAGGGCTACGCGATCGGTGCGCTGGAAAGCCCGCGCGCCTCAATCACCACGCTGTCGCGTCATTTCGGCTTCGACGCGGTCGAGACCGAAGGCGTGATCCGGTTTGTCATGCGGGGGGGCGCTGCAGTCGCAAACGTATCACATGACGATCTGGTGGCTGCCCGCGAAGGCGATGTGCTGGAGCTGACACGCGCGCAGGAAACCGAACTACCACAGGCGCTGAAGTGGCAGGTGGCCCGTGCAGATGAGGATTACGACGCCGCCCTCGTCGAGGCGCGCCGTATCACCGTCGACACGACGCGGATCGCTTCGGAGAGCTTCCCCATGGCGGTTCCGCCTGAGGAGGCCGAGCGCCGTTGCCGCCGCGCGCTCATGGAAGCCTGGACCGGGCGGGAGACGGTAGCGCTACGTTTGCCACCCTCCCGGCTGGCGCTCGATCCCGCCGATGTCGTGACGCTGGAACACGACGGGCGGCTGGTCGACCTGCGGCTCGTTTCCATTGCCGACGCAGAGGCGCGCGGGATCGAAGCGGTCCGTCAGGACCGGGAAGCCCACGACCTGCCGCCCGGATCGCCAAGACCATCGTCCTTGTCAAAAGCCGTTGTGTTCGGGGCACCAGAGGTGGTGTTGCTGGACCTGCCGCAGCTGACCGAAGATCAGCCTGCGCATCGCCCATTCGCTGCAGCACATGCCGTGCCTTGGCCCGGCGAGATGGCGGTGTTTCGCAGCCCCTCTACCGATGGCTTCGAGTTGCTGACGACATTCGACAGCCGTGCCCGGATCGGAACGCTGGTCTCAGATTTCTACGCGGGCCCGACCTCGCGCTTCGATCTTGGCAATGCGCTGGTGATTGATCTGCTCTCTGGCACACTGGAAAGCGTCACCGACCTGACGCTGTTCGGCGGGGCCAATGCGCTGGCCATCGAGAGCGCACCCGACACGTGGGAAATCGTGCAGGCCGGCGTGGCAGACCTGATTGCGCCGGGCCGTTATCGAATGATGCGCCTGCTTCGTGGCCAGCGCGGCACGGAAACGGCCATGGCTAATCCGGCTCTTGCAGGCGCTCGGGTGGTAGTACTTGACGAGGCCCTTGCGTCCCTCCCGATCGCCGAGGCCGATCTCGGCCTGCCGTGGAACTGGCGCATCGGTCCTGCAAGCCGGTCTGTCAGCGACGAGACATATGTCGCGGCCTCCTTCAACCCGGTTGGCGTGGGTCTGCGGCCGTTCTCAGTCGCCCATGTCGAGCAGCCATGGCGCAAACCACGTGCACCGGGCGATCTGACCATCCGCTGGACTCGCCGGTCCCGCGCACTAGCGGCCGACAACTGGGGCGCGGTCGACGTGCCGCTCGTCGAGGAGACCGAGGCCTACGAGATCGAGATCCTCGACGGCGCAACCGTGAAGCGAGTGCTGAGCGCGACCACCACCAGCGCGATCTACACAGCCGCCCAGCAAACCGCCGATTGGGGTGCGCTGTTCGCGCCCGGCGACACTCTCGACATCCGCATCTTCCAGCTCTCCGCCCTCATTGGGCGGGGCGCGGCCAAAACCATCACGCTCCAACTCTGAGGACCGCTATGTCCGACACCACGACCAACCTGCTGCTCCCGTACATCCTGGCGGCGCAGGCACAGAAGCATGTCACCCTCAACGAGGCATTGCGGCTGCTCGACGGGCTTGTGCATCTCTCCGTTCTCGACCGGGATCTGACCGCGCCACCCGGCAGCCCGGCCGATGGCGACCGCTTCATTGTCGCCAGCGGCGGCACGGGCGACTGGGCGGGCTGGGACCTGAATGTGGCGCTCTGGACGGACGGGGCGTGGCTACTTTTGCCGCCGCGCACCGGCTGGCGGGCATGGGTCGAGGACGAAGGCCTGCTGCTGGTCTACGACGGGTCCAGCTGGGTCGGGACAACGCCGACGGCACTGCAGAGCCTTGCGCTGCTGGGGCTCGGAACCACCGCCGATGCTGCCAACCCGTTCTCGGCCAAGCTGAACGCCGCGCTCTGGACGGCGAAGACCGTCGCCGAGGGGGGCACCGGCGATCTGTTCTACACCATGAACAAGGAGGCCGCGGGCGACGATCTCGGGCTTACGCTCCAGACTGGCTTTGTCACGAAGGCGCTGGTCGGGTTGTTCGGCTCGGACAGGTTCCGGATCGCGGTCTCGGCCGACGGCAGCACCTTTTTCGATGGGCTGAGCGTCGACAACGCCAATGGCATCGTCGACCAGCCCCGGCTCCCGCGGTTCAAGGCCTACACGAACTACGACAATTACGTCGGGATCGGCACCTGGACGAAAATTGGCCTGAACAACACCGACTATAACGATCAGGCTGCCTTTGATGCCGGGACCAACCTGTTCACAGCGCCCGTGGACGGCACCTACCTCTTCGGCGCGACGCTGCTCTACAAGGTCAATTCCAGCACAGCGGCCCGGATGCGCGGGCGGCTCGTACTGAACGGCGCGACCGAAATCCGGGGCTCCTACGGCGAGATCAGTGGCGCGCATGTCTCGGAAGCCACGGCGCTCTGGTTGCAGACGATGGTGTCGCTGACGGCGGGCGATACGGTTGAACTCCAGGGGTACTTCCGCTCGCAGGATGGGTATTTCGCGGCCGATCAGACGTCCCTTTGGGGCTGCAAGATCGGCTGATCGGAGAGAGGATTACCTCATGACACCACCCCGATCCGATCAGGGTTTCGTGCGCATGCCCGACGCCGAGTTCGAGGCGATGCTGGCACGGGCCGCCGAGAAAGGCGCCAAGCGCGCGCTCGCCGATGTTGGTCTCGACGGTGAAGAAGCGGCGCTCGATATACGGGATCTGCGATCATTGCTCGACTGCGTCCGGCTGGTGCGCCGCACCGCGATGCAGACCGCCGTCCGCATGATCACCACCGGCGTGATGCTGGCGCTGCTCGCGGGCATCGCGATCAAGCTCAAAATCTTCGGTGGCGGTCCATAGCCGCTCGCCACTCCAAACTGTCAGTCCAATCGACCCGCCTCCGAGGCGGGTCTTTTCGTTTCAGGAGGATACCATGACGACGACCTTTTACGACCATTGGCGCGATGTGCCGGAGAAAGCCTGGCGCTGGCCGAATTTCAGCCCGGCCGAAATTGCGTGCCGCGGCACCGGCAAGCTGCTTGTCAACGAACCCGCACTCGACAAGCTGCAGGCGTTGCGGGATCGGCTGGGCAAGCCGCTGATCGTCCGCTCGGCCTATCGCAGTCCGGAGCACAACCGTGCTGTTGGCGGTGCAACCCACTCGAAGCATATGGACGGCGCGGCCTTCGACATCGCTATGGCGAACCATGATCCGGTGGCGTTCGAAGCGGCGGCAAGGAAAGTCGGCTTCCTCGGCTTCGGCTTCTACCCGCGCTCGGGGTTCATCCATGTCGACCTCGGCCCCGCACGGCAGTGGGGCGAGCGGTTCCCGGCCCGGGCGACTGCCTTCGCCGAAGAAACGCCACCAGCGCGCGAAGTGCTGGCCGCCAGCCGCACCATGAAGGGCGGTGGCGCGGCTGGCGTGGCAACGTTGGGCGCAGTCGGGGTCGAGGTGGCGCAAGGCGTCCTGGCAGAGACCCAGACCGCCATCCTGCCGCTCGTGCCGTATCTCGACACGTTGCGCTGGGTGTTCATCGCCGTCGCACTCGGCGGTATCGCGGTCACGATCTACGCTCGGCTCGACGACTGGAAGCGGGGGCGGCGATGATCGGTGAGCTTGTCGCTTCGCTCGTTGGATCGGCATGGGCACGCGCGGCGCTCCGCTACGGCGTCACAGTTTTTGCGATCCTTCTGTTCTTGCTGACCCTGCGCCGCTCCGGCGAGCGCGCTGGCCGCCTGGCGGAACGCCTTGAAACCAGGGAGAAAGCTGATGAAGTTCAGCGAAGGATGCTGGAGGCGGCGGCTCGCCGTCCTCGTGATCGGGGCCAGTTGGTTGACCGGCTGCGTGAAGGCGGATTTTGAAACTCGCAGCATGGCTGCATGTCCACCGGTCGTGGAATACAGCGGGGAGTTTCAGTCTAGGGCGGCCGAAGAATTGGAGATGCTGCCAGACGGATCGGCCGTTGTCGAGATGATGGCGGACTATGCTGTTATGAGAGACCAAGCTCGGGCGTGCATATCCAATTGAAACGTGATGATCATAGGCCGTTTCGAACCTATTCGACGACGGGATAAAATGGCTTGCCCCAGTGTTCATTTGGGTTGTCCATCATGATGTCGATGAAGACAGGCATCAGGAACCCAAGAATTTCCGCGCCGTCCCGAACCTGCGCGCGGTTCACTCCGCTGTTCCAGGTCGATCCTCCGTGGACGAGTTGATTTCGCAGGACGTACAATCGGTCGAAGACAAAGCTCAGAACACGTACACTGTCACCGGTTTGGAAGGACTGCGCGAAGGCGCGGGCTGAGGTCTTGAAGCGTTCCTCCCAATCCTCAAACCCGTCAATCCCATTGTGGTATTGCCAGAAGGGATTGAAGACGTGCCGATTTTCCATGAGCATCCGAACAGGGCCGGAAAACTGCTGCCACAGCGCCTTGTAGATGCGGTGGTCTTGATCAAGCGCCACGAGCCGACCAAAGTACTCGACGAAAGCAGCGCGTTCTCCCGGGGCGACCGCCTGAAACTCCTGCTCGTCGGCGTAGGCCGCGTTGAATGCGATCCAAAGGAAAATGAAACGCGCATCATCATCCTCGTCGCAAGCCTCAGCACGGCCGATCCAGCTGATGGCGCGATGGGCGCGCAATCCCATGGTCTCGGGGAAGCCTTCGCGAATGGCGCGTTGCTTTGCTTTCAGGGCTGTATGATCAAGACCGTTTTTCATAGTAAATTCCTATTCAATATCGTCATGGCAGAGCGTCGAAATCCGACCTCTGGTGGCCCGCAATCAATTCGCGCAAGCCTTGGGGCGCCAACACGTCGACCTTGTCGCCCCATTGATAGAGGTGCCATGCCATTTCCAGCCAGCCCGCCGCCTTGAACCTGACGATCAGGCTGCCATCGTCCTGAGGTTCGATAACTTGGGTCGGGTGAAAACGGAATTCGGCGGCACGCTCAGCGGCTTCCGGTGAGAAGCGCCACACGACTTCGCCATATTGTTCAGGGTCTTGATAGACACCAAACGCCAGAGCGGCATAGGTCTCTAGGGAGAAACCCGAGGCCAGCTGAAAGCTCTCGTTCAGAACCTCCGCTTCATGAATCCGATCCATGCGGAAGTTCAGGATGCCTTCTCCACGCGCAGGTTGCCGTGCGACGAGATAGCTGCGGTGCCCCAGTAGCATGCCATGCGGCTCGATCACACGCGGCGCAGCGCCCTGAGCGCCATAGCAGACGCGCAGCCTGAAGGGACCGCGCAGGGCTTCGATGACGGCATCTGTCACGGCAGGCTTCAGTGTGACGGTCGGGCCTGGGCGCGTGACCTGGCCCAATCCAGCCAGCACTGCCTCTGCATCGGCTTCCGACCGAAGCGCGTCCCTTGGATTCAAACGCGCCAGCAACGCGTCGCGGAGATCCTCCAGAGAGCGTGAGTGCCGTATTCGCCCTTCATCGCGCGCGGTACGTGCCGCGATTTCTAGCGCCTCGATCGCCGTTTCCTGTCGGGGCTGCAGTCGGTCTGGCAAGGGTGCGTCCATCCGCCAGTATCGCCGTCTTTCGGCATCGTCGGCGGTCGAAACGTTCACGAAAGTTGCTTCGAGAGCCTCAGTCATCCGTTGAGCAGTGCGATGCGACACATCGAACTCGGCGCAGATGTCCTCAAGGCTGACACCTCCCCGGCGAGAAGCCGCCATCTGGGCAAGGCGAAGCAAATCCTGCGCTTTTGCAAAAGACATTTGATCTCCATGCCAGAAATTGACACCCTCGAACGGTATTGATGACCTTGCGGTCTGTCGAGGTGATTCCCTTGGAGATTGATTTGCATAGGTAATGGAGTAGCCATGAGGGATCTCGACGGTCGCATATTCTTGTCCGCAACGGATCTCATGCGCTTCACAGGCTGCGCACATGCGACCACCCTTGATCTGGCCTATATGCGCGGAACGGGCCCGGAGCCGGGGGACGACACCGAGGACGCAGCGCTTTTGCAAAAGCAGGGCGATGCGCATGAGGCGGCGCACCTTGCACATCTCAAGGAGGCCGGGCGCACGGTCATGGAAATCGAGCGCGGCAAACTTGGCGAAAACGGCGAAGCCACGCGCGCGGCGCTTGCGGCTGGTCCGGACGTCGTGTTTCAGGGCGCGTTTCTGTCGGGGAACTGGGGCGGCTGGTCCGATTTCCTGGAACGTGTCGAGACACCCTCGGCGCTTGGATCGTTCAGCTACGAGGTGGCCGACACCAAGCTGAAACGTCGGGCCGATCCCAAACATGTGCTTCAACTGGTGCTGTATTCCGATCTGCTGGCGGAAATTCAGGGGGTGGTGCCCGAGTTTGCGCATGTCGAATTGGGCGACGGCACGCGCGCGACGCTGCGCCTGGCTGACTACTCTGCCTATGGGCGGATGGCGCGCGAACGGCTGGAAGCTTTCGTTGCCGATCCACTGCCGACCCGCCCGATACCATGTGCCGATTGCGGTCTTTGCCGTTGGGCCGATCATTGCGAAAGCGTTTGGCAGACCGAAGACAGCTTGTTCAATGTCGCCAATATCAGCCGTGGTCAGGTGAAGAAGTTGGAAGCCGCGGGTGTTCACACATTGGAGGCTCTCTCGATGCTGGATCACCCAGTGCGCGGAATGGCCGAAAACACCCAGGCCCGTTTGGTCGCTCAGGCCCGCCTGCAGCAGGCCCGCAAAACCGGGGAGCCAGATTTCGAACTACGGGCGCCCGAGCCTAGCAAGGGCTTTGACCTGTTGCCGGAACCGCAGCCGGGCGACCTGTACTACGACATTGAAGGCGATCCACACTACGAGGGCGGCCTCGAATACCTGCACGGCATCTGGTTCGACGGGGCGTTCAAGGCGTTCTGGGCCCATGACCACGACGCAGAAGCGCGGGCATTGTCCGACTTGCTGGCCTTTTTTCGCGCGCGGATTTCGCGATACCCCACTGCGCGTATCTATCACTACGCGCCCTACGAGATCACAGCCCTCAAACGCCTGACCACGAAATATGGGATCGGTGAGGCTTTCCTCGACCGGCTGCTCCGGGAACGGCGCTTCGTCGATCTGTTCGCCGTGGTCCGCGGCGGGCTGATCGGATCGGAGCCGAACTATTCCATCAAATCGATGGAAGCATTTTACGACCGCAAGCGCGACGGCGAGGTCAAGACGGCGGGTGGCTCGGTCGTGGCCTATGAGCGCTGGCGCGAAACGCAGGACCAGCAGATTCTGGACGAGATCGAGGATTACAACCGCATCGACTGTATCTCCACTGAGGAATTGCGCGACTGGCTGGTAGGCATCCGACCCACCGGCCCTTGGCCGACACTTGCCCCGGATGCAGGCGATAAAGAAGTCGAAGAAGATGCCGACACGCAAGCTCTGCGCAACCTGCTGGCAGCATCAGGCTTGCCGGAGGCGCGGCAGGATATGCTGTTCAACCTCGGCGTCTTTCACAGCCGTGAGGTGAAGCCCGCGCAATGGGCCGTGTTCGATAGCGCTGCTAAGGACGAAGATGATCTGCTCGACGATCTCGATGCGCTTGGCGGGCTTGAGGCAGCGGGTCCTGTCGAACCCGTCAAGAGATCCTTCGCGCGCCGATACACCTATCCCGAACAGGAAACGAAACTGCGGAGCGGCAAGAAAGCGACGGTTCCGGTGTTTGACAGCCCTCCTACTACTGTCGGGATCGAGTCCATGGATCGCCGCGCTCGTCAGATCACGGTCAAGGCAGGTCCAGGCAAAGCCGACCTCTTGGCAGATCAACTGACGCTGCATCCGGACTGGCCGATCCAGACGGGCGTCATTGCAAATGCTCTGCGTGATGTGATCGACGATCAGTGCGGCGCACGCAGGTACACGGCAGTGGATGACCTACTGTCGCGCGCTGCACCGCGTCTGCGTTCTGGCCCACGGGGCGATCTTTTGGGCGGGGCAGACCCAGTAACGGGTACTATTGCCGTAGTGAATGACATGGATGGAACGGTCCTGCCGATCCAGGGACCGCCCGGCACCGGCAAGACCTATGTCAGCGCCCGCGCGATCCTGTCCCTTGTCCGCCAAGGGTTCCGAGTTGGAGTCGCTTCGAACAGTCACGAGGCGATCCGAAATGTTCTGATGGGTTGTCTTCTCGCACTCGAGGATGACGATCTCGACATCACATTGGAAAACGCCGAACTGGCGCACAAGGTCGGAGGGGGTGAGGATGGGTATCTCGATGGATTTTCCGGGATCACCCGCGCGCAGGCAAACGACGACCCTGCGCTGTCAGACGCCCATGTCGTGGGCGGCACCGCTTGGTTCTTTTCGCGCGACGAGAATGTGCAGGCTTTTGACTGGCTGTTCGTCGACGAGGCGGGCCAGGTTGGCTTGGCAAACATGGCTGCCATGGGTCGCGCCGCGCGAAACATCGTCCTTGTGGGCGACCCGCGCCAGTTGCCGCAGGTCATCCAGGGGGCGCATCCCGAGCCTGCGAGCCTGTCGTGCCTAGATTGGATGCTCGGGGAGCATGCGACGGTTCCAGCCGAGCGGGGTATCTTCCTTCCCACATCCCGGCGCATGCATCCGGAGGTCTGTCGGTTTGTCTCGGAACAGGTGTATGAAGGCCGCCTGACCAGCCATCCTGATACGGCTAACCAGTGCGTGACAGGCACGGCGCTCCCCGAAGCCGGAGCTTTCTGGGTGCCGGTCCCGCATGAGGGGAATGCACAGATCGCACAGGAAGAAGTCGCCGCTATTGGCAAAACCGTCACTGACCTCCTTGACAGCAGCTGGACGGGGAAGGATGGCAGCACGCGGCCGATGCGCGAGACGGACATCATTGTCGTCGCTCCGTACAACGCTCAGGTAAACGCTCTGCGGGATGCCCTTCCCTTGGGTGTTCGTGTCGGAACCGTGGACAAGTTTCAGGGGCAGGAAGCGCCCGTCTGCCTTGTTTCCATGACCGCATCTTCCGCCGAAGAAACCTCGCGCGGGATGGAGTTCCTGTTTTCTCTGAACCGCATCAATGTCGCGGTCTCACGCGCCAAGGCGCTCGCAGTGGTATTCGGTGCGCCGCGTTTGCGTGAGGCGAAGTGCAATAGTGTCGAGCAAATGCAGTTGGTGAATACGCTTTGTGCTCTGCCTTTTGTAAAAAGGGCCGATTGATGAAGGGTTTTTTGTCGAAACTGAGACGCAAACTGGCAGGCTCGAACGATACGACCGTTCATCCAGATTTGAATCCATTAGTAGATTCCGAATTTTCCGAAGTTGAACCCTTGCCGGCAGTCGAGCAGGCTAAGCCTAACTCGGGGACCACCAAATCCGCGGCTGATCCCGAAGACTTAATTAGGGACGGTTTTCATCCGGATCTATATGTCTTCGGATCCGAGGTTCGCGAGACGGATACGCGAGACGACGTACACGACGAAAATCCAATACGAATGGGTCCTCCTGAAGTTGGACAACAAACGTCAACTACCGAAGCATACATAGAACATGACTCAGAAAACTCCGTTTCGGGTAAAACAGGATCCGATTTTGATCCAGAATTAGTTTCACGAAATCGCGGTGCTCCCGACGGTAACGTCGAACTCGAACTCGATGAGGTGGATAACGAATTTGAGGACTTTATCGATGAGGACGATGAGTTTTCTGAACCGGTCGACCAGATCTGGGAGGCCTTGTTGCGCAAATCGGGTGAGGGATTCACTGCGTGAATCCAGCGTGATAGCTGGAAGGTATGAGCAGTTGGGCCCCTACGAAGTATAAGACCACGAACTGGTCGGCTTACAATGAAGCACTGTGTCAGCGCGGATCGCTGACGATCTGGTTCAATCCCGACATGATGTGGAAGCCGCCGCCGAGCGGGAAGCGTGGGCGGCAGCCGAGCTTCAGCGATGAAGCGATCCAAACGTGC